>NZ_CAWPSZ010000052.1:0-319404 GCF_963890955.1 Pseudomonas sp. MF6747
GCGGTGAGGTTTAGAACAGGCGGGCGAGCAGGGCGGTGACGGCGGTTTCTACGCGCAGGATTCGCGCACCAAGCTGCACGGGTTGCAGGCCGGCTTTGGTCAGCAGGTCCACTTCGTAGGGTATCCAGCCACCTTCCGGGCCGATGGCCAGCGTTACCGGTTCATCCAGCGCCCGCGGGCAGGCCGGGTAGTCGCCGGGATGGCCGATCAGGCCGAGGGTGCCTGCGGTCATGGCCGGCAGGCGATCTTCGACGAACGGCTTGAAGCGCTTTTCGATAACGATCTCGGGCAGCACTGTATCGCGCGCCTGCTCCAGACCCAGAACCAGCTGCTCGCGAATCGCCTCGGGCTCAAGGAACGGGGTTTGCCAGAAGCTCTTCTCCACGCGGTAGCTGTTGAGTAGCACCACTTTGGGCACGCCCATGGCTGCAACGGTTTGCAACACCCGGCGCAGCATCTTCGGGCGCGGCAGGGCCAGCAGCAGGGTCAACGGCAGTTTGGCCGGCGGCTGCAGGTCGAAGCTGACTTGCAACTCGGCTTCGCCGGGTTCCAGGCGCAGCAGTTGGGCATTGCCCATCAGCCCGCCAATGCGCCCCACACGCAGGTTGTCGCCCACCGCAGCGCGGTGGACGTCCTGCATATGCACCAGGCGGCGATCACGCAGGATCACCCGGTCGGCCGCGATAAAGTCGGCCTCCTCAAGCAGCAGCAGGTTCACGGCTGGGTCGCTGGCGGCTGATCGTCGTCGGCGGGTTGGTCGTCCGGGTGCTCGCCACGCTTGCTGATCAAACTGCCAAACAGGATGCCGATCTCGAACAGCATCCACATCGGCACAGCCAACAGGGTCTGCGAGAAGATGTCCGGTGGCGTCAGGATCATGCCCACCACAAAGCAACCGATGATCACGTACGGGCGCACTTTCTTCAGGTACTTGACGTCAACCACGCCGATCCATACCAGCAGCACCACGGCGACCGGGATTTCGAAGGCGACGCCAAAGGCGAAAAACAGCGTCATTACGAAGTCGAGGTAACTGGTGATGTCGGTCATCATCTCCACGCCGGCCGGGGTGGCGGCGGCGAAGAACTTGAAGATCAGCGGGAACACCAGGAAATAGGCGAAGGCCATGCCGGTGTAGAACAGCAGGATGCTCGACACCAGCAATGGCACCGCGATGCGCTTCTCATGCTTGTACAGGCCCGGCGCGATAAAGCCCCAGATCTGATGCAGGATCACCGGAATCGCCAGGAACAGCGAAACCATCATGGTCAGCTTCAACGGCGTCAGGAACGGTGACGACACGTCGGTGGCGATCATCGTTGCGCCGGCCGGCAGGTACTGGCGCAGCGGTGTCGAAACGAAGGTGTAGATCTGCTGGGTGAAGGCGAACAGCCCGGCAAAGATGATGAAGATGGCCGCTACGCAACGCAGCAGGCGGGTACGCAGCTCGGTGAGGTGCGAGACCAGCGGCATGTGCTGGTCGTTTTCCGGTTTATCAGCGCTCATGGGGCTCGCGGCGGCAATGTAGGGTCATGGGGAGCGGGCGACGCAACGGGCGTCGGCGCTGGCGCTGTCGGGGCAGGTGCGGTGGGTGCCGGGGTGTGTTCCAGCACCGGTGCAGCTTCGGTCACAGGCGGCGGCGCGATGCTGTGCTCGGCCACGGGCTCTGCCGGTTTGCTCGGCTCATTGACCGGCGACAGAATCTTGCGCGCTTCCTGCTCCAGCGAAAGGATATGTTCGTTGTGCAGTTGGCGGCGAATCTCGTCGGCGCCGATTTCCCGTTCAACTTCCTGTTTGATGGCGTTGAAACTGCGTTTCAGGCGCCCGATCCATAGGCCGGCCGTGCGCGCGGCACCGGGCAGGCGTTCCGGCCCCAATACCAGCAGGGCGACGAGGCCGACGAGGAGCAGTTCAGAGAAGCTGATACCAAACATTAGTCAGTGCTCACGAGTCTTTGCGGGTCGGCTCTTGGACTTTTTCAGCCTGCACGTCGAAGGTACGACGCTCGGTGATGGGCTGGGTGGCCTGCGGGTGCACAGGCTGGACCGGCGGCGCTGGGTTAACGACAGGGTTGACCACGGGGTCGGCTGGCTTTTCGTCATCGTTCATGGCTTTGCGAAAGCCCTTGATCGATTCGCCCACGTCGGTGCCCAGGTTTTTGAGTTTCTTGGTGCCGAACACCAGTACCACCACCACCAGAATGACGATCCAGTGTTTCCAGTCAAAAATGCCCATGCTGCAATTCCTCTGTAAAAGTTATTCAGGCGGACGGGCGCGAGGCCTTTTCGGCGTGCCCGGACAAGCCGAAGCGACGGTCCAGTTCGTCCAGCACGGCCTGTGGATGCTGCCCCAGTTGGGCGAGCATGACCAGGCTGTGGAACCATAGGTCAGCGGTTTCGTAGATGACATCGCTGCAGTCGCCGCTGATCTGTGCGTCTTTGGCAGCAATGATGGTTTCGACGGATTCCTCGCCGAGTTTTTCCAGAATCTTGTTCAAACCCTTGTGGTACAGGCTGGCGACATAGGAGCTGTCGGCGTCCGCGCCTTTGCGGTCTTCCAGCACCTGGGCCACGCGGTTGAGGGTATCGCTCATGTCTAGTGTCCTGCCGAGTAAATGGCGTGCGGGTCTTTGAGCACCGGTTCGACCACCTTCCATTCGCCATTCTCGAACACGCGATAGAAGCAGCTGTGACGGCCGGTGTGGCAAGCGATGTCGCCGATCTGCTCGACTTTGAGGATCACCACGTCGGCGTCGCAATCGATGCGCATCTCGTGCAGGGTTTGCACGTGCCCGGACTCTTCGCCCTTGCGCCACAGTTTGCCACGCGAACGTGACCAGTAAATGGCGCGCTGCTCAGTGGCAGTCAGGCTCAGGGCCTCACGGTTCATCCAGGCCATCATCAGCACGCGCCCGGTCTTGTAGTCCTGGGCAATGGCCGGCACCAGGCCGTCACTGTCCCATTTGATCTCGTCCAGCCAGTCTTTCATGTTCCGCTCCGGCAATTTGCGACAGTGTATAACCGGATCGGCTATCGGCGCACGATCAGATAAACACCCACGGCGACCATGATGCCGGCCGGCCAGTGGCCCAGTTGGTTCAACGGCCCACCGATGGCCAGCATCACGCCGCCCACCAGGTGCGCGGCGCCCAGCAGGCGCAGGAACCAATCGTCCTTGCGCTTCTGCCAGGGCGGCGCGGGGTCTTTGGCATGGGGCTGGGACATGCGCTCCAGCAGGTCGCGCGTCATGTTGGCCAGGTGCGGCAGCTGCTCGACCTGGCTTTGCAGGTTGCCCAGCAAGGTTTTTGGGCTGACCCGCTCACGCATCCAGCGCTCCAGGAACGGCTGCGCGGTGTTCCACAGGTCGAGGTCCGGGTACAGCTGACGGCCCAGGCCTTCGATGTTGAGCAGGGTTTTCTGCAAAAGAACAAGCTGCGGCTGCACTTCCATATTGAAGCGCCGCGCGGTCTGGAACAGGCGCATCAGTACCTGGCCGAATGAAATATCTTTTAACGGTTTTTCAAAGATCGGTTCGCACACGGTGCGGATGGCCGCTTCGAATTCGTTGAGCTTGGTTTCTGCCGGCACCCAGCCCGAATCGATGTGCAGTTGCGCCACGCGGCGGTAGTCACGCTTGAAGAAGGCGAACAGGTTGCGCGCCAGGTAGTCCTGGTCTTCCGGGGTCAGGCTGCCGACGATGCCGCAGTCGATCGCAATGTACTGCGGGCTCCACGGGTTGACGGTGCTGACGAAGATGTTGCCCGGGTGCATGTCGGCGTGGAAGAAACTGTCGCGGAATACCTGGGTGAAGAAGATCTCCACGCCGCGCTCGGCGAGCATTTTCATGTCGGTGCGCTGGTCGGCCAGGGTGGCGAGGTCGGTGACCTGCACGCCGTAGATGCGCTCCATCACCAGCACTTTGGGGCGGCACCAGTCCCAATACACTTGCGGTACGTACAGCAGCTGCGAGCCTTCGAAGTTGCGCTTGAGCTGGCTGGCGTTGGCGGCCTCGCGCAGCAGGTCGAGTTCGTCGTAGATGGTTTTTTCGTAATCGGCGACCACGTCCACCGGGTGCAGCAGGCGCGCGTCGGCGGAGAAGCGCTCGGCGGCGCGCGCAAGAATGAACAGCCACGCCAGGTCCTGGCCGATGATCGGCTTGAGGCCGGGGCGAATCACCTTCACCACCACCTCTTCGCCAGTCTTGAGCTGCGCGGCGTGCACTTGTGCGACCGAGGCCGAGGCCAGCGGGTCGACGTCGAAACGGCTGAATACGTCGCTGATCTTCTTGCCCAACTGCTCTTCGATCAGCCTCATCGACTGTTGGGAATCAAACGGCGGCACGCGGTCCTGCAGCAGCATCAACTCATCGGCGATGTCTTCGGGCAACAGGTCGCGGCGGGTGGAGAGGATCTGCCCGAACTTGATAAAAATCGGCCCCAAATCCTGCAACGCCAGGCGCAGGCGCGCGCCGCGGCTCAGGTCCAGCGGTTTGCGCGGGAACCAGCGCCACGGCAGTGCATAGCGCACCGCCAGCAGAAACCACGGCAAGGGCAGGGCGAACAGCAGGTCATCGAGGCGGTAGCGGATTACGACGCGCTGGATACGAAACAGACGGCGGACGGCGAGCAGCTTCATGCGTTATCGCTTGGATCAAGGGAACGGCTCAGGCGCTCAACGCGCGCCTCGAGGCGTTCCAGGTCGATTTTGGCCTTGTCGAGTTCGCGAAAGCGCGCTTGCGCTTCCCGTTCCCCGACCAGGGTGCGCGATTCTTCGCTCAGGTATTCGGCAAGGTTCTGGTTGAGGGCGGCGAACCCTTGCTGGTACCAGCGCGAGCGGCTGCGCAGGTGCCCGCTGATCAACTGGGTGGCGACGGGGCCGATCCAGCGGGACAGCTCGTATTCCCAGTCCAGTTCCAGGTCTTGCAGCACGGCGGCCAGGTCCATCAGCACCGCGCTGTCGCCCTCCAGTTCCACGTCGGGGCCGTGGAGGATGGCGGTCTTGTTGCGGCTCAGTGCCAGGTGCAAGAGGCTCGACGCCGGTGCGCGCAGGGTGCAATCGGCTTCGGCGGCCCATTGGCTGGCGAGCAGCACGCCTTCATCGCTGGGCAGGATAAACAGCTGCAAGGCGGGGCTCGTGCAGTCGACGGCAATGACTTTGCCGTTCAAGTGCGCGAGCCGCGCCAGGGCGGTGCTGTCCAGGCGCAGAACACGATTGAGGCCGTGTTCAACGCTGGCGAGAAGGCCTGCGAACAGCATCAGGGTTTGATGCCGCGGTGCAGGGCGACGATGCCCGAGGTCATGTTGTGGTAGGTCACGCGGTCGAAGCCGGCGTCTACCATCATCGACTTCAGGGTCTCCTGGTCGGGGTGCATGCGGATCGATTCGGCCAGGTAGCGGTAGCTCTCGGCGTCATTGGTGATCAGCTTGCCCATCAACGGCATGAAGGCGAACGAGTAGGTGTCGTAGACCTTGGACATCAACGCGTTGGTCGGCTTGGAGAACTCCAGCACCAGCAGGCGGCCACCCGGCTTGAGCACACGCAGCATCGAGCGGATAGCGTCTTCTTTGTGCGTTACGTTGCGCAGGCCGAAGGCGATGGTCACGCAGTCGAAATGGTTATCCGGGAACGGCAGCTTTTCAGCGTCGGCCTGGACGAATTCGATGTTGCCGGCCACGCCTTTATCCAGCAGGCGATCACGGCCAACCTTGAGCATCGAACCGTTGATATCCGCCAGCACTACTTGGCCGGTAGGGCCAACCAGCTTGGAGAACTTGGCCGCCAGGTCGCCCGTACCGCCGGCGATGTCCAGCACGCGGTTGCCGGTGCGTACACCCGACAACTCGATAGTGAAGCGCTTCCACAGGCGGTGCATGCCGCCCGACAGCACGTCGTTCATCAGGTCGTACTTGGCGGCTACGGAGTGGAACACCTCAGCGACTTTTTCCGCTTTCTGGCTTTCCGGAACGTTCTTGAAGCCGAAGTGAGTGGTGGGTTCGGCATCGCTGCCTTTGCGCTGATCAGTCATATCGCTGTCACCAAAAGAGAATGCGGGACATGATAATCCCCAAGGCTTGCTTTGTCTTGGCAAGGCTGAAGGTAAGATAGACGGTCACCGAGACCTTTTGCCGCATGGCAGGTGTTCTGAGTCGTTATAAAGAGGAGTCATTGCAATGGCCCGTATTACCGTAGAGCGTGCACATTCCCTGGGTAAAGAAGGCGCGCGGGCGAAGGCCGAGAAGTTGGCGCACAAACTCAAAGAGCAATATGGCCTTGAGCCCACGTGGTCCGGCGACACCCTGATGCTCAAACGGTCCGGGGTTAAAGGCACGGTACTTGTTGCGGATGATTCGCTGCGCATTGATGTGGAACTGGGCCTGTTGATGTCGGCCATGAGTGGCACTATCAAATCCGAAATCGAGAAAGCCGTGGATAAGGCGTTGGCCTGATTCGAGTGCGCTTAGGGTGCCGATTCTAATTTTTCACCCTACTTTGTGCCCAAGCCCTCAACTCCTGTGGGCCGTTCCTCGACCCTAATTTGCGTGAGGTGCACCATGGCCAAAGTTATTTTGAAGAAAAAAATCGACATTCAGACCACCGCCCTGAGTGACGTTAAAAGCTACGCCCGCAAGATCTGGCTGGCAGGTCTTGGTGCCTACGCCAAGGTCGGCAGTGAAGGCAGCGAGTACTTCAAAGAGCTGGTTAAGACTGGTCAACATGTTGAAAGTAAAGGTAAAAAAGTTGTCGTTGAACAACTTGATGCTGCCAACAGTCAGATTGATCAAGTCAAGAGTAATGTCTCAAGCGTCAAAGGTGTGGTTGAAGTTCAACTGGATAAAGTTGAAAAAGCTTTTGACACGCGTGTTGCCAGTGCCTTGAATCGGATCGGCATTGCGTCTAAACATGACGTTGAGACACTCTCTGCTAAGCTCGAAGAGCTGACGGCATTGCTAGAACGTGTCGCGCGTAAACACTAAGGAGACATCGGGATGGCTGTTAAAAAGACTACTCAGAAAGAAGGCAGCTCGTGGATCGGGGAAGTTGAAAAATATTCCCGTAAGATCTGGCTTGCTGGTTTAGGCGTGTACTCGAAGGTTAGCAGTGACGGCGGTAAGTACTTCGAGACTTTGGTCAAGGACGGCGAAAAGGCCGAGAAGTTGACCAAGACTACAGTCGGTAAGAAAGTAGAAGCGGCAAAGGCGAGTGCGGGTTCTGCCAAGTCGAGCATTTCTGACACGTGGGGCAAGTTGGAAGAAACTTTCGACAAGCGCCTTAACAGTGCCATTTCGCGACTGGGCGTGCCGAGCAAAGCTGAGCTGAAGACGCTGCACGGCAAGGTCGATACCCTAACCCGTCAAATCGAAAAACTCACGGGTGCGAAAGTGGCTCCGGCTAAAACCGCAGCGGCCAAACCAGCTGCCAAGCCTGCCGCTAAAACGGCTGCGGCAAAACCTGCTGCGAAAACTGCAGCCAAGCCTCTGGTTAAAGCGGCGGCAAAAACCGCTGCCAAACCTGCGGCGAAGGCTCCGGCCAAATCGGCGGCTAAACCGGCTGCCAAGCCTGCCGCTAAAACAGCCGCTGCCAAACCTGCCGCCAAGTCTGCTGCTAAACCCGTGGCCGCTAAAGCAGCTGCCAAGCCAGCGGCTAAACCGGCTGCCAAGGCGGCCGCGAAACCTGCGGCTAAAACGGCTGCTGCAAAACCGGCTGCCAAGCCTGCGGCGAAATCTGCGGCCAAGCCAGCCGCGGCAAAACCGGCTGCCAAAGCTGTGGCTGCCAAGCCAGCGGCAAAACCAGCCGCCGCCAAGAAGCCTGCTGCAGCGAAAAAACCCGCAGCGGCAAAACCAGCGGTTGCGGCCAAGCCTGCAACGCCGGCGCCTACCGCTTCGACAGCCAACTCGGTGTCCGCACCGACGCACGCTGCTACTGCCCCGACTGCATCGCCGGCAACCCCGACGCCATCCAGTCAGTCCTGATTTTTTCAGGGCACAAAAAACGCCCGGCCTGTGAAGGTCGGGCGTTTTTTATTGGCGATTTTATGACCTCCCTCATGTCCACTGTGGGAGCGGGCTTGCCCGCGATGGCGGTGTATCGATGACATAGGTGCCAACTGATCTGGCGCTATCGTGGGCAAGCCCGCTCCCACAGGTTTTAATCCGTGTCATCCAGGTACTTGAGGGCAAATTTTTCGGTCGCCTGTCGCGCCGGCAGCAACAGATGCGGCGCCACCAGCATCATGATCTGGTACACCACCACGCGCACTTCGCCCTCTCGGTCGAGGATGCGCTGGTAGTCCAGCGAAAACAGCAGCGTCAGGGTGATCTGCTCCACCAATTGGCCCAGTGCCTGGGTATCACTGACCAGCTGCCCCGCCGCCTTCAAGCGCGCGAGCAGCGACGCCAGCGTGCGCTTGAGCGCCGTGAGCAAGGTGCGAATGCCCTTGGCCAGCTTTGGCAGGCGCCCCGCCAGGTTTGACAGGTCCTGAAACAGGAACCGGTAATGGGCCATGCGCTCGACGATCAGGTGCAGGAACAGCCAGTAATCCTCGGCGCTGAGTTGCGCATCCGCCGGCGGGTCAAGCAGCGGCGCCAGTTCATTCTGAAAGCGCTCGAACAGCCCAAGCACCAACGGCTCCTTGCCATGGAAGTGGTAGTAGAGGTTGCCGGGGCTGATCCCCATTTCATTGGCTACCTCCATGGTCGACACGTTCGGTTCGCCCTTGTGGTTGAACAACTGCAAGGCACATTCAAGGATACGGTCGCGGGTCTTCATCCAGTCTTCTTAATGTGATCGTTGAGATCAGCGCACACGCACGTAAGTGCCCGGCGCCGCTTCCATCGGTGGGTAATTCTGGTTGCCCAGGGCGGTCAGGGTTTCGCGCTGCACGCCGGAGCGTTGTTGAATCCACTCCAGCCATTGCGGCCACCAGCTGCCTTCGACGTGGTGGGCGTCGTAGTACCAGGCACGCGGGTCACTGCTCAGCTTGAGGTTTTCGACGTAATTGGCCTTGGGGTTCCCCGGCGGGTTGAGGATGCTCTGCACATGCCCGCTGTTGGACAGCACGAAGCGCCGCTCACCGCCCAGCAATTGCGTGGAGCGATACACCGCATCCCACGGCGTGATGTGGTCGTTGATGCCAGCCACGCTGAAGCTGTCCACCGTGACCTTCTGCAAGTCGATAGGCGTGCCGCACACTTCCAGGCCACCGGGATGGCTCAACGGGTTGTGCTTGAAGAAGTCCAGCAAGTCGCCATGCAGCGCGGCAGGCAGGCGCGTGTTGTCGTTGTTCCAGTAAAGGATATCGAACGCCGGCGGTTCCTTGCCCAGCAGGTAATTGTTGATCCAGTAGTTCCAGATCAGGTCGTTGGGACGCATCCAGGCAAACACCTTGGCCATGTCCCGGCCGTCGAGCACGCCTTGCTGGTAGGAACGGCGCTTGGCGGCTTCCAGGGTCTGCTCATCGGCAAACAGGGTGGCGGGGCTGTCGATCTGGCTGTCCAACAGGCTCACCAGGTAGCTGGCGCTGGAGATGCGCCGCAACTGGCGCTTGGCTTGCAGATGGCCTTGCAGTGCGGCGATGGTCAGGCCACCCGCGCAGGCGCCCATCAAGTTGACTTCGCGGGCACCGGTGATCGCGCGGCACACGTTCAGCGCTTCCTCCAGCGCGGCGACGTAGGTGGACAGGCCCCATTCACGATGACGCACATCCGGGTTGCGCCAGCTGACCATAAACGTCTGCAGGCCGTTTTTCAGTGCGTACTGCACAAAGCTGTTGGCCGGGCTGAGGTCAAAAATGTAGTACTTGTTGATTTGCGGCGGCACGATCAGCAGCGGCTTGGCGTACTGTTTTTCGCTCATGGGCTTGTACTGGATCAGCTCCAGCAGTTCGTTGCGAAACACCACTGAGCCGGGGGTGGTCGCCACTGTCTTGCCGACTTCGAAAGCGTGTTTGCTGACCTGGCGGGGCAGGCCGTTGTTGTGCAGCAGATCATCAAACAGGTTGCTCACGCCACGCACCACGCTGTTGCCGCCGGAGTTGAGCAGTTCCTTGACGGCCAGCGGGTTGAGCAAGGTGTTGGAAGGCGACACCGCATCGTTGAGCAGCGAGAACGCAAAGTGCACGCGGGCGCGATCGTCAGTGTTGAGACTGCTGTCGTCGATCCAGTGGCGGGTCTGTTTCTGCCAGCTCAAATAGGCTTGCAGGCTGCGGCGGTACAGCGGGTTGAGCTTCCAGGTCGGGTCGATGAAGCGCGCGTCGTTGGGGTTGGGCTCATGCACGGTTTCGCCCAACAGCACGCGGCCCAGCTGACCACCCAGCGCCAGGGCGTGGCGCGCGGTGTGCACCGGGTTGCGCAAGCCGTGGGCGGCGACGCTGCGCAGGGTCGCCAGCAAATCCCGACCGCGCAGGCCGGTGATTGCATTTTGCGCGTTGATGAACACGGCAGGGGTGGGCGCCGGGTTCGTCACGGGTCTTTCTCGCATGAGCCAACACTCCTTCGTCAAGGCAACAACAGGCACGCCAATTCAGAACCATAGTCGGTTCTCGGCAAGTTGCGCGGCAGTGCGGTCCTTACACGGCCGGTCGCGGGTGAATCACGGCCCGCAGGCGCTCCTCTTCAAGAAACTTCATGATGATCGGCGCCACGGCTTCGGCCCGGGTGATCAGGAACAGGTGACCGTCATCGATGATGTGCAACTGCGCGTTGGGAATACGCCAGGCGAGCATGCGCATATTGATCAGCGGAATCAGCGGATCGTCGTCACCCGCCAGCACCAGGGTCGGTTGGCGGATCTTGTGCAGCCAGTGAATGCTGGTCCAACCCAGCCCGGCGAACAGCTGCCAGTAATAGCCGAGCTTGCCGGCCGAGCGCACTTTGCTCGCGTGCTCGGCGGCCAGTTTCGCGTCGCGCCGGAACGAGCCGCCATAAATCATCGGCGCAATGCGCACCACGTGGGACGGTTGGATGTAGCGCCGTGGGCTTGCCATCAGCCACAGCACCTTGGGCTTGCCCGGCACCATGAACGCACCGGCAGCGGTGGCGGCGAGAATGAGTTTTTTGCAGCGCTCCGGGTAGTCATAGGCGAACTGCTGCGCGAGCGCGCCACCCCATGACACGCCCACGGCATTCACTTGGCCATAGTCGAGGTAATCGAGCATGCGCGCGGTGAGTTTGGCCAGGCCAGGAAAGCGATAGGGCCGACTCGGCGTCGAGGAGCCACCGACGCCCGGTACATCGAAGGCGATTACTTCCAGGTCCGGGTCCAGCGCCTGGACGAACGGAAACACCAGCTCAAGGTTGGCGCCGATGCCGTTGAAAATCAGTAGCGGCGTCAAGTGAGGCTTGCCCGGGCGTACCGCCGTGCGGATGGCCTGGCCATCCAGGTCGATGGTACGGAAGATGAACGGTTGCGGCATGGGCTTACCCTGCAAAATGGCGCTATTTCCCTGCGGGAACACGGTCAATGTGGGAGCTGGCTTGCCTGCGATGCAGGCGCTGCGGTGTATCAGGCCTACCGAGTGGATGCCATCGCAGGCAAGCCAGCTCCCACATTTGATCCCATTCCAGCCTACCTTTCGTGAACGTATGTGCCCGGCGCCGCCTCAGCGGCCGCATAGGTTTTGTTACCCAGAATCGTAGGTGCTTTCTTCAACTTACCCGCCCGCTCTGCCTGCCACACCTGCCAATGCAGCCACCACGAGTCAGTGTGCTTGGTCGCATTTTCCTGCCATTCCAGCGCCTTGCCCGCCAGGCCATCGCTGGTCTGGTAGCGCGCCTTGGGGTTGCCCGGCGGGTTGAGGATGCTCTGGATATGCCCACTGCTGGACAACACAAACTCGACCTTGCCGCCAAACAGCTGCGCCGACTTGTAGCAGGACTGCCACGGCGTGATGTGGTCGTTGGTGCCGGCCAGTGAGTAGATGTCGGCGGTAACCTGCTTGAGGTCGATCGGCGTGCCGCACACTTCCAGGGCGTTGGCACGCACCAGCGGGTTGTTCTTGAACAGCTCGATCAGGTCACCGTGAAAGGCGGCCGGTAAACGCGTGGTGTCGTTGTTCCAGAAGAGGATGTCGAACACCGGCGGCTCGTTGCCCAGCAGGTAGTTATTGACCCAGTAGTTCCAGATCAGGTCGTTGGGGCGCATCCAGGCAAACACCTTGGCCATGTCGCGGCCTTCCAGCACACCGGCCTGGTAGGAGTGGCGCTTGGCTGCCTCCAGGGTCTGCTCGTCGACGAACAGCGCTACCTGGGTGTCCAGCGTGGTGTCCAGCACGCTCACCAGCAAGGTCAGGGCGTTGACCTTCTTCTCCCCCAGCGCCGCGTAGTGGCCCAGCAGCGCGGTGCAGGTGATACCGCCGGAGCAGGCGCCGAGCATGTTGATGTCTTTGCTGCCGGTAATCGCCGTGACCACATCGACCGCTTCCTTGAGCGCCTCGATATAGGTCGACAGGCCCCACTCGCGTTGGGCCTTGGTCGGGTTGCGCCAGCTGACGATAAACGTCTGCTGGCCATTACGCAGGCAGAAGCGCGCCAGGCTCTTTTCCGGGCTCAGGTCGAATACATAGAATTTGTTGATCTGCGGCGGCACCACCAGCAGTGGGCGCTCGTGCACCTGTTCGGTGATCGGCTTGTACTGGATCAGCTCCAGCACGTCGTTGCGAAAGACCACGGCGCCTTCGGTGGTGCCCAGGGTCTTGCCCACTTCGAAGGCACCCATGTTGACCTGGCTGGGCATGCCGCCGTTGTGCACCATGTCCTTGGCCAGATGGGACAAGCCATCGAGCAGGCTTTTGCCGCCGGTTTCAAAGAAGCGTTTGACCGCCGCCGGGTTGGCCGCGCTGTTGGTGGGGGCCATGGCTTCGGTCATCAGGTTGATCACGAAGTGGCCGCGGCTGATGTCTTGTTCCGACAGGTTGCTGTCGCCGATCCAGTCGTGCAGTTCCTTGCGCCACGCCAGGTAGGTTTGCAGGTAACGTTTGTAGAGCGGGTTCTGGCTCCACGCCGGGTCGTTGAAGCGACGGTCATCGCCTTCGGGCAGCAGCGCGGATTTGCCGAACATCACGTTCTTCAACTCGACACCAAAATGCGCGACGTGTTTGACGCTGTGTAACGGTTGCTTGATGGCTTGGGTCAGCACCATCTTCGCCGAAGCTAATAAGTCCTTTTTTCGTAACGCGATGATCGGGTTCAGCCCCAGGGTGTTTTCAGAGGCCTGGCGTTTCAAGTCATCGTTATTCTTGTTACTCATCTACGACGCTCCATTGTCCGAAAGACGAGTACCGGCGATTGCTGCGCACCCAATTTCGATACACGACACCAGCCTGGTACTGCGACTCGGGTGACCGTTGATACCGCATCGTCAAATGCAGGGAACTTGCCAGTTCCATTGGTTACCCGAGTTTAATTTTTTTCGCAAGCGGGCCAATCGTTGACCACGCGACAGGGCATTCAAGCAGATGAAATTAGAAAATGCCCTCTAAAGAGCAAGACGCCTGAGTTAGAGCATCAGCCGCACGACCGACTCGCTCGGGTCGCGGGTTTTACCGGCTGCTTTGAGCTCAGCGAGATAGTCGGCCCACAGGGCTTCCTGGCGCACGGCCAACTGGTAGAGGTAATCCCAGGTGAACAGGCCGCTGTCATGGCCGTCGTCGAAGGTCAATTTCAGTGCGTACTGACCGGCCGGTTCTATCTTGATCAGCCTGACGTTGATCTTGCCGAATTGCAGGATGGGTTTGCCGTGGCCCTGGACCTCGGCGGAAGGCGAGTGGGTGCGCAGCAGCTCGGCGCTGAGCTGGTAGGCCTCATCGGGCCCGTAGGTGAGGCCGAGGGTGTTGGAGGTTTTGTGCAGGTTTACAGCAGTAGGGAATTTGGTCATGGCGATCATCCTGAAGGAACCGGCTTCAAAATGTGGGAGCGGGCCTGCTCGCGAATGCGGTGTGTCAGTCAGCAGATCTGATACTGAGACACCGCATTCGCGAGCAAGCCCGCTCCCACAGTAAAGCAAAGCGGTCCTGAGTGAGGCTTACAGGATATAACGAGACAGGTCTTCGTTCTGCGCCAATTCGCCCAGGTGGCTGTTGACGTAGTCGGCGTCGATCTTGATCGCTTCGCCGTTTTGCGCACCGGCCATGTCACCGGCGCTGAAAGACACTTCCTCCAGCAGGCGCTCAAGCAAGGTGTGCAGGCGACGCGCACCGATGTTTTCGGTCTTCTCGTTGACCTGCCAGGCAATCTCCGCCAGGCGCTTGATACCGTCCGGCAGGAACTCGATCGCCAAGCCTTCGGTTTTCAGCAGCTCACGGTACTGCTCGGTAAGCGACGCATGCGGCTCGCTGAGGATGCGTTCGAAGTCGCCTGGGGTCAGCGCCTTGAGCTCCACACGAATCGGCAGACGGCCTTGCAGCTCCGGCACCAGATCGCTTGGCTTGCTCAGGTGGAACGCACCGGAGGCGATAAACAGGATGTGGTCGGTCTTGACCATGCCCAGCTTGGTGTTCACGGTGCAGCCTTCGATCAGCGGCAGCAGGTCGCGCTGTACGCCCTCGCGGGACACGTCGACGCCACCGGAGTTACCGCGCTTGGCCACCTTGTCGATCTCGTCGATAAACACGATGCCGTGCTGCTCGACCGCTTCCAGCGCCTTGGCCTTGAGTTCCTCCTCATTCACCAGGCGCCCGGCTTCCTCGTCGCGCACCAGTTTCAGCGCCTCTTTCACCTTGAGCTTGCGGCTTTTCTTCTTGCCCTTGCCCATGTTGGCGAACAGGTTCTGCAGCTGGCTGGTCATTTCTTCCATGCCAGGCGGTGCGGAAATATCCACGCCAGACACTTCGGCGACTTCGATCTCGATTTCCTTGTCGTCCAGCTGGCCTTCACGCAGGCGCTTGCGGAACAGCTGACGGGTATTGGAATCGGACGACGGCGCGGCATCTTCGTTAAAGCCCATGCGCGCCGGTGGCAGCAGGGCGTCGAGGATGCGTTCTTCGGCGGCGTCTTCGGCGCGGTGGCTGACCTTGGTCATTTCCTGTTCGCGCAGCAACTTCAGTGCGGCGTCGGCCAGGTCACGAATGATCGACTCGACGTCGCGGCCCACATAGCCCACTTCGGTGAACTTGGTGGCTTCGACTTTGATGAACGGGGCGTTGGCCAATTTGGCCAGGCGCCGGGCGATCTCGGTTTTACCGACGCCGGTCGGGCCGATCATCAGGATGTTTTTCGGCGTTACTTCAACGCGCAATTCTTCCGGCAATTGCATCCGGCGCCAGCGGTTACGCAGCGCAATGGCAACGGCGCGCTTGGCATCGTCCTGGCCGATGATATGGCGATTAAGTTCATGGACGATTTCGCGGGGAGTCATGGACATAGTGTTTGGCGGCCTCAAGCGGGAATAAGCCTACGGCTTACTCGGCGAGGTCCTGCTCCTCAATGGTGAAGTTGTGGTTGGTGAACACGCAGATGTCGCCGGCAATGCCCAAGGCAGTCTCGACGATTTCACGGGCCGACAGATCGGTTTTCTTCAGCAAGGCGCTGGCCGCCGCTTGGGCATAACCACCGCCGGAACCCATGGCGATCAGGCCATGTTCCGGCTCAACCACATCGCCGTTACCGGTGATGATCAAGGACGCGTCTTTGTTGGCGACGGCCAACATGGCTTCCAGGCGGCTGAGGGAGCGATCGGTACGCCATTCTTTGGCGAGTTCGACCGCGGCGCGAACGAGGTGGCCCTGGTGTTTTTCCAGCTGGCCCTCGAAACGCTCGAAGAGGGTGAAGGCGTCGGCGGTAGCGCCGGCAAAGCCCGCGAGAACCTGCCCGTGGTATAGACGACGCACCTTTTTGGCGTTGCCTTTCATCACGGTGTTGCCAAGGGAAACCTGGCCGTCGCCGCCCATGACGACTTTGCCGTGGCGACGTACTGAAACGATGGTGGTCAAGGGGAGAGTCTCCACGCAGCGGGGCGAAAATGCCCTGATGGAATCTCATATGGGGGTGGCGGGAGGGATTTCAACCGTAGAGGGTTATGGCGGACGGGCGGTGTTTATAAGCCTTACACCTTCTCAAGCACACCTCAAAACCGAATGTGGGAGGGGGCTTGCCCCCGATGGCGGCGCTTCAGTCGCCAAAAATAGTGACTGATCTACCGCTATCGGGGGCAAGCCCCCTCCCACATTTTGATCCGCGTTGACTAAAGAATCAGCGGCTCTGGCGTTGTTGTAACAACAGGTTGCTAAACCCTGCGCCGGCCAGCTGCTTCTGCGCCACGGTCAGCTGTTCACGGTTGCTGAATGGCCCCACCAGCACGCGATACCACGTCGCATCCTTCACCGTGCCGGACTCCACCGTCACCGCCTGGCCCAGCAGGATGATCTGCGCACGCACGCGATCCGCGTCCGCCTGTTTCGGGAACGAGCCCGCTTGCAGGAAGAACTTGGTCACCGGCGCAGCCTTGGTGGTGGCCACAGGCGGCGGTGGCGGCGGGGTGATCCCGGCCAGCGCAGCTTGCGCCCGCGCGGTGTCGATTTTCGCCGCTTCCGCTGGCGTCACCGGCGTGGTCGGCACTTGCGGCGTCGGCAGGGTTTTCTCCGGCACGGCGTCGGGCGGCACGATCACTTCCGATTCCGGCAGCAGCGTGTAGAAGTCGTATTTCGGCTTCACCGGTGCAGTCGGGCTTGGCGCCGTCTTGTTGGCTTCGGCCATTTTCGTGGCCTTCTGCTGCTCTTGCTTGACGCGCTTGACGTCATCGCCCTTGCCCGGCTCCAGCTTCATCAGGATCACGACGAACGCACCGACCGCCAGGCCGATGGCCATCCACAACCAGCCCGGAATAGGCTTCTTTGCCGGGGCTTGATAGCGGCTGGCGCCGCGCTTGGGTGCAGGTTTTTTCTTGGCAGCCAACTTACATACGCTCCAGGGTTTCCAGGCCTAACAGTTCCAGGCCTTGCTTGAGGGTCCGTCCAGCCAGTGCGGCGAGGCGCAGGCGACTTTGCTTTTGGGCTTCGTCGTCGGCGGTGAGGATCGGGCAGTTCTCGTAGAAGCTGGAGAACAGGCCGGCGACTTCGTACAAATAGGTGCACAGGATATGGGGCGTGCCTTTCTCACCGACGCTGTTCAGCACTTCGCCGAATTGCGCCAGTTTGGCCGCCAGTTCCTGTTCATGCGGGGCATCCAGCACGATCCGGCCTTCAACTTCGCTGAAGTCCTTGCCCAGTTTGCGGAACACACCGGCGACGCGAGTGTAGGCGTACAGCAGGTACGGCGCGGTGTTGCCTTCGAAGTTGAGCATCAGTTCGAAGTTGAAGCTGTAGTCGCTGGTGCGGTGCTTGGACAGGTCGGCGTATTTCACCGCGCCAATGCCCACCACGCGGGCGATGTTGCGCAGCTCGGCTTCGGCCAGTTCCGGGTTCTTTTCCTTCACCAGGTTGTAGGCACGTTCCTGGGCTTCGTTCAACAGGTCGATCAGCTTCACGGTGCCGCCGTCGCGGGTCTTGAACGGGCGGCCATCGGCGCCGTTCATGGTGCCGAAGCCCATGTGTTCCATGTGCATCGGGTGCGTGACGAAACCTGCGCGGCGTGCCACTTCAAACACTTGCTGGAAGTGCAGGGCCTGGCGTTGGTCGACGAAATACAGCGCGCGGTCGGCTTTGAGCACACCGCTGCGGTAGCGCACGGCCGCCAGGTCGGTGGTGGCGTAGAGGTAGCCGCCATCGGCCTTGACGATGATCACCGGCAGCGGCTCGCCGTCGGCGGTCTTGAATTCTTCGAGGAACACGCACTGCGCGCCGTTGCTCTCGACCAGCAGGCCTTTGGCCTTGAGGTCGTTGACCACGTTGATCAGGTCGTCGTTGTAGGCGCTTTCGCCCATCACGTCGGCCATGGTCAACTTCACGTTGAGCAACTCGTAGATTTCCTGGCAGTGCGACAGCGAGATCTCGCGGAAGCGGCCCCACAACGCCAGGCATTCCTCGTCACCGGCTTGCAGCTTGACCACCAGGCCACGGGCGCGGTCGGCGAATTCTTCGGATTCGTCAAAACGCTTTTTGGCGGCGCGGTAGAAGTTTTCCAGATCGGCCAGCTCGTTGCTGGTGATCGGGTTTTCCTGCAGGTAGGCCATCAGCATGCCGAACTGGGTGCCCCAGTCACCCACGTGGTTCTGACGGATCACGGTGTCGCCGAGGAACTCCAGCACCCGCGCCACGCCGTCGCCGATGATGGTCGAACGCAAGTGGCCGACGTGCATCTCTTTGGCCAGGTTGGGTGCCGACAGGTCGATGGCCACGCGCTGCAGCGGGCCGGCCTTGCGCACGCCGATCCGGGTGTCGGCCAGGGCGGCGTCCAGGCGCGAGGCCAGGGCCTGGGTGTTCTGGAAGAAGTTGATGAAGCCAGGGCCGGCAATTTCGGCCTTGGTGACGCTGTCGTCAGCCGGCAGCGCGGCAATGATTTTTTCCGCCAGGTCGCGCGGTTTCATGCCCGCAGGCTTGGACAGCATCATCGCAATATTGCTGGCGAAGTCACCGTGGGTCTTGTCGCGGGTGTTTTCCACCTGGATCGCCGGCGTCAGGCCTTCAGGCAACACACCTTCGTTGACGAGTTGGGTGAGGGCTTGTTGGATCAGCTGGCGAATGGTGTCTTTCATGGTGTTCTCTTTCGACCGCAAGCGGCGGCGCGCGATGCGCAGGTGGAAAAACTGGGCATTATCCGTGGCGAGGGCAGGCTTGCCAACCGTTCAGACGGGTTGGTAGACCTGCGGGCCTCGTCGCGGGCAAGCCCGCTCCCACATTTAAGGGTATTCACATTTCAAAATGTGGGCGCTGGCTTGCCTGCGATAGCGGTTTTGCTATCAATACAAATCTACCGGGTCCACATCCAACGACCATCGCACCTGGCGGCCACTGGGCATTTGCTCCAGAGCAAGCAACCAGCTACTTAATAGCCGATGCAGGGGCGCGCGGGAGGTTGCCTGCAAGAGTAGCTGAGCGCGATAACGCCCGGCGCGGCGTTCCATAGGTGCAGGCACCGGGCCGAGCAATTCGATGCCGGTCAGACTCAG
Organism: Pseudomonas sp. MF6747; assembly: GCF_963890955.1. NCBI lineage: Bacteria > Pseudomonadati > Pseudomonadota > Gammaproteobacteria > Pseudomonadales > Pseudomonadaceae > Pseudomonas > Pseudomonas sp. MF6747. The sequence goes on from NZ_CAWPSZ010000052.1 coordinate 19,035, forward strand.
TTCGCCGAGCAAACGTTCGGCGGCGCTGCATGCCTCATCCAGAAAACCTTCCGCCTGCCCCGGTTTATGGGCCTCGGCCCGCAGCAGGGCAAGGTGAGAGAAGGGCGGCAAGCCGGCAGAGCGGCGTTCACTCAGCGCCTGCTCGGCGAAGGCGAAATAGCCTTGTTCTGTTAGCTGGATCAGCAGCGGATGGTCGGCCAGGTGGGTCTGGATAATCACTTTGCCCGGCTCTTCAGCGCGCCCGGCGCGGCCTGCGACCTGCACGATCAGCTGCGCCATGCGCTCGCTGGCGCGAAAATCACCGGAGAACAGGCCGCCGTCGGCATCCAGGATCGACACCAGCGTCACCCGCGGAAAATGGTGCCCTTTGGCAAGCATCTGCGTGCCGATCAGGATGCACGGCTGGCCTTTCTGGATGGTCGCGAACAGCTGGTTCATCGCGTCTTTGCGCGAAGTGCTGTCGCGGTCGACCCGCAGCACCGGGTAGTCCGGGAACAGAATGCCCAGGCGCTCTTCGGCGCGCTCGGTGCCCGCACCCACTGGGCGCAAATCCACTTTGCCGCACTGCGGGCAGTGGCGCGGCACCCGCTCCACATGGCCGCAGTGATGGCAGCGCAGCTCGCCGTGGCGCTGGTGCACGGTCATGCGCGCATCGCAGCGCTCGCACTCGGACATCCAGCCGCAATCATGGCACAGCAACGTCGGCGCAAACCCTCGGCGGTTGAGAAACACCAGCACTTGCTGGCCAGCGGCGAGGGTCTGGCCGATGGCTTGCTGCATCGGTCCGGAAATGCCGCTGTCCAGTGGACGGCTTTTTACATCCAGGCGTAGGAAGCGCGGTTGCTTGGCGCCGCCTGCACGCTCATTCAAACGAAGGAGTCCGTACCGGCCGGTGTAGGCGTTGTGCAGGCTTTCCAGGGACGGCGTGGCCGAGCCCAGCACAATCGGGATGTCTTCCTGGCGTGCGCGCACCAGCGCCAGATCGCGGGCGTGGTAGCGCAGGCCTTCCTGCTGTTTATAGGAGCCGTCGTGCTCCTCGTCGATGATGATCAGCCCGGGGTTTTTCATCGGCGTGAACAGCGCCGAGCGGGTGCCGATAATAATGTCGGCTTCGCCGTCCCGCGCGGCCAACCAGGACTCCAGGCGTTCGCGGTCGTTGACCGCCGAGTGCACCAGGGCGATGCGCGCGTTGAAGCGCTGCTCGAAACGCGCCAGGGTTTGCGGGCCCAGGTTGATCTCGGGGATCAGCACCAGCGCCTGCTTGCCGGCCTGCAGGGTTTCGCGGATGAGCTGCAGATAGACTTCGGTCTTGCCGCTGCCCGTCACGCCCGCCAGCAGGAACGCGTGGAAACTGTCGAAGCCTGCGCGGATCGCTTCATAAGCAGCACGTTGCTCGGTGTTCAGCGGCAGTTCGGGCTGGGCCAGCCAGTGTTCGTGGCGTGGGTCGGGAGCGTGCTTGCGGATTTCCACCTGCACCAAGCCCTTGGCCAGCAGCAGGTCGAGGCTGTCCTTGCTCAGCATCAGCTTGCTCAATAGCTGATGCGCTACGCCGTGGGGATGCTGCGCCAGCGTGGCCAGGGCTTCACGCTGGCGCGGCGCGCGGGCGATGCGCGGGTCATCGAGGCGCGCGCCGGGCACCATCGACCAGAAGCGCTCCTGGCGTGCTTCGGCCAGCTCGCCCTGACGCAGCAGCACCGGCAGCGCCCAGCTCAACGTATCGCCCAGGCTGTGCTGATAATACTGAGCGGTCCACAGGCACAGCTTGAACAGGGCCGGTGGCAGCGGCGCAGTGGTGTCGAGGATGGCTATGGCGGGCTTGAGCTTTTCTGCGGGTACTTCGCTGTGGTCGGCGACTTCGACCAGAATGCCGATCATTTCTCGGCGCCCGAACGGCACGCGCACGCGCATGCCTGGCTGCAACTGCGCCCGCAGCACGCCGGCGGGGGCTCGGTAGTCGAACAGACGGCGCAGAGGCGAGGGCAGGGCTAGGCGCAAAATGGCGTCGGGCACGCGGGGGAGTCTCATATAAAGGCAGGCGGTGGCGCAGGGGCGGGAGCCTAGCAGACCTGCGGTAGAGGTGTCCCGTCTCTGCTGCAGCAGCCAGCACTTCTGTGGGAACCGGGCCTATCGTGGCGAGCAGGCTTGCCCTGCGTTGGGGCGCGCAGCGGCCCCGATGCCTACAGCGAGTTTTGACTGCAAAAACACCATTGGCCTATTGAGGCTGCTTTGCAGCCCAGCGCAGGGCAAGCCTGCTCGCCACAACACGCCCGGCTCCCACATTGATCGTGGTGAACCGGCAGTTTTTCTGATGAAAGGGGCTCATATGTGGGAAATCGGCCGGAAGCGCAGCTTGCGCGTTTAAAAAGGTCTGGTAGAATCCGCGGCCTAATTACGTGCGGTATTCGACAATAGTGTCGAGTGGCGGCACGCTAGCCCGAGGAAGTCACCATGAAAGCCGATATCCATCCAGCGTACGAAACCATCGAAGTAACCTGCAGCTGCGGCAACAAGTTCGAAACACGTTCGAACCTGTGCAAGCCACTGGGTACTGACGTATGCAACGAGTGCCACCCGTTCTACACCGGTAAGCAGAAAACTCTGGACACCGGCGGCCGTGTACAGCGCTTCGCAGATCGCTTTGGTGCTTTCGGCAAGAAGCCTGCTACTCCAGCAGAGTAAGGCTCAAAAGCCCTCCGGGTTTTTGTCAGCTGTTGAAGAAGGCGTCCTTTGGGACGCCTTTTTTGTGCCTGCAATTTGGCTGCGCGTGATTCAAATCGATTTTAATAAAAAGAATTGTAGACATTTTTTAATGCGATTGTGAACAGTTGAGCCCTTGTATCCCGTGGCTCTTGGCCAAAAGTCGTAGCGCAGGGCCCTTGACACCTGTGACTGCCCAGTCTTGTAGGGACTTTGCGACACGCGTATCCTCGGCGGTCCGTCGACCAACAGTAAAAGCGGAATGCCGATATGTCTGATTTGAAAACTGCCGCTCTCGAATATCATGCCCATCCTCGTCCAGGAAAGCTGAGTGTAGAGCTCACCAAAGCCACTGCCACCGCCCGCGACCTGTCGCTGGCCTACAGCCCTGGCGTTGCCGAGCCCGTACGTGAAATCGCCCGCGACCCTGAACTGGCGTACAAGTACACCGGCAAAGGCAACCTGGTTGCAGTGATTTCCGATGGCACCGCGATTCTCGGCCTGGGCAACCTCGGCCCATTGGCTTCCAAGCCAGTCATGGAAGGTAAGGGCGTGCTGTTCAAGCGCTTTGCCGGCATCGACGTTTTCGACATCGAAGTCGACTCCGAAAGCCCGCAGGCTTTCATCGACACCGTAAAGCGCATTTCCATCACGTTCGGTGGCATCAACCTGGAAGACATCAAGGCACCTGAGTGCTTCGAGATCGAAAAGGCCCTGATCGAGCAGTGCGACATTCCGGTATTCCACGATGACCAGCACGGCACCGCGATCGTTACCGCGGCCGGCATGATCAACGCCCTGGAAATCGCCGGCAAAACCCTGGCTGACGCGCAGATCGTCTGCCTGGGTGCCGGCGCTGCAGCCATCTCCTGCATGAAATTGCTGGTGAGCATGGGCGCCAAGCTGGAAAACATCTTCATGGTCGACAGCAAGGGCGTTGTTCAGTCCGAGCGTACCGACCTGAACCAGTACAAGGCGATGTTTGCCCACGCGACCGACAAGCGCACCCTGGCTGACGCCCTTGACGGTGCAGACGTGTTCGTCGGCCTGTCTGGCCCGAACCTGCTGAGCGCCGAAGGCCTCAAGTCCATGGCGGCCAACCCGATCGTGTTCGCCTGCTCCAACCCTGATCCGGAGATCTCCCCGGAACTGGCACACGCCACCCGTAACGACGTGATCATGGCCACCGGCCGTTCGGACTACCCGAACCAGGTCAACAACGTACTGGGCTTCCCATTCATCTTCCGCGGTGCCCTGGACGTTCGCGCCAAGCGCATCAACGAAGAGATGAAAGTCGCTGCCGCCAACGCCCTGCGTGAACTGGCCAAGCTGCCGGTGCCTCAGGAAGTGTGCGACGCCTACGGTGGCATCAAGCTGGAATTCGGCCGTGAGTACATCATTCCGAAACCAATGGATAAGCGCCTGATCACCCTGATATCCGATGCCGTGGCCAAAGCCGCTATCGAGACCGGTGTGGCGACCCTGCCGTATCCGAAGCACTACCCGCTGCAAAGCGTGGATGATGTGTTCAACGGCTAAGCCGTTGTAGCGCACCAACAAAAAGCCCCGGCTCTTGCGAGTCGGGGCTTTTTTATTGCCTGCGATTAACTGGAGCTGTGTAGGAATCCAGATGTGGGAGGGGGTTTGCCCCCGATTGCGATGTATCAGTCAGCAGCTTCATTGGCTGGAAGTTCGCTATCGGGGGCAAGCCCCCTCCCACATTTTGCACCTCGTCAGCTCGCGGTCGCGATCAGAACAAATCGATCGGCGCCCCTTCATCCGCCGGCAGCGGGCTGCCCGGTGCAACGCCATTGCCCAGTTCGTTGACCGACGGCGGCGTGTCTTCGCTCTTGAACAGCTCGAAGTACGCGTTCGGCGTGCTTGGCGAAGCCGCACGGCCACTCACCGGGTCAATGCGCAGGCTGAGAATGCCTTCCGGCTCAGGCTGGGTGTGCAACGGCTTGTCCTTCAAGGCCGCGCCCATGTAGCTCATCCAGATCGGCAACGCGACGGTGCCACCAAACTCGCGGCGACCCAGGCTTTCCGGCTGGTCGTAGCCGGTCCACACGGTGGTCACGTAGTCGGCGTTGTAGCCGGAGAACCAGGCGTCCTTGGAGTCGTTGGTGGTACCGGTCTTGCCGGCAATGTCCGCACGGCCCAGCGCCAGGGCGCGACGGCCGGTGCCTTTCTTGATCACGTCTTCCAGGATGCTGTTGAGGATATACGTGGTGCGGCCATCCACTACGCGTTCAGCGACTGCGGGCGTTTGTGGCTCGTTTGCGGCGGCAGTGTTCGGTGTGGCTGGCGCTGCGCCCGGTGTCGGCTCGATGGTGATGCCGCCGTTGCTGGGCGCCGCGATGCCATCAGGCGCCGCCACGCCGTTGACCACGTCACCCGGTACGCGCGGAGGGTTGGCGGTAAACAGGGTGTCGCCATTGCGGCTTTCGATTTTGTCGATCAGGTACGGTGAGATCTTATAGCCGCCGTTGGCAAAGGTGCTCCAGCCCGTGGCGATTTCCATCGGCGTGAGGGTCGCGGTGCCCAGCGCCAGGGACAGGTTGGGCGGCAGGTCCGACTTGTTGAAGCCGAAACGCGTCATGTAGTCGATGGTTTTGCCGACGCCCATTGCCTGCAGCAGGCGGATCGACACCAGGTTACGCGACTTGTACAGCGCCTCGCGGATGCGGATCGGGCCGAGGAAGGTGTTGGTGTCGTTCTTCGGGCGCCAGACCTTGTCCAGGTACTCGTCGACAAACACTATCGGGGCGTCGTTGACCAGGCTGGCGGCGGTGTAGCCGTTATCCAGTGCGGCGCTGTAGACGAACGGCTTGAAGCTCGAGCCCGGCTGGCGCTTGGCCTGGGTCGCACGGTTGTAGTTGCTCTGCTCGAAGGCAAAACCGCCGACCAGGGCGCGGATCGCACCGTTCTGCGGGTCCAGGGACACCAGCGCGCCTTGGGCCACAGGGACCTGGCTGAATTTCAGGCTGTCGTCTTTCTGGCGTTGCACGCGGATCAAATCACCCACCTGCGCCACGTCCGAGGGCTGCTTGGGCATCGGGCCCATGCTGTTGGTGTTCAGGAAGGGGCGTGCCCACTTCATGCTGTCCCACGGCACATGCGCTTCGCCGGAGCGGGTCAGCACCTGCACGCCATCTTTCTTCACTTGGGTGACGATGGCGGGTTCCAGGCCGCTGATCGGGCGCTGTTTGCCCAGTTCAGTGGTCCAGGCGCTCAGCGTCTTGCCGGGCAGGCGGGATTCGGGGCCGCGGTAGCCGTGGCGCTGGTCATAGGTGACGAGGCCATCGCGTACCGAGTTGTTGGCAATTTCCTGCAAGTTGCTGGGAACGGTCGTGGTCACGCGGAAGCCTTCGGTGTAGGCCTCGCTGCCGTAACGGCCGACCATCTCGGCGCGCGCCATTTCAGCGATATACGGTGCGTTCACTTCCGGCGTCGGCACGTGGTAGCTGGCATTCAGGGGCTCGGCCACGGCGCTTTCATAGGCGGCCTGGTCGATCTTGCCCAGCTTGTACATGCGGCCAAGGATCCAGTCGCGGCGCTCTTTGCTGCGCGCCGGGTTGGCCAGCGGGTTAAAGCGCGAAGGGGCCTTGGGCAGGCCGGCAATCATTGCCATTTGCGCCAGGCTGGCATCACGAATCGACTTGCCGTAGTAGACCTGCGACGCCGCTTCGATGCCGTAGGCGCGGTTACCCAGGTAGATCTTGTTCACGTACAGCTCAAGGATCTCGTCCTTGGTCAGCTGGCGTTCGATCTGCAGGGCCAGCAGGATTTCAGTGGCCTTGCGCGAAAAACTGCGCTCGCTGGTGAGGAAGAAGTTCTTCGCCACCTGCATGGTGATGGTGCTGCCACCGGATTGAATGTGTCCGCTTTTTACCAGCTGGGTAGCCGCACGCACCAGACTGCTGGGGTCAACGCCGTAGTGATTGGCGAAATTATCGTCTTCTGCCGACAGCAGGGCATTGATGAAATTGGGTGGAATGTCGGCGAAACGGATCGGTGTGCGGCGCATCTCGCCGAACTCCGCGATCAGTTTCTCGTCGCTGCTGTAGACCCGCAAAGGAATCTGCAACTGGATACTTCTGAGTGCCTCTACGGAAGGCAAACCCGGACTAAGGTAGAGGTAGGCACCGCTGAGTACGAGCAGCAGCCCGCAGACGATCGCGACAATGGAGTACCCGAAAAACTTCAGCAGACGAATCAAGGCTTTTGGATTTCCAGAGAAAAGAATGAGTTAGGCGTCGGGGCATGCATGGCAAACGATGGATCGACCCGAGCAGCAGATAAATAGCGGGAAAAAACGCTGGGCATTAAAGCATTTTTCGGCTTGGGGCGTCATTCACGCCACTCAAACAAGTCGACCGAATGCACGGTGGCCGGTGGTAATCAGGCGGTATGACAGGCAAAGTTTTGGGGAGTTTTATGAGAAAGGGATTTTTCAGGCGCAAAACCGACACCCTGCTGGGTGTCGACATCAATGACACGGGCATCAAGCTGATAGAACTGGGCCGTTCGGCCGCGGGTTACCAGGTGCAGGGCTACAGCACCCAAATGTTGCCGCCGAATGCGATGGTTGATGGCACTTTGTTGGACCTTGAAGAGGCAGGGCGAGCCTTGCACCTGGCGTTATCCCGACTACGCACGTCCGCACGGCAGGCGGCGGTTGCTGTAGCGGGCCCGTCGGTCATCACGCGGGTCATCGACATGGAGGCAGGGCTCAGTGATGAAGAGATGGTGTGGAAGATCCAGATGGAAGCCGACCAGTACATTCCTTACCCGCTGGATGAGGTGGCCATCGATTTTCAGGTGCGTGGCCCTTCGGCCCAGGATCCGGCCCGGGTCGAGGTTTTACTGGCTGCCTGCCTGAGGGAGCAAGTCGAGGCTCGCACTGCGGTTTTGGCCCTGGCGGGGCTCGTGACGCGGGTGGTGGATGTCGAAGGGTTTGCATTGGAGCGCGCTTGCAGTCAGGATTTCGCCAGCTTCACGCCGGGTCATCAAGTCGATGGCACACAATGGGCCGTGGATGCCCACGGGATGGGAATTGCTTGCGGGTTGGCCCTGAGGAGTTTCGCTTGATGACAAGAATCAACCTTTTGCCCTGGCGACAAGCCCTGGCGGACCGGCGTCGCAAATACTTTCTGATGTTTTTGCTGGCGTTTGCCTGTGCGGCCTTCGCGGCGTTATGGCTGGCGGACCAGGTGATCGACCAGGCCATCGACCGGCAGGGCGCACGCAATAACCACCTGAGCAAAGAAGTGACAGTCGTCGATTCGCGCATCAAGACCATCGGTGACTTGCAGGAGCAAAGCCAGCAACTGGCCGCGCGCATGAAAGTCGTGCAGGACCTGCATGATGCCCGCTCTTCCAGCGCCCAGATGTTTGATCAACTGGCCCGCGCGGTGCCCGAGGGTGTCCATCTGCATGAAGTGGTGGCGAACGGCGACACCATCAGCGTCAGCGGCAGTGCCGAGTCCAGCCAGGACATTGCTCAACTGATGCGCCGCCTGGAAGCCTCGCAGGGCACCCACGCCACTCGGCTGCAGCATGTGCGAGCAGAGGGCGAGCGGGGCGGTAACGAATTCCAGTTGATGGTGCGCCAGGGGGAATCCACCGAGGCTCAGCCTTGAGCCTGCCCAGGCTCGACTTTTCCACGTTCTCTCACAACGCTTCGAAATGGCCCTTGCCGGGCAAGCTTCTGCTGGGCTGTGCGCTGGCAGGCTTGGTGCTGGTGGTGGGCGATTGCGTTTATTTGAGCCCGTCACGCGAGCGTTTGCACGAGCGGGAGGCGCAGGAAGAGGTCTTACAACAGGTGCTCGCGCAGAAAGTCGATCTGGCCTCCCGGCTTGAGGGCGGTGCCCACCCGGCTCAGGTGATGCAGGAAAAAACCGGCGGGGCCTTAGGGCATTTGTCTGGCACACCTGACATGCCTGCCCTGCTGGATGAAATTGCGCGGCTGGTGGCTGCCAACGGCGTGGTGGTCGAAGGTATCACGGTGCTGGACGAGCAAACTCGGCCGTTTTACATCGAGGAGCCGGTGCAGGTCGATGTGGTTGGGGCCTACCACGACCTGGCTACCTTCGTGAGTGCGTTGGGCGGCTTGTCCCGGATCGTTACCGTGCATGACATCACGCTTCGTTCTGAAGGGTCGTTGCTGCGCCTCGGCATGTTGGTGAAGACCTACCGCAGCACGTCGCTGCGCGGCGAACCTGACTCGGTTTTCGAGTCGGGGCCAGCATTCGTCTACGACGCATTTTCCCTGCGTGACCCGTTCCAGCCGGTTGCATTGCAGGTTGATCACCTGCCCGGACGCCCGGTGCTGGCGCCCGACCTTGCCCGAGCCCGCGGCGCCCTGGAAAAGGTCGCCATCGACCAGTTCGAGATGGTCGGTACGCTGTCTCGCGGTGAGCAGAACTTTGCGCTGTTGCGTGTGGCCTCCACGGTGCACCGGCTGGCCGTTGGCGACTACCTGGGGCCGAACCACGGCAAGGTCACGGCCATTCATGACGGCTACATCGAGCTGGCAGAGCTGTTCCCCGATAAACAGGGCGCGTGGCTGGAGCGCCCGCGAACCCTCGTGTTGAAACTCAACTCATAACGGAATCAAACAATGAAATGGACTTTCTCGTCCTTCGGTGTGGCGCTATGGATAGCGTTCATGGCACCGACGGCATTCGCTGTGCCCAATCGTGTGGACCTTATCCAGCTGCCGCCGCCTGGCAGCGCGGCGCCAGGCACCTATAACGGCGCCAAACTGAACCTCAACTTCCAGAACATCGATGTGCGCGCGGTATTGCAGCAGATTGCCGATGTCGCCGGGCTCAACCTGGTTGCCAGCGATGAAGTGCAAGGCTCCATTACCTTGCGGCTCAAGGACGTGCCCTGGGACCAGGCGCTGGACCTGGTATTGCAGACCAAGGGGCTGGATAAGCGCGTGAAGGCCGGCGTTTTGCTGGTGGCACCTGCCGATGAGCTGGCGGCGCGTGAATTGCTCACGCTGGAATCGCGCAGGCAGATGGCCGAGCTGGCGCCTTTGCGCCGCGAGCTGTTGCAGGTCAACTACGCCAAGGCGGCGGACCTGGCCAAGCTGTTCCAGTCGGTGACAGGCCTTGAAGGCGCCGGCGATGAGCGCGGTTCCGTGGCAGTGGATGACCGCACCAATAACATCATTGCGTACCAGACTGGCGAGCGCCTCGAAGAGCTGCGCCGGATTGTGGCGCAACTGGACGTCCCGGTGCGCCAAGTGATGATCGAGGCGCGGATCGTCGAGGCCAATGTTGATTATGACAAAAGCCTCGGCGTGCGCTGGGGAGGGCGACTCAACCGTGCCAATTGGGGCGCTGGGGGCATCAGCAAACCCTTGGCCTCCGGTGCCGAGCCACCGCAGAACCCTGTCAGTTCGCCATTTGTCGACATGGGTGCGCTCACCGGTACATCGGGCTTGGGCATCGCCTATATCACCAACAACCTGTTGCTGGACCTTGAATTGACGGCCATGGAGAAAACCGGCAACGGCGAAATCGTCTCACAGCCCAAGGTGGTCACTTCCGACAAGGAGACGGCACGGATCCTCAAGGGCACCGAGATTCCCTATCAGGAATCCAGCTCCAGTGGCGCCACTTCAGTGTCGTTCAAGGAAGCTTCGCTATCGCTGGAAGTGACCCCGCAAATCACCCCTGATGGCTGGGTGATCATGGAGGTCAAGGTTACCAAGGATGAGCCCGACTACCTGAACAAGCTCAACGACGTGCCACCGATCAAGAAAAACGAAGTCAACGCCAAGGTGCTGGTCAAGGATGGCGAGACCATCGTCATCGGTGGCGTTTTCTCCAATACCCAGAGCAAAGTGGTAGATAAAGTGCCATTTTTAGGCGATGTGCCGTATCTTGGCCGCCTTTTCCGGCGCGATGTGATGGCGGAAAGAAAATCCGAGCTGCTGGTATTCCTGACTCCGCGTATTATGAATAACCAGGCGATTGCTGTGAGTCGTTGATTCTGTGCGAAATTTGATTCTTGTAGGACCGATGGGGGCTGGAAAAAGCACCATCGGCCGTTTGCTGGCCAAAGAGCTGCGCCTGCCATTCAAAGATTCCGACAAGGAAATTGAATTGCGCACGGGCGCCAATATCCCATGGATCTTCGATAAGGAAGGCGAACTGGGCTTTCGCGACCGCGAGCAGGCGATGATTGCCGAGCTGTGCGGTTGCGACGGCGTGGTATTGGCCACCGGCGGCGGCGCTGTGATGCGCGATGAAAACCGCCGGGCGCTGCATGCCGGTGGGCGCGTGGTCTACCTGCATGCGTCGGTCGAGCAGCAAGTGGGCCGCACCGCCCGCGACCGGAATCGCCCGTTGTTACGCACTGCCGACCCGGCAAAAACCCTGCGGGATTTGCTGACGCTGCGCGATCCGCTGTATCGGGAAATTGCCGATCTGGTGGTGGAAACCGATGAGCGGCCGCCGCGAATGGTCGTTCTCGACATTCTCGAGCGTTTACAGCAGCTGCCACCCCGTTAAAGCCAGACCCGAAATGCGCTATTCTCGGCGGCGCGCTAACAGCCTTCGAGGTGTGGCGTAGAGCCATCAGGCAGCGTCAGATCTGAGCGTTGCCGATCGTATATCCATCTTCACGCGGGGACACATGCAGACACTTAAGGTCGATCTAGGCGAGCGCAGCTACCCAATCCATATTGGCGAAGGTTTGTTGGACCTGCCCGAGTTGCTTGCCCCGCATATTGCCGGTCGGCAAGTGGCGATCATCTCCAATGAAACGGTCGCGCCGCTGTATCTTGAGCGCCTGAGCCGCAGCCTTGCGGCGTACTCGGTGATTTCGGTGATCCTGCCTGACGGCGAGGCCCACAAGAACTGGGAAACCCTGCAACTGATCTTTGATGGCCTGCTGACTGCGCGTCATGACCGCCGGACCACCGTAGTCGCCCTGGGCGGCGGTGTGATCGGCGACATGGCCGGCTTTGCGGCGGCCTGTTACCAGCGCGGCGTGGACTTTATCCAGGTGCCAACCACCTTGTTGTCCCAGGTCGATTCGTCGGTCGGTGGCAAGACCGGCATCAACCACCCGCTGGGCAAGAACATGGTGGGTGCGTTCTATCAGCCCCAGGCCGTGCTGATCGACACCGCGACGCTGAACACCCTGCCTTCGCGCGAGCTGTCGGCGGGCCTGGCGGAAGTCATCAAGTACGGGCTGATCTGCGACGAGCCGTTCCTGACCTGGCTTGAAGAGCATATGGACGCCCTGCGCGCTCTGGATCAGGTGGCACTGACCAAGGCGATTTCACGCTCCTGCGCCGCCAAGGCGCTGGTGGTAAATGCCGACGAGCGGGAGTCCGGCGTACGCGCCACCTTGAACCTGGGTCACACCTTCGGCCATGCGATCGAAACGCACATGGGCTATGGTGTGTGGTTGCATGGGGAAGCCGTAGCGGCTGGCACAGTGATGGCGTTGGAGATGTCGCACCGCCTGGGCTGGATCAGTGCCCAGGAGCGGGATCGGGGTATTCGCCTGTTCCAGCGCGCCGGTTTGCCGGTTGTTCCTCCTCAGGAGATGACCGAGGCGGATTTCCTCGAACATATGGCAATAGACAAGAAAGTGATCGACGGTCGCCTACGACTGGTGCTGCTGCGCCACATGGGCGAAGCGGTAGTGACCGACGATTATCCGAAAGAGATTTTACAGGCCACGCTGGGAGCGGATTACCGCGCCCTGGCCCAGCTTAAAGGTTAATAAGATCCCGATGACTAGTTTGCATGCCGACGAGGCGTTCCTCGGCCATTACCAGTTAAGCCACGACCCTTTTGCTCCGCGGGTACCTGGCTTCAAATTTTTCCCTGCCCAGCGCAAGCCGGTGCTTGGCCAGTTGCACCATCTGGCGCGCTACAGCCAGCTGTTGCTGGTGGTCACCGGGCCGTTGGGCAGCGGCAAGACCCTGCTGCGCCAGGCACTGGTCGCCAGCACCAACAAACAATCGGTACAGAGCGTGGTGGTGTCGGCCCGTGGTGCCGGTGACGCGGCGGGCGTGTTGCGCCAAGTGGCCCAGGCGCTGAATGTACCCAATGCCGAGCCGAACGCGATTCTCAAGCAAGTGGTGCAACTGGGCCTGACCGGCCAGGAAGTCTACTTGCTGGTAGACGACGCCGAGCAGCTCGACGAATCCGCCCTGGAAGCGCTGCTGGCGCTGGCGGCGGGTACGCCTGAAGGCCGCCCGCACGTGTTCCTGTTTGGCGAGTCGTCGTTGATCGCCGATCTGGAGCAGATCAGCGGTGATCAGGAGCTGTTTCACGTCATCGAATTGCAGCCGTACGAAGAGGAAGAAACCCGCGAATACCTGGCCCAACGCCTTGAGGGCGCCGGGGCCGGTATCGAACTTTTCTCCGCTGCGCAGATCTCTGATATTCACGAAAGCTCCGACGGCTGGCCTGGCACCATCAACCAGGTTGCCCGGGATGCCTTGATCGAAGCCATGATTGCAAGCCGCTCTGCGGTTAAGCGTCCAAAGATGGGGTTTACTATGCCTAAGAAGCACGTATTGGCTATTTCCGCCGTTGTCGTGGTCGCTGTCGCCGCCGCCTGGTTGATCCCAGGTCGTAGCAAGGCTCCCGCCACCGCCGGCGCGCCAACCGAACAGGCGCAGTTGCCACTGGGCAAACCCACGCCAAACGTCGAATTCGCCAACTCCGGCCAACCGACCAACCTGCCGATGGTTGGCCAGCCGGTAATGCGCGGCCCACTCGCCGAAGAAGCCGGTGGCATTTCCGAAGGTGACGACGGTGTGCCGGTGGAGGGCTCCAGCGCCACGCCGCCGACCGTGACCACTACCGCGCCGCCTGCGGGCGTGCCAGCCGGTCAGCCAGCAGCTCCGGCTGCCAAGCCGACCCCTGCACCGACTGTCGCCACTGCCAAGCCAGCGCCAGCGCCGGTGACCAAGCCTGTCGCACCCGCGCCAGCCGCCAAGCCAGCGCCGGCTCCGGCTGCCAAGCCTGCTGAGAAGCCCGCCGCCACCGTCGCCAAGGCCGGCGGCACCGGCAGCAGCTGGTACACCAGCCAGCCAACCGGCAACTTCGTGGTGCAGATCCTCGGCACCAGCTCCGAAGCCAACGCTCAGGCGTTCGTGAAAGAGCAGGGCGGTGAGTACCGTTATTTCAAGAAAGTGCTCAACGGCAAGCCTCTCTACGTGATCACCTACGGCAACTTCTCCAGCCGTGCAGCAGCTGAATCCGCTATCAAGGCCTTGCCAGCGAAGGTTCAGGCTGGTAAACCTTGGCCTCGCACTGTTGCCAGCGTTCAACAAGAACTCGCAACAACTCGCTGAAGATTCGGCGGCCTTACCCAGGCCGCCTCTCCCGGCACCTCAAAAAACTACAAAAGCGTGCAGCCCTGAAGGCCGCGCGCTTTGTGGTGTCTGCGCACGTTGCGTTTGAGTCGTGGCAGTCAAGACTAAAAAAGTTTTGACTAGCACAGCATATCGTTTTAAACCTTTCATAAATGCGACATAGATTTGCGACATTTCGTCGTTAAATTTGTGAGCGTTCGTGTCGGTGTGTACAATGACCTCCCTTTTGCCCCCGCTAAGCCGGCGTACGTTCGGCGTGGAAGGTAACCGGTTGAATTGAAAAGAAATTTGCCTCGATATAAGAGGCAGCCTGGTGAGAAAGTGTCTATGAAAGCAGGTCTGTACCAACCCGATGAATTCAAGGATAACTGCGGTTTCGGCCTGATAGCCCACATGCAGGGCGAGCCCAGTCATACCCTTTTGCAAACGGCCATCGAGGCCCTGACCTGCATGACCCACCGCGGTGGGATCAACGCCGACGGCAAGACCGGTGACGGTTGCGGCTTGCTGATTCAAAAGCCCGACCAGTTCCTGCGCGCTGTCGCAAAAGAGCAATTTGCGGTCGACCTGCCCAAGCAATACGCCGTGGGCATGGTGTTTTTCAACCAGGACCCGGTGAAAGCCGAGGCCGCTCGCGAGAACATGAACCGCGAGATCCTGGCTGCCGGCCTGCAACTGGTTGGCTGGCGCAAAGTGCCAATCGACACCAGCGTGCTCGGCCGCCTGGCCCTGGAGCGCCTGCCGCAGATCGAACAAGTGTTCATCGCAGGCGAAGGCCTGAGCGACCAGGACATGGCGATCAAGCTGTTCACCTCGCGTCGTCGTTCGTCGGTGTCCAACGCCGCCGACACCGACCACTACATCTGCAGCTTTTCGCACAAAACCATCATTTATAAAGGCCTGATGATGCCGGCGGATTTGACCGCCTTCTATCCGGACCTGAGCGATGAGCGCCTGCAAACCGCAATCTGCGTGTTCCACCAGCGCTTCTCCACCAACACCCTGCCGAAATGGCCGCTGGCCCAGCCATTCCGCTTCCTCGCCCACAACGGCGAGATCAACACCATCACCGGCAACCGCAACTGGGCCGTGGCCCGTCGCACCAAGTTCGCCAACGATTTGATGGACCTCGAAGAGCTCGGCCCGCTGGTCAACCGCGTGGGTTCCGACTCCTCCAGCATGGACAACATGCTCGAGTTGATGGTCACCGGCGGCATCGACCTGTTCCGTGGCGTGCGCATGATCATTCCGCCTGCGTGGCAGAACGTCGAGACCATGGACCCGGACCTGCGTGCGTTCTACGAGTACAACTCGATGCACATGGAGCCGTGGGACGGCCCGGCCGGCGTGGTCATGACCGACGGCCGCTACGCGGTGTGCCTGCTCGACCGTAACGGTCTGCGCCCGGCGCGTTGGGTCACCACCACCAACGGTTTCATCACCCTGGCGTCGGAAATCGGCGTGTGGGACTACAAGCCTGAAGACGTGATCGCCAAAGGCCGCGTCGGCCCTGGCCAGATCCTGGCCGTGGACACCGAAACCGGGCAGATCCTCGACACCGATGCCATCGATAACCGCTTGAAGTCGCGTCACCCGTACAAGCAATGGCTGCGCAAGAATGCCCTGCGCATCCAGGCGACCATGGAAGACAACGACCACGGTTCGGCTTTCTACGATGTGGACCAGCTCAAGCAGTACATGAAGATGTACCAGGTCACGTTCGAAGAGCGCGACCAGGTGCTGCGTCCGCTCGGTGAGCAAGGCTATGAGGCTGTCGGCTCCATGGGTGACGACACGCCAATGGCCGTGCTGTCCCAGCGCGTGCGCACGCCGTACGACTACTTCCGCCAGCAGTTCGCGCAGGTGACCAACCCGCCGATCGACCCGCTGCGTGAAGCCATCGTGATGTCGCTGGAAGTGTGCCTCGGGGCCGAGCGCAACATCTTCCAGGAATCGCCTGAGCACGCCTCGCGTGTGATCCTCAGCTCGCCGGTGGTGTCTCCGGCCAAGTGGCGCTCGTTGATGACCCTGGAACGCCCAGGCTTCGACCGCCAGATCATCGACCTGAACTACGACGAGAGCCTCGGCCTTGAAGCCGCGGTGCGTAACGTCGCCGATCAGGCCGAAGAAGCCGTGCGCGCCGGCCGTACCCAGATCGTGCTGACCGACCGCCACATCGCCCCAGGCAAGCTGCCGATCCACGCCTCGCTCGCCACCGGCGCGGTGCACCACCGTCTGACCGAAAAAGGCCTGCGTTGCGACTCCAACATCCTCGTCGAAACCGCCACCGCCCGTGACCCGCACCACTTTGCGGTGTTGATCGGTTTCGGCGCGTCGGCGGTGTACCCGTTCCTGGCGTACGAAGTGCTCGGTGACCTGATCCGCACCGGCGAAGTGCTGGGCGACCTCTATGAGGTGTTCAAGAACTACCGTAAAGGCATCACCAAGGGCCTGCTGAAGATCCTGTCGAAGATGGGCATCTCCACCGTCACGTCCTACCGCGGCGCGCAACTGTTCGAGGCCATCGGCCTGTCCGAAGAAGTCTGCGAGCTGAGCTTCCGTGGCGTGCCGAGCCGCATCAAGGGCGCGCGTTTCGTCGACATCGAAGCTGAACAGAAAGCCTTGGCAGCCGAAGCCTGGAGCGCGCGCAAGCCGATCCAGCAAGGCGGCCTGCTCAAGTTCGTGCACGGTGGCGAATACCACGCCTACAACCCGGACGTGGTCAGCACCCTGCAAGCCGCTGTGCAGCAGGGCGACTACGCCAAGTTCAAGGCCTACACCGCGCTGGTGGATAACCGCCCGGTGTCGATGATCCGTGACCTGTTCAAGGTGAAAACCCTGGACACGCCGCTGGCCATCAGCGAGATCGAACCGCTGGAATCGATCCTCAAGCGTTTCGACTCTGCCGGTATTTCCCTCGGCGCCTTGTCGCCTGAGGCCCACGAAGCCCTCGCCGAAGCCATGAACCGCCTGGGTGCGCGTTCCAACTCCGGCGAAGGCGGTGAAGACCCGGCGCGCTACGGCACCATCAAGAGCTCGAAAATCAAGCAGGTCGCGACCGGCCGTTTCGGTGTCACTCCGGAATACCTGGTCAACGCCGAAGTGCTGCAGATCAAGGTCGCCCAGGGCGCCAAGCCGGGTGAAGGCGGGCAACTGCCCGGCGGCAAGGTCAACGGTCTGATCGCCAAGCTGCGTTACGCAGTGCCCGGCGTGACCCTGATTTCGCCACCGCCGCACCACGACATCTACTCGATTGAAGACTTGTCGCAGCTGATTTTCGACCTCAAACAAGTCAACCCGCAGGCATTGGTCTCGGTGAAACTGGTCGCGGAAGCCGGCGTGGGTACCATTGCCGCCGGCGTGGCCAAGGCCTATGCCGACCTGATCACCATCTCCGGCTACGACGGCGGCACCGGCGCATCGCCGCTGACCTCCATCAAGTACGCCGGTGCGCCGTGGGAGCTGGGCCTGGCGGAAACCCACCAGACCCTGCGCGGTAACGACCTGCGTGGCAAAGTTCGGGTACAGACCGACGGCGGCCTGAAAACCGGCCTCGACGTGATCAAGGCTGCGATCCTCGGCGCCGAAAGCTTCGGCTTCGGCACTGCGCCGATGATCGCCCTGGGCTGCAAATACCTGCGCATCTGCCACCTGAACAACTGCGCCACCGGCGTCGCCACTCAGAACGAGAAGCTGCGCAAGGATCACTACATCGGCACCGTCGACATGGTGGTGAATTTCTTCACCTACGTCGCCGAAGAAACCCGTGAGTGGCTGGCCAAGCTGGGCGTGCGCTCGCTGGAAGAGCTGATCGGGCGTACCGACCTGCTGGACATCCTCGAAGGCCAGACCGCCAAGCAACAGCACCTGGACCTGACGCCGCTGTTGGGCAGCGACCACATCCCGGCAGACAAGCCACAATTCTGCCAGGTGGACCGCAACCCGCCGTTCGACAAAGGCCTGCTGGCCGAGAAGATGGTCGAAATGGCCAGCTCCTCAATCAACGACGCCAGCGGTGGCGAATTCGCGCTTGATATCTGCAACTGCGACCGTTCGATTGGCGCACGCGTCTCCGGCGAAATCGCACGCAAGCACGGCAACCAGGGTATGGCGAAAGCGCCAATCACCTTCCGCTTCAAAGGCACTGCGGGCCAGAGCTTCGGCGTGTGGAACGCCGGCGGCCTGAACATGTACCTGGAAGGCGACGCCAACGACTACGTGGGCAAAGGCATGACCGGCGGCAAGCTGGTGATCGTTCCGCCCATCGGCAGCGTCTACAAGTCGCAGGAAAGCGCGATCATCGGCAACACCTGCCTGTACGGCGCCACCGGTGGCAAGCTGTTCGCCGCCGGCACGGCCGGTGAGCGTTTCGCCGTGCGTAACTCCGGTGCCCACACCGTGGTGGAAGGCACGGGCGATCACTGCTGCGAGTACATGACCGGGGGTTTTGTCGCGGTACTGGGCAAGACCGGTTACAACTTCGGTTCGGGCATGACCGGCGGTTTCGCCTACGTGCTCGATCAGGACAACACCTTCGTCGACAAGGTCAACCACGAGTTGGTCGAGATCCAGCGGATCAGCGGCGAAGCCATGGAATCCTACCGGAACCACTTGCAGCACGTGCTGGACGAGTACGTCGAGGAGACCGGCAGCGAATGGGGTCGTAACCTCGCCGAAAACCTCGATGATTACCTGCGTCGTTTCTGGCTGGTCAAGCCCAAGGCTGCCAACCTGAAATCGTTGCTTTCCAGCATCCGTGCCAACCCGCAGTGATATGCGCCTGAAGAGTTTGATGAGGTTTTAACATGGCTGAACGTCTGAATAACGACTTCCAGTTCATCGATGTCGGGCGCAAAGATCCGAAGAAGAAACTGTTGCGTCAACGCAAGAAAGAGTTCGTGGAAATCTACGAGCCCTTCAAACCCCAGCATTCGGCCGACCAGGCCCACCGCTGCCTGGGTTGCGGTAACCCGTATTGCGAATGGAAGTGCCCGGTGCACAACTTCATTCCCAACTGGCTCAAACTGGTGGCCGAGGGCAACATCCTCGCCGCCGCCGAGCTGTCGCACCAGACCAACACCTTGCCGGAAGTGTGCGGCCGGGTGTGCCCGCAAGACCGTCTGTGCGAGGGTGCCTGCACCCTCAACGACGGCTTTGGGGCGGTGACCATCGGTTCGGTGGAGAAGTACATCACCGACACCGCGTTCGCCATGGGCTGGCGCCCGGACATGTCCAAGGTCAAGCCAACCGGCAAGCGCGTTGCGATCATCGGCGCGGGCCCGGCGGGCCTGGGCTGTGCCGACGTGCTGGTGCGTGGTGGCGTGACCCCGGTGGTGTTTGACAAGAACCCGGAAATCGGTGGCTTGCTGACCTTCGGCATCCCCGAGTTCAAGCTGGAAAAAACCGTACTGAGCAACCGTCGTGAAGTCTTCACCGGCATGGGTATCGAGTTCCGTCTCAATACCGAAATCGGCAAAGACATCACCATGGAGCAACTGCTCGCCGAATACGATGCCGTGTTCATGGGCATGGGCACCTACACCTACATGAAAGGCGGCTTTGCCGGTGAGGACCTGCCGGGCGTGTATGACGCGCTCGACTTCCTGATCGCCAACGTCAACCGCAACCTGGGCTTTGAAAAGTCGCCGGAAGATTTCGTCGACATGAAAGGCAAGAAAGTTGTGGTGCTGGGTGGTGGCGACACCGCGATGGACTGCAACCGTACCTCGGTCCGCCAGGGCGCCAAGTCGGTGACCTGTGCTTATCGCCGTGACGAAGCCAACATGCCCGGCTCGCGCAAAGAGGTGAAGAACGCCAAGGAAGAAGGCGTGAAATTCCTCTACAACCGCCAGCCGATCGCCATTGTGGGCGAGGACCGTGTTGAAGGCGTGAAAGTGGTCGAGACCCGTCTCGGCGAGCCGGATGCCCGTGGCCGTCGCAGCCCTGAGCCGATCCCGGGTTCCGAAGAAATCATCCCGGCCGACGCCGTGGTCATCGCCTTTGGTTTCCGCCCAAGCCCGGCGCCGTGGTTCGAGCAGTTCGAAATCCAGACCGACAGCCAGGGCCGCGTTGTAGCCCCGGAACAAGGCCAGTACAAGCACCAGACCAGCAACCCGAAAATCTTCGCCGGTGGCGATATGGTGCGCGGCTCTGACCTGGTGGTAACCGCGATCTTCGAAGGCCGCAACGCCGCCGAAGGTATCCTGGATTACTTGCAGGTCTGACCCCTGATCCCAGGTTGAAATGGGATCAAAATGTGGGAGGGGGCTTGCTCCCGATAGCGGTGGTTCAGTTGCAGATACTGAAATCGACACACTGCAATCGGGGGCAAGCCCCCTCCCACATTGGTTTTGCAGCGCTTTGATATCCGCGACAAATTGACCCGATAGACAAAAGGCACGGCTCACTCCGTGCCTTTTGCGTCGCGCTCTGAGAAAATGCCCGCACTTTTTTTGCGGATGCCGACATGACTGCCCTCAAGAACGACCGTTTCCTTCGTGCCCTGCTCAAGCAACCCGTAGACGTCACGCCCGTGTGGATGATGCGTCAAGCCGGTCGCTACCTGCCGGAATACCGCGCCAGTCGCGCCCACGCCGGCGACTTCATGAGCCTGTGCATGAACCCGGAGTTCGCCTGCGAAGTCACAATGCAGCCGCTGGACCGCTACCCACAACTGGACGCGGCCATCCTGTTCTCCGATATTTTGACCATCCCTGACGCCATGGGCCAAGGCCTGTACTTCGAAACCGGCGAAGGCCCGCGTTTCAAGAAAGTCGTCAGCACCCTGGCCGACATCGAAGCACTGCCGATCCCCGATCCGCACAAAGACCTGGGCTACGTGATGGACGCCGTCAGCACCATCCGCCGCGAGCTGAACGGCCGCGTGCCGCTGATCGGCTTCTCCGGCAGCCCGTGGACGCTGGCCACCTATATGGTCGAAGGCGGCTCGTCGAAAGACTTCCGCAAGACCAAAGCCATGCTCTACGACAACCCGCAGGCCATGCACCTGCTGCTGGATAAACTGGCGCAGTCGGTTACCGCCTACCTCAACGGCCAGATCATGGCCGGCGCGCAAGCGGTACAGATTTTCGATACCTGGGGTGGCAACTTGTCGGCGGCGGCGTATCAGGAGTTCTCCCTGGCCTACATGCGCAAGATCGTCAGCGGCCTGATCCGCGAACACGAAGGCCGCAAAGTGCCGGTCATCCTGTTCACAAAAGGCGGCGGCCTGTGGCTGGAAAGCATCGCCGATGCCGGCGCCGATGCACTCGGCCTGGACTGGACCTGCGACATTGGCGAAGCTCGCCGTCGCGTTGGCAACCAAGTCGCGCTGCAAGGCAACATGGACCCGACCGTGCTCTACGCCAAGCCGGAAGCGATCTGCACCGAAGTCGGCCGCATCCTGGCCAGCTACGGCAAGGGCACGGGGCACGTGTTCAACCTCGGCCATGGCATCACCCCGGAAGTGAATCCGGAGCATGCCGGCGCGTTCTTGCGCGCGGTGCACGAGCTGTCGGCGCAGTACCACGAATAACACGCGCAACAAATGTGGGAGGGGGCTTGCCCCCGATAGCGGTGTATCAGCCACCACATTCATTGGCTGACACACTGCTATCGGGGGCAAGCCAGCTCCCACATTAAAAGCGAGAAAGCCTCAGGCCTGCACATTCCCCAGCGGTGGCAACTTCGCCAGCTTCAGCGCCACCAGCAGCGCGCCAATCAACAGCGCCACGATAAACCCGCCAATCCCGTTCCACCCGGCAAAGTGCCAGAAGAACCCGCCCGCCGTCCCCGCAATGCTTGAGCCCACGTAGTAGCAGAACAGGTACAGCGACGACGCCTGCCCCTTGGCCTTGACCGCGCGCCGGCCGATCCAGCTGCTGGCCACCGAGTGCGCGCCGAAGAAGCCGAAGGTAAAGATCAGCATGCCCGGCACCACCAGCCACAGCGGGGTGAACAGGGTCAGTAACATGCCCGACAGCATCAATACGATCGTGCCCCACAACACGCGCCGCCGGCCAAGGCGGTCGGCCAGCGAGCCGATTTTCGCCGAGCTGTAGATGCCCGAGAGGTACACCAGCGAGAGCAGGCCGACCACGGCCTGGCTCAACGCGTAAGGCGACGCCAGCAGGCGATAGCCGATGTAATTGAACATCGTCACGAACGCGCCCATCAGCAGGAAGGCTTCGAGAAAAAGCCAGGGCAGGCCGGCATCCTTGAAGTGCATCACGAAGCCGTCCACCAGGCTGCGCGGTTTGAGGCTGCTGGCGCGGAAGTTGCGCGACTCGGGGAGGATCTTCCAGAACACCGTGGCAGCGATCAGCGCCAGGGCGCCGATGATCAGCGTGGCGGTGTGCCAACTGACGAAGTCGATCAGCACGCCCATGATCAGGCGCCCGCTCATGCCGCCAATCGCGTTGCCGCCGATGTACAAGCCCATGGCCAGGCCGATGTGTTGCGGGTGGATCTCTTCGCTCAGGTAAGTCATCGCAACGGCTGCCAGGCCGCTCAGGGACAGGCCGACCAGCGCACGCATCAGCAGGATGCCTTCCCAGGACGGCATCAGGCCGCTGGCGATGGTGGCCAGGGCGGCGCAAAACAGCGCGGCGACCATCACCGGTTTACGCCCGAGGGTGTCGGAAATCGGTCCGGTGATCAGCAGGCCAAACGCGAGCATGGCGGTGGCGACTGACAGGATCAGGCTGCTCTGCGCCGCGTTGATGGAAAACTCGTGGGACAGCGCGGGCATCATCGGCTGCACGCAATACAGCAGGGCAAAGGTGGCAAAGCCACCGGAGAACAGCGCCAGCACGGTGCGCATGAACATCGGCGTGCCTTTTTCGATGAACTGTTCGTTGAGCTGGGCCACCACCTCATCCAGGGCGGTAGGCGGGATTTCTTGAGCGGATGAAGCGACAGCAGATTTCACGGGGACCTCGGCGAGGGAAAGCCTGCCAGGACTGGCAATGCAAAAAGAATATAGCTGGCTAATGATTCTTTCCAATATATTGTTCGACCTGTTTGATAGCTTTTACGACCTAATGAGGTTTGCATGGAATTGCGTCACCTGCGGTACTTCATCGCCGTCGCCGAAGAACTGCATTTTGGCCGCGCTGCACAGGTGCTGGGCATCTCGCAGCCGCCGCTTAGCCAGCAGATCCAGGCCCTGGAACAAGAGGTGGGCGCGCGCTTGTTTGAGCGCACCAATCGTCGGGTCGAGCTCAGTGAGGCCGGGCGGTTGTTCCTGCAAGAGGCGCGACTGGTGCTGGCGCAGGTCGATAAGGCCGCGGATGTCGCTCGGCGTGCGCAGTTGGGAGAGCTGGGGGAGCTGAAGATTGGTTTCACCTCGTCCGCGCCCTTCAATTCGAGCATTCCGCAGGCGATCTTTGCGTTTCGTCAGGCCTTCCCGGCGGTGCACTTGAACCTGCAGGAAATGAGCAGCACCGAAGTGGCCGAATCGTTGGTGGATCAATCGATCCAGGTCGGCCTGATGCGCCCGCTGCCGTTGCCGGATTCGCTGAGTGTCATCGAGCTGATGCGCGAACCGCTGGTAGCCGTACTCAACGCCGGCCACCCGCTGGCGGAAGGCAGCGAACGCGGTTTGCACCTGGCGCAATTGGCGCAGGAGCCGTTTGTATTCTTCCCGCGCAGCTATGGCAGCGGCCTTTATGCCCAATTGCTCAGCCTGGCCCGTGACGCAGGCTTCAGCCCGCACTTCGCCCAGGAAGCGGGGGAGGCGATGACGATTATCGGGTTGGTGGCGGCGGGCTTGGGCGTGTCGGTGCTGCCGGCGTCTTACCAGCGCATACGCATTGATGGCGTGGTGTATCGCACGCTGCTCGATCAGGAGGCGGTCACGGCGGTGTGGCTGGTGCAGCGCAAGGGCGCGCAGTCGCCGAGGGCGAAGGCGTTTGTGGAGTTGTTGACGCGCAAGGCCGTGGTGTAGGCGAAGTCACATATCAGGTAACGGAACTGGCTTAGTGATTAGCCAGAAACCTGCGCAGAATCGCTCTTTTTCAAGCGAGTGATATGGATGCCACTGCTCTATCAGCCCAAGGAGGGCAGCGTGTTGATGTGTGATTTTCGAGGCTATGAGGTCCCGGAAATCATCAAGGTTCGACCCGTGATTGTGATACGCAAACACCGAACCAATAAGCTGCTGGTGACGGTCGTGCCTTTGAGTACCACCGCCCCGCAAACGCTGCTGGCGCATCATTTGCAGCTAGACAGTCATCTGCAGGGCGCGAACCCCATCTGCTGGGCGAAGTGCGACATTGTGGCGACCGTAAGCCTGGGGCGACTGGATCGAATCAAAAGCAAAGACCGTCGTGGAAAACGAACTTACACAATCGCGGAGCTCACCAATGATCAGTTTTCAGCAATAAAAGCAGCGGTGCGCAGTGCGCTGGGGTTGCGATGAAGTGGGTAAAGAACAAGCGGCGTTTTGCCACCGATTGCAGCCGAGTTGTTTTCAGGCATACTGGCCGAGTTCCCGAAAGGGGCTTGTGAGACTCTGAGGATCCTGGGTAACCAGCCATCGCAGAGCCAGGCAGGAAGCGGCGATGACAAGCCAACCTGTTTGTGAAAAGGGCGCCGAAAGGCGCCCTTTGTCGTTTCTGACGGACCGCGATCCTCAGTTCTGCTTCGACGCCCCTGTCTGCTCAAACGACTGCGCCGCCGATCCGGGTGCGTTACTCACGCCATTGCTGCGCAGCGCCGCCATGATGTCGCGATCGAGCATGCTCACCCAGCGGTTGTAGTTGCGATGGATCTTGCCGTCCTTGTAGCCCAGGTCGCGGCTGTCGCGGTAAGTGATGGCGTAGCTGTTGCGGCTGTAACGGATGTCGATGGCTGCGTAGAACTGGTTGCGCACGGTGATCTCGGCCTGCACGAGTTGTGGGCTGAAACGCTGCACGGTCCACTCGCGTTTTTGCAGGGCCGTGACGATGACCTGCTTCATGGTTTCTTCGCTCACCTGAGTGCCGGCCGGCAGCGCGTGCTGGGTGTTGAGCACGGGTTTGCTGGTGCAACCGCCGGCGGTCAGCAAGGCCAGGGTGATCAGGGTGGCGCGTAGCAAGGAAGACATTCCATTTTCTCCAATCAATTAAAAAATCAGGCCCAGCGACGGAAAATCAGCGAGGTGTTGACGCCGCCAAACGCAAAGTTGTTGTTCATCACGTAATCGTGGTGCATCTCGCGAAAGCCGCCCTGCAGGTAATCCAGCTCGCCACATTGCGGGTCGACCACATCCAGGTTGAAGGTGTGTACGTACTGGTCGCGGTTCATCATTTCGATGCTGAACCACGACTCCAGCGCGCCGCATGCGCCCAGGGTGTGGCCAAGAAAGCTTTTCTGCGAACTGATAGGCATGCGGCTGCCGAACAGGCTGCTGGTGGCCAATGTTTCGGCGATGTCGCCTTGGTCGGTGGCGGTGCCGTGACCGTTCACGTAGCCAATGGCAGAAGGCTCAAGCCCGGCATCTTCCAGGGCCAACTCCATCGCGCGGCGCATGGTTTTCTGCTCCGGGCGGGTGGTGTGCTGGCCGTCGGCGTTACTGCCGAAGCCGACCAGTTCGGCGTGGATGTGCGCACCGCGCGCCAACGCATGTTCCAGTTCTTCGAGCACCAGCATGCCGCCGCCTTCACCAATCACCAGGCCATCACGGCCGCTGTCGTAAGGACGTGGGCTGGTCTGCGGCGCGTCGTTTTTCAGGCTGGTGGCGTAGAGCGCATCAAACACCATGGCTTCGGTGGGGCACAGCTCTTCGGCGCCGCCGGCGAGCATCAACGGCAGGCGTCCGAACTTGATCGCTTCATACGCATAACCGATGCCCTGGCTGCCGCTGGTGCAGGCGCTGGACGTCGGGATCAGCCGTCCGGTGAGGCCAAAAAAGATGCTGATATTCGCCGCCGTGGTGTGCGGCATCATGCGCACATAGGAGTTGGCATTCAGCCCCTCGGCGACCGAGTTCAGCAGCATGTTGCCGAATGCCTTGATCTCGTCGGTGCTGCCGGTGGACGAGCCACAGGCCACGCCCATGCGCCCGTCCTTGATCGACTCGTCGCCGAGCAAGCCGGCGTCCTGCAACGCCTGTTCCGCCGCCCACACCGCCAGGCGCGACACGCGGCCCATGCTGCGCAGTTGCTTGCGGGTCCAGTGGGCGGGCACCACGAAATCGTCAATCGGCCCGGCCAGGCGCGTGTTCAGTTCGGTGAAGCGGTCCCACTCGTCCATGCGCCGAATGCCGCTGCGGTTGGCGCGAAAGTTGGCGGCGATGGTGTCCCAATCGCTGCCCAGGGAGGTCATGCCGGCCATGCCGGTGACGACGACGCGTTTCATCAGCACAGGCCTCCGTTCACGGCCAGCACCTGGCGCGTGATGTAGCCGGCTTCGGCCGACATCAGGAAATTCACTGCACCGGCCACTTCTTCCGGGGTACCCATGCGCTGCGCGGGGATCATTTTCATCAGCTCTTCGACCGGCACGTTTTCGTCCAGCATCGCGGTGTCGATCAAGCCGGGCGCTACACAATTGACAGTGATCTTGCGCTTGCCCAGCTCGATGGCCAGCGCCTTGGCCGCGCCAATCAGACCGGCCTTCGACGCGCTGTAATTGACCTGCCCACGGTTGCCGATCAGCCCCGACACCGAGGTGATGCACACAATGCGGCCGGCGGCGCGACGACGAATCATCGGCATCATCACCGGGTGCAGCACGTTGTAGAAACCGTCGAGATTGGTGCGCATCACCATGTCCCAATCGTCTTCGGACAAGGCCGGGAACGCGCCGTCACGGGTCAGGCCGGCATTGAGCACCACGCCGTAGTAGGCGCCATGCTGCTCCACGTCGGCTTCAAGGATTTGCTTGCAGCTGGCGCGATCGGCCACGTCAAACTGCAGCACCCGCGCCTTGCGGCCCAGGGCTTCAACCTCGACCTGCACCGCGTCCGCTTGCGCGCGGCCGCTGCGGCAATGCAGCACGATTTCATGCCCGGCCTGCGCCAGACGCAGGGCAATGGCGCGGCCGATGCCACGGCTGGAGCCGGTGACCAGTACGGATTCAGTCATGGCGTTTCGTCCTTCGGTTCATCTAAATAGGTGGCCGCCTGGGGCGGTCGAAATACGTTCAAGCGCGCGCTGGCCTGGATACCGTCGCCGGTGAGGTGGCATTCGAACACACCCATGCCGTTGTCGTCTTCCAGCGAGCGCAGGCCGTGGATGCGCAGCTCGGCGCCTGCCGGGAAGTGTTCCACGTTGCACTCGAACTTACGCGTGCCGAGCAGGAAGCCCAGCTCCACGGCCTCGCCGTTCTGGCGCGCGCGGCACCCGGCATACGCGGCGACGCTCTGGGCCATCAGCTCGATCCCGACCCAGGCCGGCAGGCTGCCGTCCGGGCGGTTGAACAGGCCACCGGGCTTGACGGTAAGGCGTGTGTGAATCTGCTCTTCATCGAACGACAGCACCTGGTCGATCAGGATCATGTCGCCCGCGTGGGGCAGCAATTGGGCGAGTGGCCAATCAATCATGGGGCCTCTGCGATTATCAGGCTGACGTTGTTACCGCCGAAGGCAAACGAGTTGCTCATCAGGCAGCGTTTTTCCAAGGTGTCGCCGGTCTGCGCCCATTGCAGGGCGGGCAGCGCCGGGTCGGCCTGGCCGTCCCACACATGCGGCGGCACGCGGCCGTGCGTCAGGCTCAGCCAGCAGAACGCCGCTTCCAGCGCGCCAGCTGCACCGAGGGTGTGGCCGCTCATGGGTTTGGTCGACGAACAGGCCACGCCGTGGGGAAACAGGCTGGCGACGGCCAGGCTTTCCATGGCGTCGTTGTGCTGGGTCGCGGTGCCGTGCAGGTTCAAGTAACCGATCTGCTCTGGCACCAGCTTCGCGCTGGCCAAGGCCTTGCGCATCGCCTGCAATGCGCCTTTGCCGGTAGGCTCGGGCGCAGAAATATGGTGCGCGTCGCAACTGGCGCCACTGCCCAGCAGGGCAATCGGCGCAGGGTGTTGGGTCATCAGAAACAGCACGGCCGCTTCGCCGATATTGATGCCATTGCGGTTCACTGAAAACGGATTGCAGCGCTCGCTGGAGACCGCCTCCAGCGCGGTAAAACCGTTGAGCGTCAGCTTGCACAGGCTGTCGACACCGCCGCAGATCACCGCGTCGCACACCCCCAGGTCCAACAGGCGTTGGGCGCTCATCAGCGCGCGGGCGCTGGAGGTGCAGGCGGTAGAAATCACATAGGCCAGGCCGCTCAGTTGCAGCCAGTCGGCGAGGAAGTTGGCGGGGGCGCTGAGTTCCTGTTGCTGGTAGTCGTAGTCGCCGGGGAACTGCTTGTCGCGCAGGTAATTGGCGATGCCACGGCTGGCCTCGTCGATGCCCGAGGTGCTGGTGCCCAGCACCACGCCGACTCGCGAGGCGCCATAGGTGTGAATGGCGTGGCGGATCTCGCCCTCGATCTGCAACGCTGCTTCCAGCAACAACTGGTTGTTGCGGCTGCTTTGCTGGTTCAGTTCGGCCGGAATAGTCACCAGCTCGCCGCGCACGCCGCCAACCGGCAATACGCGTTCCGGCACCCAGCCGCTCTCGGCGCGCATGCCCGAGCAGTCGCCGGCAAACAGGCTGCGGCTGACCTCGGCCTGGCCGCGTCCCAGGGCGCAAATCACGCCCAGAGCATTCAGATAAGCCGTCATCGAGCGGCCCCCAGCGGGGTGATGCGATAGCTCAGCGGTTGGCCCGTCATGTTCACGCTGAACACCTCTGAAGACTGATAGACGATTTGCCAATGACCCGGCAGCGTGCGCGTGAGGTCCATGGCCTGGGCGCTCGGGTAAAGCGCGCGCACGTCATCCGATGAAGTCAGGGCAAACAGCAAGGCGGCAAACAGTTCGCGCGCCGCCGGGTTGGGCGGCAGCAGACCATCGGCCTGCCACTGGCCATCGAGCAGTTTTTGCCGGGCCTGGGGAATGCCCAGCGGGTCCATCATCGACCAGCGAAGGGCCGCGCCTTCGCGCTGGATCACCAACAGCCAGTCCTGGCTCTGGCCACCCGAAAGGCGCTGCACATGCAATTGCATCGGCAAGGCCAGCGCCGGGATTTTTGCGGGTAACGGCGGTTGGCTGGCGCAGGCGCTCAGCAGCAACAGGCAACCGATCAACAGCAGGCGGATCATGGTGCGGCGCTCGCGAAAGGTTTACGCGCCACGCAGTTGACCAGCGTCTCTTCGCGCTGGCCCACCGGTGGCGGGTTGCGCAGGCCCCAGCGCTCGAGCAGGCCAAAATCGCTGGAACGGCTCCACCACAGATACGGGTACGAGACATTCTGCGGGGCGAATTCAAAACCCTGCTCGCGCAGCATCTCCAGGTATTGGTCGGCGCTTTTCTGCACGTGCATCGGGTGGCGGAACAACCAGCGAATCACCCAGGTATCGATATAGGCTTCGGTGGACTCGGCAAACAGCAGGTAGCCGCCCGGCTTGAGCACGCGGTAGAACTCCTTCAAGGCGCGATGCTGTTCGACGAGATGATGGAAGGTCTGGTGGCAGAACACGACATCGACGCTGGCGTCGGGCACCTCAAGGGTGGCGCAGTCACTGCCGATCAGCTCGACGGCCAGGCCCTGGCGCGCGGCTTCGGCCTTGCTCAGCGCCAGGCTATGCGGGTCGGCATCCACACCGATCAGGCGCTGCGGCGCGAACACCTGCTGCAAATACTGGAACGACTTGCCCTGGCCGCAACCGGCGTCCAGCAGCACCGGCGCGACCGGCAATGGCTCGGTGAACAGGCCGCGCAGGTCGTTGATCGCCACGCGCAACACGTGGTGCTGCCAAGTGTGGCTGCGCAGGAACCAGAAACCGAACCTGGTTTCTTCGACGTAGTTTTTACTCAGGTAGTTTTTTTCCAGCGCTGGACTGCTCATACCGGCTCACCCGCGCAAATCTCCGACAACATCCGCAACCGCCGCTTGGGCTCGCTGACAAACGGGTTGCGCTCATCCCACGCGTAGCCGGCGAGGATCGAGCTGATCATCCGGCGAATGTCCGGCGAGCTGCCCGGATGGAAAATCACATCCTGGAAGGTGCCGGCGTACCAGCCTTCGACGTAGCAGCGGAAAGTGTCGACGCCGCGTTTCAACGGCTCGGCAAACTCGGTTTGCCAGTCCACTGTTTCGCCCTTGAGTTGGCGGTGCAGCAAGCCCGCCGCCATGCTCGCCGAGCGCATGGCGATGGTCACGCCGGAGGAAAATACCGGGTCGAGGAATTCCGCCGCGTTGCCCAGCAGCGCAAAGCCCGGACCGTGCAGGGTTTTGACGTTGGCCGAGTAGCCGCCGATGGTGCGCGCAGGCGTGTCCCATACGGCGTTTTGCAGCACGCCGGCCAGGCTCGGCGTTTCCGCGATAAAGCCGCGCAGGCACGCGTCGAGGTCGCTGTCGCGGCCGTCGAAATGCGCCTTCGCCGCGACCACGCCCACCGAGCAGCGGCCATTGCTGAACGGGATGGTCCAGAACCAGATGTCACGCTGGGTCGGGTGGGTGGTCACGAGGATTTTGGTGCGGTCGAAACCGGCGTGTTCGATGCGGTCTTCGACGTGAGTGAACACCGCCTGGCGCACCGGGAAATCCGATGGCGCCTCAAGGTCCAGCAGGCGCGGCAACACACGGCCGTAGCCGCTGGCGTCGAGGATAAATTTGGCCTTGAGGTGGTACTCGCTGCCATTCTCGCGGCGCACATGCAGGTAGCGGCTGTCGCCGGCAAAATCCACACCGACGACGCTTTCGCCGTAGCGAATGTCGACGCCTTGCAAGGCGGCCTGGTCGGCCAAAAGTTTGTCGAATTCAGCGCGCTGCACCTGGAAGGTGGTGGGTTTGCCGTGGCTGAACGTGTCGCCAAAATCAAACGCGCTGTAGCGCTCGCCCCAGGCAAACGCAGCGCCGGTTTTTACCTGGAAACCCGCTGCCTGCACGGCCTCGAGCATGCCGGCTTCTTCGATAAAATCGATGCAGTGCGACAGCAGGCTTTCGCCAATCGAGAAGCGTGGAAAATGCTGGCGCTCGATAATCAATACATCATGCCCGTTGCGCTTTAACAGCGCGGCGGCGATGGCACCGGACGGGCCGGCACCGATCACCACCACCTGGCGACGTTCCATTTCAACTGTGGGCACGAGGGCTCCTTGCCGCTATGGCGATAATCACATTCATAAGGCGTGCTTCTGATGGCCGGCCCAGGGCGCCAGCATAAAGCTGAAGGCCAGGCCCAGGCTGACCGACAGGCCGAAATTGCTCACGGCCGGTGTACTCGACACCGCCAGCAGGCCGAACGACAACCAGGTCGTCAGCGCTGCCAGCAGCGTACCTAAAAGACTCACGGCAGGGCCGCCGATCTGTTCGCGCATCAAGATCGCGTAGTCAACGCTGATCGCCGTGACCAGTAGCAGGCCGAACAGGCTGAACAAGGTCAGTGGCTGGCCCAGCCAACCCAGGCTGGCCAGGCTGCACAGCGCTGCGAGCAGCGGCAGGGCAACGATGCGCAAGGCGCCGCCGACACCGAACGGCACGATCAGCAACAGCACGATCAGCACGCACGACATCAATTTCAATTCAGCGGCGCTGATCTGCGTGTCGGCGAACACCCGGTTCAAGTCGCCCAGGCGATCCACCAGCTGCACGCCAGGCAAGTCCAGCGCCTGCACCCGTAGCAGCGCCGGGTTGTTCAGGCCTTGCAGGCTGACCATCGCCGCGACGCCGCCGTCCACCGGGCCCAGCCACAGCGTGCGCCAAGGCTCGGCGAGCGGGCCGACCAGCGCCGCGTCGATGTCTTCGATGGGCAAGGCTTGCAGTTGCGCGATTTCGGCGTGCAGGGCGCTGGCGGGCACGCCCAGGTCCAACAGCGGCTGCCAGTGTTGCGGCAATTGATTCAAAGCGTCGCGCAGCCGTTGCTGCTCGGCGGGCAGGTTGACCAGTTGGTTGAGCGCCAGGTAGCCCTGCAGCTTGTCCATGTTCACCAGTTGATCCAGGCGTTGGCCCAGGGCTGCCTGACGTTCGAGCAACTGCTGCTGATTGTCGGCGCGCACCAGAAAGAACTGGCTGGTGGGCTGGAACCCGGTGATGCGCGCCACGGCCTGGGCTTCCTGCAGCAATTGCGGCGGGGCGCCGATCCATTGGCGCAGATCGTTCTTGCTGTTCAGGTGCCACAGGCCGCCAGCGCAAAACAGCAGCACCAGCGCCAGGAGCAGCGGGCTCGGTAAGTGTTTGATCAAGGTGGCCCGCAGCACCCACAGGCCTTCAGCGATGCGCAGCGGCCATTGCGCCGGGCGCAGGTCCACGCCTTGGAGCAGCGCGGGCAACAGGCACACGGCTGACAGGTAGGCGCCGACCAGACCGGCGGCAGAGAACACCGCGATCTGGGTGAGCGCCGGGAATGGCGTCCAGGCCAGCGCCAGGTAGCCGATGCAACTGGTCGCCAGGCTCAGGCTCAGCCCCGGCAGGGTCAGGCGCAACGCCGGCCAACTGCGCCACGGCTGCAGGCTCCAGCTTTTGGACAGGTAATGCAGCGGGTAATCCACCGCCACGCCGATCAGGCTGGAGCCGAGCACCAAGGTCATCACATGCATATGGCCGAACAGCGCCACACAGGCCACCGCGCCAAACAACATGCCCACCAGCACCGGCACAAAGGCCAGCAGCACACGCCAGCGGCGGAAGGCGAGCAACAGCAATAACAGGATGCCCAGCGTGGCGCCGCCGCCCACCCAGGTAATTTCACGGGTCGCCTGCTGCTGCCCATTGGCCGCGTAGAGCAAGCCACTGGCGGCGAGCAATTGCGCGCCTTGCTCGCCGGCCTGCGCGCGGCTGGCCTGGAGCAGATCCGCCACTTGCACCGGCAGTTTCATATCAAAGGCATTGCCGGTGGTGCGCGCACGCAGCAGCACCCAGCTTTTGCCGTCGGCATCGGCGATCAAGGCGCCGCTGCCGATATCCAATTGCACCGAGCCGTGTTGCGGCTGGCTGTTCTGGATACGCCCGGTCAGGCCCAGCCAGTCGTCCTGGCTCGGCACCAGGCTGAACCCGGTGAAGGGATCGAACAGGGCTTGCACGCGTTGTTGGATGAACGCGTCGGGGTGCTCGATCAGTTGCTCGCGGTCCTTGGCCGAGAGCATCGCCAGGCGCCCGCGCAGCAATTGCTCGCGCAGGGCCGGCAAGTCGGCCTGCAGGTTCCACTGCACTTTTTCGAACAGCCCGCTGGCTTGCCAGCGCTCGCCCAATTGCTGCGCCACCGCCACGGCTTTTTGCCGATCCGCATGCCCGACCAATACCAGCATTTCGCGGTTCAGCGGCTCCTGCATGCGTTGTTCGGCTTTTAGCTCAAGCGCATCCGGCGTGCTGCCCGGCACCAGCTCCATGAGGTTGGCCGACAGCGGCGCGCCATGGCGCCACTGCCAGCCGGCCAGCGCCAGCACGGCCACCAGCAGGATCAGGAACAGGCGCGGCAGCAGGCGCTCACTGGGCAAAGTCGTGTTGCTCCGCATCGCTTAACGGTTGGGCGGCGGTGCTGTCCTGCATGCGCAGCACGGTGCTGTCGCCTTGGGTTTCGAGCAGTTGGATGGTCTGCACCAATTCGCCGCCGTCGATATTGATCTGGGTGAAAACCTGCTTGAGCAGCAATGAGCGCGGGATCAGCGTCAGCTTCCACTGCTTGGCTTCGCCTTGCAGCTGCAATTCGAAATCGCGTTGCAGGCCGCTGCTGTCGCCTTGGAGTACAGCGAGGAACAGGCGGTTCTGCTCGGCCCCGGCGCTCTTGTTCGGCAGCAGTTGCCAGCCATTGGCGTCACGGCGCGCAATGCCTTGGGCGCTGATGCGGTAGTCCTGCTGCAGCGGGGTTTTCAACAGCCACAACAGGCCGTGGTCTTTGGCGAGCACGAAGGTGCCTTTGCTGACCAAGGGTTGGGGCAGGGCGCGCAGGTGTTTTTCCTGGATGAAGTTGCCGTGGATCACCGAGGGCTTGGCCAACTGATCGCTGAGCTGTTGCAGATCAAAAGCATGGGCGCTGAAGCTCAGCAACAACCCGATCAATGTGGGAGCGGGCTTGCCCGCGAAGAACCTGAGGGCGCTGCGCAGTGTCAGGCGGTTCGCGTTATCGTTAACGTCCTTCGCGGGCAAGCCCGCTCCCACAGGGGTCAGCATTTCAGGGCCCTTTCTACGGCGTCGGTGAAGATGTTGGGGGAGGCCAGCTGCATCTCGCGGCTGGCGATTTCTACCGCCACTTGCACGGTGCTGGCGCGGGTCAGGCGTTCGCCGCTGGCCAGGTCTGTGATCAGGTAATTGACCTTCAAACGGTTCTCCCACTCCACCAAGCTGGCGCGCACGTTGATCCTCTGGCCGAACACCGCGCCGCGCACGTAGCGCAGCTGCATGTCGATCACTGGCCACGCGTAGCCGGACTCCAGCATCGCCGTGTAGTTATGGCCGATCTTGTCCAGCAGCGCGCAGCGCGCCACTTCAAGGTACTTCACGTAATGCCCGTGCCACACCACGTGCATGGTGTCGATGTCGAAAAACGGCACGAGGATTTCAGTGTCGCAATGCAACACGCCCTGGCTACGCATGCAGCCTCCAGTGTTGCTCGGCAATACGTTTCAGGCACAGGCGCAGCTCGCCCTCCAGCGCACGGTCTTCGATGACCGGCGGGAAGTCTTTACCCAGCGCTTCATGCATGGCTGCCAGCGCCGGTGGCAGGGGGCGCGCATCGTCCGCCTGGGCGCGCAGCCACACACCCTGGTTGGCCGCGAGCAACGTGGCGGCCGCCACTTGTTCGGTCAATTCCAGCACGCGGATAGCATCACGGGCGGCAATGGTGCCCATGCTGACTTTGTCCTGGTTATGGCACTCGGTGGAGCGCGAGAACACGCTGGCCGGCATGGTGTTTTTCAACGCTTCGGCGGTCCACGCGCTGGTGCCGATCTGCACGGCCTTGAAACCGTGGTTGATCATCGCGCGGTCGGCCGGCGCGCCGGACAGGTTGCTCGGCAGGCCGTGGTTGTAACGCACGTCCACCAGCAGCGCGAGCTGGCGGTCGAGCAGGTCGGCGACGTTGGCCACCAGGGTCTTGAGGCTGTCCATGGCAAAGGCGATGTGCCCGCCGTAGAAGTGCCCGCCGTGCAGCACGCGCTCTTCTTCGGCGTCGATGATCGGGTTGTCGTTAGCGCTGTTCAGTTCGATTTCGATAAAGGAGCGCAGCCAGTTCAGGCTGTCGGCCAGCACGCCAAGTACGTGCGGTGCGCAGCGCAGTGAGTAGCGGTCCTGCAGGCGGTGCAGCGGCGCGGTCGGCGCATCAATCGCAAGGTCTTTGCGCAGCCACGCAGCGACTTGCATCTGCCCCGGGTGCGGCTTGGCGGCGAACAGGCGCTCGTCGAAGTGTTCCGGGTTGCCTTGCAGCGCCACGACGTTCATTGCAGTGATGCGCGTGGCCAGTTGCAGCAGGTAGTCGGCGCGGGCGAAGGCCAGGCAGGCCAGGCCGGTCATTACGGCAGTGCCGTTCATCAAAGCCAGGGCTTCTTTGGGGCGCAGTACCAGCGGTTCCCACCCGAGTTCGCGGTGCACGTCAGCCGCCTGGCGACGCTCGCCACGGAACATCACTTCACGCTCGCCGGACAAGGTCGCGGCCACGTAGGACAGCGGCGTCAAATCACCGCTGGCGCCTACCGAGCCTTCTTCCGGAATCAGCGGCAGCACATCGTGTTCGAGGAACGCGTGCAGGCGCTCGAGCAATTCCACACGCACCCCGGACACGCCGTGGCACAGCGACTGCAAACGCGCCGCCAGCACCGCGCGGGTGGCTTGGGCGTCGAGCAACTTGCCCAGCCCGCAGCCGTGGAAGGTATACAGGTGACGCGGCAGCGCCTCGACGTACTGCAACGGCACCGCCACCACGCACGAGTCGCCGTAGCCGGTGGTCACGCCGTAGATCACGCCTTCCTTGTCCAGCAGCGAGTCGAGGAACTGCGCGCCTTTGGCTATGCGCTGGCGATACGCTGCGTCGCCCTGCAACTGCGTGGGCGCCTGACGGTTGGCCAAGGCCAGCACGTCTTCAATGCGCAAAGCGCGTTCGCCAAAGGTTACTGGCTCAAGATGCGTCGTCATCGGTTTTCCAGAAAGGGTAAAAGTTGAACCATTGTTGGGGCGCTTCCAGGCAGAACTGGCCCAGGCGTGCGGCGTAGCGCGCGGTCCACAGGGCGATGACCTGCTCGCGGGTGCTGCGCTTCCATTCGATCAATTGCGCGAACGGCTCGATGGTCAGGCGATAGCGACCGTTATGCTTCAGGCACATCAGCAGGTTGACCGGGCATTTGAGCAGCCCGGCCAGCAGCCACGGGCCCTGCGGGAACGCCGCGTCAACGCCGAGGAAATCCACGCGCACCTTGCGCCCGCCGTGCAGCGGCACGCGGTCGCCGGCAATCGCCAGCCACTCGCCGTCGTCCAGGCGCTGGCTGAGCAGCAGCATGGTCGCCGGGTCCAGTTCGCTGACCTGGATCAGGCGCAGATGCGTGGCCCCGGCTTCGCCCAGCAGGCGGTTGAAACGCTCGGCGTGCTTGGTGTGCACCAGCACGTTCATGGTGACTTGTTCACCGATCTCGGCCAGCGCGCGGCACACTTCGAGGTTGCCCAAGTGCGCGCCGACCAGCATCTGCCCGCGCTCGCCGCGCAGTTGACCGCGCAATTGCGCCGGGTCGTTGATTTCGATTTGCTCCAGGCGCAGCTTGCCGTTCCACACGTCGAGTTTGTCGAGCAGTGAGTCGGCAAACGCCATGAACTGACCGAAGACTTTTTTATGTGTGGGCCGCAGCTCATCGCGCCCGCTCCAGTCGGCCAGGCGCTGTTGGTATTCCCACGCGCTGAGGCGGGCGGTGCGGCCGAACAGGAAGAAGTACAGCACGATGCTGTACAGCAACGGGCTCAGCAGGCGGCGGCCGAGGACCCTGGCGGCGACGGCAGTGAGCTTCATCAGCCAGAAACTGCCGCGCTCCTCGCGGTCGGCCCAGTGTTTGGTGCGCTCGCTCATGCCTGCCACCGTCGCCACAGAATCATCGGCGCGCGCACCAACATGCCGAAAAACAGCCGCGTGTGCATGGCCGAGATGCGCACGTTGTCGCGAAACAGGCGGAAGTGCGAAAGGCCATCGGCAGGGTAATGCACCTTTGTCGGCAGCCAGCGCATGGGTTGGTTGCGCCAGGCCAGGCGCACCAGGATGTCGGAGTCAAAATCCATGCGCGTGCCGATGTAGGCCGAGTCCATCAAGGCCAGCGTAGGTGACAGCGGGTACACGCGAAAGCCGCACATCGAGTCGCGAATTTGCAGCGACAAGGTGTTGATCCAGACCCACACGTGGGTCAAGTAGCGCGCGTAGAGGCGACCTTTGGGCACGGTGTCGTCGTATTCGGGGTAGCCGCAGATCACCGCATTTGGGTGCGTGCGTGAGGCGTCGAGGAAACTCTCGACTTCACGCAGGTCGTGCTGGCCGTCGGCGTCCACTTGCAGCGCGTGCGTGAAGCCCAGGCGCGCGGCTTCGCGGAAACCGGCCATGACCGCGCCGCCTTTGCCTTGGTTGTTGGGCAAGGTCAGCAGGGTGACGTTTTCGAGTGTCGCCAATTGCGCCAGTACCGCCGCGCACACCGGGCTGCTGCCGTCGTCGACGAGCAGGCACGGCAGGCCGCTGTTCAACAGGCTGTGGACCACGGCGGGCACGGCGGCTTCATGGTTGTAGACCGGGATCAGGGCGCAGGGGTTATGCATGGCTGACCCAACCGACTGGTAGCGCACTTACTGTGCTGAGCGCGCTTGTTGTGGCGAGCGGGCTTGCCCCACGGTGGGCTGCGAAGCGGCCCCCGCAAGGTAACCGAGGTGTCTCAGGCATACCGAGTTGGCAGGTTTTGGGGCTGCTGCGCAGCCCAACGCGGGGCAAGCCCGCTCGCCACAGGAAGCCCGCTCGACACACCAGGCCCGCTGGCCATCGACGGTTATGCACTTGGCGCCTCCAGCACTATGCGGCCACTGGAGCAGGCGGCGACGCCATTGCGGTAGGCAAAATACAGCTTGCCGCGCTCCTGGTCGAAGCGCAGGTGCAGTTCAACCTGATCGCCGGGGCGCACCAGTTGCTGGAACTTGAGCACTTCCAAGCCGGCAAAGGTCGCGGGCAGGTCGAGCAACTGCTGGCCGAGGTTAAAGGCCCATTCCACCTGCACCACGCCCGGCAACACGGGCGTGACAGGGAAGTGGCCGCTGAAATAGGCCAGGTCTGGCGGGATGCTTAGTTGCACGGTCCATTCGCCGTTGGCTTGCACTTGCGCCAGCACGTCCGGCGCTTTGGGCCGTGGGGCGAGTAACAGCGCTGTGACGTCGGCTTGAGGCAGTTTGCCCTGGGCATTCAGCGGCAACTGGCGCAGCAACCGCCAGCGCCGTGGCAGCGCGAGGGCTTCGCAATGCTGGCTCAGATGCTGGCGCAGGGTTTGGGTGACGGCGCGGCGGCCTTGATTGCGCAGGGCATGCAGGCCATCGGCGCTCAACACCACCAGCGCGCCGAGCGAGGCGCGGTTTTCCTGCACCACGCCCAGGCGGGTTTCGGCGACCCAGGCGTGGGCCATCAGCGCCTGTTCGAGCATCGGCAGAGAGATGCGTTTCTCTTCCAGCTTGACGATGCGGTCCAGGCGGCCGAGCAGTTCGAAGCGCCCGTCGGAGTGGATGCGGGCAGCGTCGGCGGTTTGTTCAATGTGCCCGGCCGGTAGATAAGGTGAGGCAATGCGCAGGGCGCCGTCGGCATCCTGGCTCAGTTCTACCTCGGCAAACGGCTGCCACGGCTGCGCGCCCTGACGCCAGGCAATGCCGCCGGTTTCCGAGCTGCCAAGGATTTCGGTCGGCCATTGCTGCAGGCGGTCGTACAGGCTGCCGGCAGCCTCGATGGGCAGCGCGCCACCGGACGAAAACACCCGCGACACGTGGCTCAGGGCGGGCCAGTCGAGGTTGTCGCCCATGCGTTTGAGCAGCGCGGGGCTGGCCACCCAGGCAAATGTTGAGTGTTCGCGGCTGGCGCGCTGCAGGTCTTCGGGGAAGGCCAGTTGTTTGCGTACAAACGTGCGCCCGGCGCACAGCGGCCACAACACCCGAAACAGCAACCCGTAGATGTGCTGGGTGGCGACGCTGCCGATGATGCAGGCGTCGTTAAGGTCCGCGCCCCACAAGGCTTCCAGCGCTTCCACTTCGTTGGCAAGTTGGCGCAGGGTCTTGTCGATGCGCTTGGGCTCGCCGCTGGAGCCGGAGGTGCACAGGCTCAAGTGGCAGGCGTCCAGGTCGAGTGCGGCGGCGCTCAACGGCGCCTGGTACAGCGCGTCGAGGTCAGCGGCTTCCACCAGCCAGGCATCTACAGCGTCGTCCCAGCGCTGGCGGGTCTGGGGTTGCAGGTCGGCCGGCAGCAGCACGCTGACCCCGGCCCGCCAGGCGCCCAGCAGGGCAATGGCCAACAGGCCGGCGTCTTCCAGGTGCACGGCCAAACGCCGGATGCCGCGCGCTTGCAGGCCCGCCGCCAGGCTCAGTGAGTGCGCCCACAGTTGGGCATGGTTCATTTCAGGCTCGGTGGTGACCAAGCGCTGTTGCAGCGGCTCAAGCAGCAGGTGCTCAAGTTTCAACCCATTCATACGCGGCCTCGAACCCTTTGTCGTACCAGCCATTCCACGGCAAACAACAACCCCATCAGCCCATAGGCGATCAGGCCGTTGTACAACGTCCACCAGCTCAGCGGCGCCCACAGGGTGAGGGCGGCGGCCAGCAGGCCATTACACAGAAAAAACACACTCCACACCACGGTGACCTGGCGCGTATAGCGGATGGCCTCGGGCGGCAGTTGCGGTTCAGTGATGCGTGCCAGGCGCTCGACCATCGGCGGGCCGTATTTCAGGCTCAAGCCGAACAGCGCCAGCATAAATGCGCTGACCAGGCTGGGGTACCAGCGCAGCAGCTGCGGGTTGTCGAACCAGGCCAGCAGCAGGCAAAACACGATCACCGCCATCGCCATCCAGCGGCTGCCAGGGCGGCGTGCGCCGGTCAGCGCGCGCAGCAACCACAGGCTGCCCAGCAGCAGGCCGAATTGCCACGGCGCAAAGTGCTCGGTGCCGTAATACACCGCAAAAGGGTACAACAGCCCCGCCAGCAACAGGCCAAGGCCGATCAGCCGGCTCATGCGGCAGGTGCGACCAGACGGTACACCGCCTCAACCACGTCGTTTACGGTGCGCACTGCCTTGAATTCTTCGGCGGCGATCTTCTTGCCAGTCTGGCGCTTGATGTGATCGATCAAGTCCACGGCGTCGATGCTATCGATTTCCAGGTCCTGGTACAGGTTGGCGTCGAGGGTGACGCGCGAAGGCTCCAGTTCAAACAGTTCCACCAAGGCGTCGCGCAGGGTGTTGAAAATATCGTCACGAGTTTGCATGGTCCGGTCTCAAGCTGCCTGTCTGGCCGTGACGAACGCCGCAAGGCTGGCCACGTTGGTGAAGTGATTGCGCGTGTCTTTGGCGTCGGCATCGATCTTGATGCCGTACTTTTTCTGGATCGCCAGGCCCAATTCCAGGGCGTCTACCGAATCCAGGCCCAGGCCTTCGCCGAACAGGGTCTGCTCGCTGCCGATGTCGTCGACGCTGATGTCTTCCAGGCCCAGGGCCTCGATGATCAGCATCTTTATGTCGTGCTCAAGGCGGTGTTGGTCGCTCATCTTCGGCGAGCTCCTTAATGAAATAGTGATGCAGGTAATCGTTGAGCTTGCGTGAAGCCTGGGGCGCGGGCCCGAGTGCGGCAAAGGTGTGTGGTTCTATATCGGCACCCACGCGCAAACTGAAATGAAATCGACGTTTGGGAATGCGGTACCAGGGTTCTGCCTTGGTCAACGTCGTAGGGCTGACCTTGATCACCACGGGGGTGATGATTGTCGCACCGCGCAGCGCAATCGCGGCGCCACCGCGATGAAAGGCGGGTGCAGCGCCGGGTGTGGTGCGGGTGCCCTCGGGGAAAATGATCAGGGTCTGGCCCTGGCGCAACGCCTCGGCGGCGGCGTCGAGCATGTCGGCGCTGCCGTCATTGCTGATATAGCCTGCATCGCGCACCGGCCCACGGGTGAACGGGTTTTGAAACAGGCTCTGCTTGACCACGCAGTTGGTCTGGCGCATCAGGCCGATCAGGAACACCACGTCGATCAGCGACGGGTGGTTGGCAATGATCATCTGGCCTGGGCGACCGAGTTTTTCTGCGCCTTCGACGCTGTAGGTCAGCACGCCGGCGCGCTGCATCAGGCGGATAAAGAACCAGAACAGTTTGCTGATGGTGTGGCGGGCGCGGCGCTGGTGTTTTTCAGCGCTGCCTGGCAGGCAACTGAGCAGCGGAAACACCAGCAAGCGCAGGCACAACCCGCCGACGCCGAAGAAGAAAAAGCTCGCGGCGGTGGCGAACAGGCGCCAGTAATAGGCGTCCCGGGGTTTTTCGGTCAGGGCTTGCGTTGCCAGTTCCATACACGGTTCTTCCAGGCATGTTGGCAGGCAACCTGTTCGGTGAGCAGGGTGCGTAGCAGGTTCAGGGCGTGGGGCCACTGGGTTTGAGTGAGTTGGACAGCGCCGCTGTTTAGTTCCAATCGCCACTCGTCGCCCGGTGTCAGCAGCAGGCCGAGGGCGTAAGGGAAGGGCACGTCATGAATCCAGCGAGCATAGGCTTCGGGGGGCTGCTCCTCGGTGATCACCAGCAACACCGCCGGGGCACCTTCGTTGAGCAGCGCAGCGGCTTCGAGCATGCCGTGCTCCAGGCCGTCGCCTGCGGCGGCGAGTGCGGTCATTTCGCTGGTTTCATTGCGCAGGATTGACCACAGGCCGATCACCGCGTTATGCACCGATAGGCTGAACTGGGTCGGCGACAGGGGTTGGCCATCGGCCAGATCACTGAGGATGTCGAGGGTGCGCGGGGTTTCGCCGTGCCGGGAAATAAACACCAGCGGCAGGTCTTGCAGGCCTTCGGCCAGGGGCCAACCGACACTGAACGCCATGCGTGCCAGGCGACTCAGGCGTCGGCGCTGCATGGCAGGCAAAAAGGACACGTCAGGCGAAGCATCGCTGCCAGGCAGCGCCACTGGGGCCTGGCACCAGGCGTGCCAGTCGTGCGCACTCTCCAGGCCGGGAGCCCAGGCGCGCCATTGGGCGATGTTGAAAGTGATCACTGAGAAGTTATCCCGCCCCTGCGGGCTTCCATGTGCGGCCGTTGGCCCCGAATACCGGGACAGGGAACACAGGCCGAATGGCGCGCATTATCCCGGTGCTGTGGGCTTCTAGCAAACTTTGGTAAAGAATTGTTCACGGCTGATTACAATTTACTGGGAAAGATTTGCAGATTGTCCTTTACCCGAGGACTGGCGGGGTTGTCGGAGTATTCCTTTTAGTTTGTGAGCGCTGGATTACGCGTATCGCGCATCCGGCCGCGCAATGCGCCAGTGCATGGATGAACGAGGTAGCTAACAGGCGCTTTTGCCCTCTACACTCGGACATTCATTGATACACAGAGGTTTTTCCATGCGGCGTGTGGTGTTCAATCAGAAAGGCGGCGTTGGCAAGTCCAGCATTGCCTGCAACCTGGCGGCGGTCAGCGCCAGTGAAGGCTATCGAACCCTGTTGGTGGACCTCGATGCGCAAGCCAACTCGACTCAGTACCTCACCGGGCTGACCGGCGACGATATCCCGATGGGCATCGCCGAATTCTTCAAGCAAACCCTGTCATCCGGGCCGTTTTCCAAGAAAAACCGCGTGGACATCTACGAAACGCCGTTCGACAACCTGCACGTCATTACCGCGACGGCCGAGCTTGCCGACCTGCAGCCCAAGCTTGAGGCCAAGCACAAGATCAACAAGCTGCGAAAGCTGCTCGATGAACTGAGCGAGGACTACGACCGGATCTACCTGGACACGCCGCCGGCGCTGAATTTTTATGCGGTTTCGGCGCTGATTGCCGCTGATCGTGTATTGATTCCGTTCGATTGCGACAGTTTTTCACGCCAGGCGCTGTATGGCCTGCTGGCGGAAATCGAAGAATTGAAGGAAGACCACAACGAAGGCCTGGAAGTGGAAGGCATCGTGGTCAACCAATTCCAGGCGCGCGCAAGCCTGCCGCAGCAGATACTCGATGAGCTGATAGCCGAAGGCCTGCCGGTGCTGCCGGTGTACCTGGCCAGCTCCGTGCGCATGCGCGAGTCGCACCAGGAGAGCAAGCCGCTGATCCACCTGGACCCACGGCACAAGCTGACGCAGCAGTTTGTGGAGTTGCATAACTTGCTGGAAAGCGCGTGATCCTTGCCGGCACCGCCTGGCCCTGTGGGAGCTGGCTTGCCTGCGATAGCATCACCTCGGTTTAACTGGCAAACCGAGTTGCCTGCATCGCAGGCAAGCCAGCTCCCACATTTGTTTTGCATTCCTGCAGGGGGAATTAGATTGTTCCCACAGAGGCTGTAGGAAGGGTCTGGCAAGCGGGGTTGCGCCTTGTCTCGCTGCCTACAGATAAGCCAGAATCCGCCGGCTTGTGCGTCTGGATGGGCGTCTCTAAGGTTCTCGGACCGCTGAATTCTCAATGGTCGGGTTTAGTAGCCCGAGTGTGATCGCCGAACGTACAAGTGTCGTCTATCGGACCTTCTGGTCTGAGCATGATGGTGGCTGTGCGTAGGGCACCCTCGGGTGCGCCGGTCTTCGGCTTTCCACCGGTCTACTAACCTGCGTACAGCTGCCACCCCTCCGTTTAGTAGCGGTGTGATAGCAGCCAAATTCAGGAAAAGTCGATTATGCCAAACGCTACCAACCTGTTCTGCGTATCACCCGGCCTCCCCACCGAAACCCTCGTGCTCAACAGCTACGAAACCTTCTCTTCCGTGCGCACGCTATTACTCAAGCTGTCCAACGATCTAACCGGCGAACACCGCGACGTCGCCCTGGCCATCCATCAATTAAGCGAACTCGGCATACAACTCGTAGGCCAGATAATGGACCGCGAAACCCCCGTAGCCCAAGCCTAAAACACGGTCAGTGTGGGAGCTGGCTTGCCTGCGATGCAGACAACTCGGTCTGTCAGGCAAGCCGTGGTGATGCCATCGCAGGCAAGCCAGCTCCCACATTTGACCGAGTTGATATTGGGTTTGGATTACACCCCTTGGCTACGCAACCAACTCATCAACTGCGGCAACGGGAATGCCCCACTCTGGCGCGCTACTTCGCGGCCGTTCTTGAACAGAATCAAGCTGGGAATCGAGCGAATCCCCAATTGCGCCGACAGCTGCTGATTGGCCTCGCTGTCGAGCTTGGCCAACCGGCACTTGCCCTCCAACTGCCCAGCCGCCTGCTCAAACACCGGCGCAAACGACTTGCAGGGCCCGCACCACTCAGCCCACACATCCACCAGCAGCGGCAGGTCGCCCTTGATCTGGCTGGCGTAATCGCCCTGTTTCAATTCAAAAGGCTTGTTCAACAACACCGGCTGTTTACAGCGCCCGCACTTTGGCGCATCACCCAGGCGTTCGCCGG
Organism: Pseudomonas sp. MF6747; assembly: GCF_963890955.1. NCBI lineage: Bacteria > Pseudomonadati > Pseudomonadota > Gammaproteobacteria > Pseudomonadales > Pseudomonadaceae > Pseudomonas > Pseudomonas sp. MF6747. The sequence goes on from NZ_CAWPSZ010000052.1 coordinate 63,666, forward strand.
GGATGCGGTTGAGGCCGTTGCAATGGGGGCAGGGAATGACGAGAGGTTCGGACATGGAGGGCTCCTGGAGATGGCCAATAGTTTCTATTTGGAGCCAGCGCCGCTATTTATCAAGGCAAATACATAACTGTGGCGAGCGGGCATGCCCCGCGTTGGGCTGCGGAGCAGCCCCCAGTAAAGTAACCGAGTTGTATCAGGCGGATCTTCATTGCAGATTTTGCGGCTGCTGCGCAGCCCAGTGCGGGGCAAGCCCGCTCGCCACCGTGAACGTATCGCTTTTGCGAACTTACGACGAACAACTGATCTCCAAATGCTTGCCCCAATCCGGCGGCCGTTGGGCGTATTGCTCCATTCCCGCCTGCTCTTCAAACGGTTTGCTCAGCACTTCATGCAGCCGCCGTACTTCGCTGTAGTCGCCTGACTCGGCGGCGGCGATGGCGTTTTGTGCCAGATAGTTGCGCAGGATGTACAGCGGGTTTACCGCGTGCATGCGCTCACGGCGCTGCGCTTCGCTGTAGTCCCCGTCGCGCGCAACTCGGGCTGTGTACAGTTCGGCCCAGGCATCAAACCCTGCAAGGTCGACGAAGTCATCGCGCAGCCGCGCCACAGCTTGCGCTGCGGGCTCATCACCCAGGCGGCGGAAGAACAGCGTGTAGTCCACGCCGCTGTTTTGCATCAGCTTGAGCAACTGCTCCACCAGCTTTTGGTCATCGTCTTCAGCCGTGGTCAATCCAAGCCGACGGCGCATCAGGTCCAGGTAATGGGCCTGGTACAGCGGTAGATAAAGGCCAAGTGCCTCTTTCAAGGCTTCAACGCTGATAAACGGCGTGAGCGCCTGGGCCAGCGCACTGAGGTTCCACTGCCCAATGGGCACTTGATTGCTGAAGGAATAGCGCCCTTCGTGATCGGAGTGGTTGCAGATGAAGTGCGCGTCAAAGTCATCGAGGAACGCAAACGGCCCGAAGTCGAAGGTGATGCCCAGGATCGACATGTTGTCGGTGTTCATCACGCCGTGACAGAAACCGTAGGCTTGCCATTTGGCGATCATCTCGGCATTGCGCTCGACGATTTCGCGGAACATCGCCAGGTACGGCTCGGGCTGCTCGCGGCACTCGGGGTAGTGCAGGTTCAACACGTGTTCGGCCAGTTCAGCCTGCTGCTCGGGCTTTTTGGTGTAGTAAAAATATTCGAAATGCCCGAAGCGGATATGGCTGTGCGCAAGGCGCAGCACCATGGCGCCGCGCTCCTGTTTCTCGCGCCACACGGGTGTGCTGGAGCCAATCACGCACAAGGCGCGGCTGCTGGGGATGCCCAGCGCATGCAACGCCTCGGAGGCGAGAAACTCACGGATCGAAGAGCGCAGCACCGCGCGGCCGTCGCCCATGCGCGAATAAGGCGTCATCCCGGCGCCTTTGAGGTGCAGGTCCCAGTGTTCGCCGGCCTCGTTGTACACCTCGCCCAGCAGCAGCCCGCGGCCGTCGCCCAGTTGCGGGGTGTAGCCGCCAAACTGGTGCCCGGAATAGACCATTGCCCGCGGCTCCGCTTCGGCCCACAGTTTGTGCCCGCTGAACAGCTCGGCAAACACCGGCGTGTCGGCCACTGCCGGGTCGAGGTCGAGCAGGGCCATGGCGGCATTGCTTGCGACCACAAGGCGCGGCTCGTCGAGCGGCTCAGGCAATACGTGGGTTGAGAACGCGTCGCCCAGGCGTGCGAAGCGGTTGTCGAAGGTCAGTTCGTCGAGGGCTTTCACCGGCCATCTCCAGCAGAATGTCCGAGCATTCTGCTGGGGATAGACGCGTTAGTCGAGTTTGCTCGGCGGTGGTTCTTGCACGCCGCCGTCGTTGGCGGGTTTGGCCGGGGTGTCGACTTCCACCAGTTTGTATTCCTGGCCGTGGAGGTTCTTGAGGTAAACCTCCATCTGGCGGAACGAGATGTTGATGTGGTGGTTCTTGAACTCGCGGTTGATAAAGCGGTTCACCTCGTCGATCACCGGGTTGCGGTCACCGAGGTCGCGCACGTGCATGCGCAATTCGTGGTCGAGGGTGCTTTCGCCGAAGTTGAGGAAGTACACGTGGGGTTCCGGCTCTTTCAGCACGCGTGGGTTTTCTCGCGCGGCCTTGAGCAGCAGTTCCTTCACCAGGTCCAGGTCGGAGCCGTAGTCCACACCCAGTTTTAGCGTGACGCGGGTGATGGTGTCGGTGAGCGACCAGTTGATCAGTTGCCCGGTAATAAACGTCTTGTTCGGGACAATGATGTCTTTGCGGTCAAAGTCGGTGATGGTCGTCGCACGGATGCGGATTTTGCTGACGGTGCCCGACAGGTTGCCGATGGTGATGGTGTCGCCGATACGCACCGGGCGTTCGAACAGGATCATGATGCCGGAGATAAAGTTGGCGAAGATCTCCTGCATCCCGAAGCCCAACCCCACCGACAACGCTGCCACCAGCCATTGCAGCTTGTCCCAGCTCACACCGAGCGTGGACAGGGTGGAGACGAAGCCGACCCCAGCAATCACATAAGACAGCAAGGTGGTTGTGGCGTAGGCGCTGCCTTGAGCCAGGTCCAGCTTGGACAGCACCAGCACTTCCAGCAAACCCGGCAAGTTGCGCGCCAGGGCGAAGGTGATGCCGACGATGATCGACGCACCCAGCAAGTCGCCGAAGCTGATCGGCACCATGCTGATGTTGGCGCCGGTGCCGCTGGTGTACTCGTACAGGGTGATGTTGTCGAGGTAGGAGAACACGGTGATCAGGTCTTTCCACACCCAGTACAGCGCCGCGATAAAGCCGCCGAGCAAGGCCAGGCGAATCAGGCGCATGGACTGTTCGTTGACCTGTTCGATGTCCAGGGTCGGTTCTTCGATCACCGCTTCGCCATCACCGGCTTCCTTGGCGGCCTGGCGTTTGGCCAGTGCACGCGCGTAGGCCAGTCGCCGTGCGGCGACGCCGAGGCCGCGCACGAAGGTGGCTTCGATCACCAGCCAGAACATCAGCAGGTACAGGGTATTGATCAAGCGGTCGCTGAGTTTGAGCGCGGTGTAGTAGTAGCCAAAGCACACCGCCAGAAACAGGGCGACGGGCAGGGCGGTGAACACCAGGCCCACGGCTTTACGAAACAGTGAAGCTTTCTCGTGGGTCGGGCTGTTCAGCAGCAGGCGGCCCAGCAGCCAGGCCATCAGCGCGTAGCACGTCAGTACCACACCGATGCCCAGCACGTCGTCGGCCAGCGCCTCGGGTTGGTGCTCGGCGATGGCCACTACGGCCACCAATGCCAGCACTACCAGGCCAAGTTTGCGCACCCAGCCTTGCAGGAATTCAACCTGGGGTTTCTCCCAGCGAAAGTGCAGTTCCGCCACGCCGCCCGGCGCCAGGATGCGGTAGGCGGTGTAGAACACCAGCCACGCTTGGGCGATCTGCAGCAGTGCATCGCCAAGGTTGGCGTTTTGCCCGCGGGCGTCGATCTGCAGCGCGTAGCCGCACAGCGCCAGGCCCAGGGACACCGGCATCGCCAACAGGATGTTGATCAGGATGGCCTGCGGCGTGTGCCACTGGCTGTCGCGCTTGAAGTGGCCGATGTCCAGGTGAACCTTGTTCAGGCGCTGGTATAGCGCTTTACGCCGCCACAACAATGCACCGATCAACAGCAGCAGTGGCAGGAACAACAGTGGGCGCTGGGTCAGGCCGTCGTAGAGTTCGCTGACGCTGGAGGCCCACGGCAGGGTGGTGATCTGTTTGTTCAGGTGCGCCGGTACGGTTTCCAGCCACTCGGTGTCCAGCGGCTTGTTGCTGGGGATCCAGAACATTTGCTCGTCCAGCGTCGCGCGCAGGGTGGTGGCGGTGCTGAGCAGTTGTTTCTGGTTAAGTTGCAGGGTGATCGATTCGTTCAGCAGTGCACTCAGCTCACGGCTCAGGCGCTCAAGCAAGTCGCTGCGGGTGATCGCCAACTCCAGCAAGGTGCGGCGCAGTTGCGGCGTCACGTCTTCCGGCGGCTGGTTGGCCAGCAAGTTATCCACATACGCACTGGGCGAGTTGATCAGCTCACGCTGCTGGTTGATCTCGAACTGGTACAGGCGAATGTTGGCGATATCGTCTGCCAGGTCGCGGTCGACCGTGAGACGGGGCAGCGCCTGTTTCTGCTTGTAGAGAATCTTGGAGAGCAGCAGGCTGCCCTTGAGCACGTTGATTTGCTCGTCCAGGGCCGAGTCGCTTTGCGTCACTGCGTCCAGTTGCTGCTTGGTCTTGAGGTTGGTCTGGGTCAGCTCGTTGAGGCGGTCGGTACTCTTGAGCAGGTAGTCGGACAGTTTAAGGTTGGCCGCGCTTTCCGAGGCCAGCAGGCTGCTGCCGCCGGCCTTCTGCGCTTCGATGGACTGTTGGGTCACGGTCTGCTGGGACTGGGCCAGGCGTTTCTGGTTGATCAGCGTTTGCAGGTCCTGGATTTCCTGCTCCAGGCGGCTGGTTTTCTCGGTTGCCAGGTCGCGCTGGCTATTGCCCAGGTCTTGCAGTTGGCTGTTGCCGGCCAGTTCCTGGCGGCGCAGTGGAATCAGGGCATTGAGGGCGGCCAGTTCGGCGTTCAGTTGGTTGCGCTGGTCGCCGGTGAGGGTCTTGCCGTTGTCTTTGCCCGCCTTGAGGATCGAGTTGATCTGCTGGATGCGGGTCTGGCTGTTACTGATTTCGGTCTGGGCGCGTTCGGGACGGGTCTGGGCGGCAACGGACATGCTGTTGGCGTCGGCCACGGTTTTTTGCAGATCGCCTTGCTGGGTGGTGCGTTGCACCAGCAACTGCTCAAGCTGCGGCACCGGCAGGGTGGCGTAGCGCTGCGCCACCGGGATGATTTTGGTGGCCTTGAGTCGTACCAGTTCGCGCTGGTTTTCAGTGGTCTGGCGCGGGGCGTCTTCGAGCTGGCGCTTGAGGTCGACAAGGCGCTGCTCGTAATCCTGCTTGTTGCCCAGGTAGGTCAGGGTCTGTTGCAGGATGGTTTGCAGCGCCTTCATGTCGGCGTCAGGCAGCTTGCGGTCGGGCAGTTTGTCCAGGGTTTGCTGGATGGACTCGGCGCTGGGCGGGTCGGCGGCGTAAACGCTGCCGACACAGAGGGTCAGGCCCAGCAGGGCAGTGGCTAAAAAGGTGCGCAGAGTTGTCATGGATACCGGTCGAGCAAGGTAAAAAAGGTGGGGGCGTGGCGCCGTAGCCCCGCAGTTTAGAGGAAGAGTCCAGGGCCTGGACGACTTCCTTCGGGGAATTTGACGCCGACTTTTCCGATTCTGTTCCCGTCCATGACCGCGACGGTCCACAGCGTGTTGTTCCATTCCACTTGGTCGCCTACCACTGGTGCGCCGCCGACCTTCTGGGTAATGAAGCGACTCAGTGGCATATCCGGGTCGATACCCTCGAGCTTGAGGCCGTAGAGCGCCGACACCGCGCCCAGCTGGGCGTCGCCTTCGAGCACAAAGTCGCCGAAGAAGCGCAGGTCGAGACCGCGTTGCGGCGCCTGGCTGAACAGTTTGCCCAGGGCCGGCAGGTTGTGTTCGTGGCCGATCACACAGAGCAAATCGTCGACTTCAAGCACCGTACTGCCCGACGGATGGAGCAGTTGCTGGCCACGGAACAGCGCGGCGATCCGCGTGCCTTCGGGCATTTTCAGTTCGCGCAGGGCCGCGCCGATGCACCATTTTTCCGCGCCCAGGCGGTAGACGAACAGCTCCCACTCGCTGGTAACGTGCACTTCCAGGGCGGCGCGGGAGATCGGCGCAGGGTCCGGCGGTACGGTCACTTTCAGCAGCTTGGCCACCCACGGCAGGCTTGTGCCCTGCACCAGCAGCGAGACCAGCACGATAAAGAACGCCAGGTTGAAGTACAGCTGCGCGTGCGGCAGGCCGGCCATCAGCGGGAACACCGCCAGAATGATCGGTACCGCGCCGCGCAGGCCGACCCAGGCGATAAAGGCTTTTTCGCGCCCGTGGAACGCTTTAAATGGCAGCAGGCCGACCATCACCGACAGCGGCCGCGCAAACAGGATCATCCACAGTGCCAGGCCCAGGGCGGGCAGGGCGATGGGCAGCAAGTCATGCGGCGTGACCAGCAGGCCCAGCACCAGGAACATACCGATCTGTGCCAGCCAGGCCATGCCATCGAGCATATGCAAAATGCCATGGCGGCTGCGCACCGGGCGGTTGCCGATCACCAGACCGCACAGGTACACGGCGAGGAAGCCGCTGCCGTGCAGGGCGTTGGTCAGGGCGAACACCACCAGGCCACCGGCGATCACCAGGATCGGGTACAGGCCGGTGGCCAGGTTGATGCGGTTGACCATCTGCAGCATCAGCCAGCCGCCGCCCAGGCCGACGATGCCGCCAATGCCGAACTCGCGGATCAGATGGGTCAGCAGGCTCCAGTGCAGGCCGGTCTGGCCGGTGGCGAGCATGTCGATCAGGGTCACGGTGAGAAACACCGCCATCGGGTCGTTGCTGCCGGATTCGATTTCCAGGCTGGCGGTCACCCGCTCGTTCAAGCCTTTGCCGCCCAGCAGCGAGAACACCGCGGCGGCATCGGTTGAGCCGACGATGGCGCCGATCAGCAAGCCTTGAATGATATTAAGGTTGAACAGCCAGGCCGCGGCCATGCCGGTGAGCCCGGTGGTGATCAATACCCCCACCGTGGCCAGCGACAACGCCGGCCAGAGTGCCACGCGAAAACTCGCCACCCGTGTGCGCAAGCCGCCGTCGAGCAGGATCACTGCCAAGGCAAGGTTGCCCACCAGGTAGGCGGTCGGGTAATTGTCGAAGATGATGCCGCCGCCATCGACGCCGGCGATCATGCCCACGGCCAGGATGATCACCAGAATCGGGATACCCAGGCGGGACGAAAGAGAACTCACCAGAATGCTCGCACCCACCAGCAACGCGCCGATCAAGAACAGGCTGTTGATGGTCGTCGCATTCAAAGGCAGTACTCCAGAACGGGGAAGACAGGGCGCAAACTGACCATGCAGTCTGCGTGCCAGCGATTCTAACCTGTTGAATTGCTGTGCTGTCAAAAAGCTTTTGCCGGCCTACATCAATCCAATGTGGGAGCTGGCTTGCCTGCGATGCAGGCAACTCGGTGGGTCAGGTTCACCGAGGAGATGCTATCGCAGGCAAGCCAGCTCCCACAGGAATCGACTTACAGCCTGAAGCGCCCCACCATCCCATTCAAATCCACCGCCAGGCGCGACAACTCACTGCTCGCCGCACTGGTCTGGCTGGCACCGGTAGCCGACTGCACCGACAGATCACGAATGTTCACCAGGTTGCGGTCCACTTCCCGCGCCACCTGCGCCTGCTCTTCTGCCGCGCTGGCGATCACCAGGTTGCGTTCGTTGATCTCGACAATCGCGGTGTTGATGGTATCCAGCGACAGGCCCGCGCCTTTGGCGATATTGAGTGTCGACTCCGCGCGTTCGGTGCTGTTACGCATCGAATCCACCGCGTGCTCGGTGCCGGCCTGAATGCTGCCAATCATCCGCTCGATCTCGCTGGTCGACTGCTGGGTGCGATGGGCCAGGGCGCGCACTTCATCAGCCACTACGGCAAACCCGCGACCGGCTTCACCGGCGCGTGCGGCTTCAATTGCGGCGTTCAGCGCCAGCAGGTTGGTCTGGTCGGCCAGGCCGCGAATCACGTCCAGCACCTTGCCGATGTCACGCGATTCATTGGCCAGGTCGCCAATCAGTGTGGCGGTGGCCTGTACGTCACCGCTCATGCGCTCGATGGCGCTGACGGTTTCCTGCACCAGGTCACGGCCGTCACCCGCTGACGTGGTGGCATTGCGCGAGGCCTCGGAGGTGCTGACCGCATTGCGCGCCACCTCTTCGACGGCGCTGGTCATCTCGTTGACGGCGGTGGCGGCTTGTTCGATTTCGTTGTTTTGCTGGGTCAGACCACGGGCGCTTTCGTCGGTGACGGCATTCAGCTCCTCGGCGGCGGAGGCCAGCTGCGTGGCGGAACCGGCGATGCGTTGCAGCGTGTCGCGCAATTTTTCCTGCATCTTGGCCATGGCGGCCAGCAGGCGGCCGGCTTCGTCGTTGCCGTCGACCTTGATCGGGCGCGTGAGGTTGCCTTCGGCGACTTCTTCGGCCGCTTCCAGTGCCTGGGCGATTGGCAGGGTGATGCTGCGGGTCAGCAGCCACGCAAACAGCAGGGTCAGCGCCGTGGCAATGATCAGCAGGCCCACCACCAGGTCAAAGGCCATGTCGTATTGGTCTTTGGCTTGCTGATTGGTGGCGTTGGCCATCTTGTTGTTGATGTCCAGCAGGCGTGTCAGCACCGCGTTGACTTGCTCGGAGTTGCTCAGCAATTCGGTGTTGAGCAAGTTGCGCAGGTCGTCGATCTGGTTGGCGCGAGACAAACTCTTCATGCGCTCTTCGATCTGATGGTACTGACCGAGCAAGCGCACGTATTCGTCGTAGGTCGAGCGTTCTTCGCCACTCTCGATGAGTTTTTCGTAGACGCCCTGGGCGGTGCGGATCTGCTGGTTGCGCAGTTCAAAGGCTTCCAGGGTCTTTTGCTGCACGTCTGGCTCACGGTTGGTCAGCAAGCGATACGACAACACCCGCAGGCGCAGGGTCAGCTGGGTGAACTCGTCGAGGGCACGAATGCTCGGTACGCTGGACAGTGTGATGTCTTCGGTGGCAGCACGGATCTTGCTCATTTGGTTCAAGGCGAACACACCGAGAAACAACATGAGCGCACCAATAAACGCGAAGCCAAGAAAGGCGCGCGGCGCGATATTCATATTACGAAGAGACATGCTGAAGTCCTGGGGAGAAGCGCGATCCGTGCGGCCATGAGACGGGGTGTGCATCAGCTATCGGCCATGCGACTAAAGTCTTAAGGGGGCGCGCGCTTTTGTCGCATCAGACGAGGGGTTGGGCGGATTCAGGAACCAGATGGGGTAAATGCAGTCACTAAGGCTCGAAAGTGCGGCCCGGCCCTTAAATATCGGGCTGCGCGCCTGGGATAACCCTGGCATCCGAGGTGAATTTTCTTTATCGTCACCGCCCTTTGAAAAAGCCCGAGAAATCAAAATGTTAGAAGCATCCCTCAGCCAACTCGAACAACTGGTCAGCGACCTGGTACAGCAAAACCAGGACCTACTGGGCAGCAATGAATCCCTCAAGGCCGAACTGGCCCGCGCCAAGGATGAAAACGACAGCCTGCAACTGAACCTGATGGAACAGGAAGAAAAGCACGGCGCAACCGCCGCGCGCATCCAGGCCCTGGTTGAGCGTGTGAGCGCAGGTCCTGTCGGCGCATGAATGAAGGGATAAAGGTCGTTTCGATTCTCGGAGAGGATTACTCGATCAAGGCGCCGGACGGGGAAGATCAAACCCTGATGCACGCCGTGACCATGCTCAAGGCCTCCCTGGCCACCACCAAGAAAAAGTACCCGACCCTGATCGGTGACAAATTATTGGTACTGGCTGCGCTGAACCTGTGCGCCGAGCAGATCGAAATGCAAAAGCACCACCAGCAGGAACTCGACCGTTACCAAGAGCAAGTCAGCGCCACGGTCGAAGTGATTTCCAAGGCGATCGGAACGCCTTAGAACCACGCATCCTGCATCCCCAGGCACGTGTCATCGCGTGCCTCCAGAATCGCCAGTTCATGATGGCAGCTCGGCACTTCCCAGGTCAGGAAGTACCGAGCGGCCTGGAGCTTGCCTTTATAGAAGGCAGCATCCGCCGCATTGCCCTTGGCCAGGCCTTCCTCGGCGCGAATTGCCTGTTCCAGCCAGCGCCAGCCAATCACCGTGTGCCCGAACACCTTCAAATACAGTGCCGAATTCGCCAGGCTGCTGTTGACCTTGCCTTGGGCGAGATCGGTCAGCAGGCCGAGTGTGACGCGCTGCAGGTTGGTCACTAACTCTTCCAGTGGTTCTCGCAGTGCGGTCAGTGATGGGTATTGCTGTGCGCGTGCGCCTGTCTCGGCGATCAGGCGGATCAGTTGCTTGAGGCCCGCGCCGCCATTCTGCGCCAGCTTGCGCCCGAGCAGGTCCAGGGACTGGATGCCGTGGGTGCCTTCGTGGATAGGGTTCAGGCGGTTGTCGCGGTAGTACTGCTCCACCGGGTACTCGCGGGTGTAGCCGTGGCCGCCGAGAATCTGGATCGCCAGCTCGTTGGCCTTGAGGCAGAACTCCGACGGCCAGGATTTGACGATGGGCGTGAGCAGGTCGAGCAGTTCGTGGGCTTGCTTGCGCTCGGTGTCGGTTTCCAGCGTGGTGGTGTCATCGAACAACCGCGCGGCATACAGGCCGAGGTCGAAAGCGCCTTCGACATAGGCTTTTTGTGTCAGCAGCATGCGTTTGATATCGGCGTGCTGGATGATCGAAACCGGCGCGGTGCCTGGGTCTTTGCTGTCGGGCAGGCGACCTTGTGGGCGTTCGCGGGCATATTCCAGCGAGTAGAGGTAGCCGGCGTAACCGAGCATGACTGCGCCCATGCCCACGCCGATGCGCGCCTCGTTCATCATCTGGAACATGCAGCTCAGACCCTGATGCGGCTTGCCTACCAGATAGCCGACGCAATTGCCGTTATCGCCGAAGTTAAGCGCCGTGGACGTGGTGCCGCGCCAGCCCATCTTGTGAAACAACCCGGCCAGCAGCACATCGTTGCGCGCGCCCAGGCTGCCATCCTCATTGACCAGGAACTTGGGCACGATAAACAGCGAAATGCCCTTCACCCCGGCCGGCGCGTCCGGCAGCTTGGCCAGCACCATGTGCACGATGTTTTCCGACAGCGGGTGGTCGCCGCCGGAGATAAAGATCTTGTTGCCCTTGAGGCGATAACTGCCGTCAGCCGCTGGCTCTGCCCGCGTACGAATATCCGACAGGGATGAACCGGCATGCGGCTCGGTCAGTGCCATGGTGCCGAAAAAGCGGCCCTCGATCATTGGCTGCAGGAAGCGCTGCTTCTGCGCCTCGGTGCCGAAGCTTTCGATCAGGTTGGCGGCGCCCATGGTCAGGAACGGGTAGGAGGTCGAGGCCGCGTTGGCCGACTGGAAGTGCGCAAAGCAGGCTTGCGACAGCAGGGTCGGCAACTGCATGCCGCCGGCGTCGAAACTGCGCGCGGCGTTCAGAAAGCCGGCTTCGAGGAAGGCGTCCACGGCAGGTTTGACGTCCGGGATCAGGATCGCCTTGCCGTCTTCATAGCGCGGTTCGTTTTCGTCGTTCTTGCGGTTGTGCGGCGCGAAATACTTTTCGGCAATGCTGCGCGCGGTGCTGATGGCGGCATCGAACGTTTCGCGGTTGTGCTCGGCAAACCGCTCGCGCTGGGTCAGGCCCTCGGCATCGAGGACTTCGTACAGCTCGAAAGCCAGATTGCGGGAACTGAGCAGCGTCTCGGACATGGCGGCTTACCTTTTAAGGGAATGGCCGGAGTCTAAGTGCGCCAATAGAGGCTGGATAGCAAGATTGATCTAAGTGATGGAAGGGCAGAACAAGGGCCGAAGGTGGGGTGCGGTCAGTGTGGGAGCTGGCTTGCCTGCGATGAGGCCGTGCCAGCCGACATTTCTGTCACTGACTCGCCGCTATCGCAGGCAAGCCAGCTCCCACATTTTTACTGCATTTAGCCAGTTAACCGATGGTCATCAGGCTGGCGTTACCGCCCGCCGCAGCGGTGTTAACACTCAACGCCCGCTCGATCACCAGACGCTCCAGCGCAATCGCCGTCTCACCTTGCGACAAACCATGCACCCCGACAATCGCACCACCACGCTGCGCCACTTGCTGGCACACCGCACGCAATTGGTCGGAATCACCGTGGTGCAGGACGGCGTCGAATACCACGTCATCCTTGGTCCAGTCAGCCACGCGCTTGATCTTCGCCTGAACTTCCCTCGGCAGGCGTGGGAACACAGCTTTAGTCAGGTCAGTTTCCGGCCATACCGCCGAACCGCCGACGGCCAATACTGCCGCCAGTTGCGTCAGCAGATCACCTTCCACGTCCGCCAGACACAGCACGTGCTCGCGGGGCAGGATTGCGTAGCTGTTGCGCTCGCCGGTCGGGCCGGCCAGTTGGCGGGTAATACCGCTTTGCGACTGCGCGGCGAACTGGCTGCACAGGGCGCTCAGTTCGCTGAACTTGCTGCTGTCGGCCCAGGTTTTCAGGGCGGTCAGCGGTTGGCTCATGGCATCGCGCAGACGCACGTCCGGCGCGGTCAGCTTGTCGCCGCGCACGAAGGATTGTTCGATCGCATCGGTAGGACGAGTCGACAGCAGACGGTACAGGTACAGCGGCCCACCGGCTTTCGGGCCAGTGCCCGACAGGCCTTCGCCGCCGAAGGGCTGCACGCCAACCACGGCGCCCACGATGTTGCGGTTCACATAGACGTTACCGGCGTGAACATTGTCGATCACCTTGGCGATGGTCTCATCGATGCGGGTGTGCACGCCCAGCGTCAGGCCGTAGCCGGAGGCATTGATCTGCGCAATGAGCTGGTCGATCTCTTTACGCTTGTAACGCACCACGTGCAGCACCGGGCCGAAGATCTCGCGTTGCAGTTCGTCGAAGCTTTCGAGTTCGATCAGGGTGGGCATCACGAAGGTGCCGCGCTTGATCTCTTCGCCGTCGGCAATCGCCACTTGGTACACATTGCGGCCTTTGTCGCGCATGGCCTGGATGTGTTTTTCGATGCCAGCCTTGGCTTCGGCGTCGATCACCGGGCCGATGTCTACCGACAGGCGCTCCGGGTTGCCCAGACGGCATTCAGCCATGGCGCCCTTGAGCATTTCGATCACACGGTCTGCCGAATCTTCCTGCAGGCACAGAACGCGCAGCGCCGAGCAGCGCTGGCCGGCGCTGTCGAAGGCCGAGGACACAACGTCGATGACCACTTGCTCGGTCAGCGCCGAAGAGTCGACGATCATTGCGTTCTGGCCACCGGTTTCGGCGATCAGCGGAATTGGGCGGCCCTGGGCATCCAGGCGACCGGCGACGCTGCGTTGCAGCAGGCGCGCCACTTCGGTGGAGCCGGTGAACATCACGCCTTTGACGCGATCATCACCCACCAGGCGGGCACCGACGCTTTCGCCCTGGCCCGGCAGCAGTTGCAGCACGCCTTCCGGAATACCGGCTTCGAGCAACATACGCACGGCTTGTGCCGCCACCAGCGGGGTTTGCTCGGCAGGCTTGGCCAATACCGGGTTACCGGCAGCCAGTGCCGCAGCCACTTGACCGCTGAAGATTGCCAGCGGGAAGTTCCACGGGCTGATGCACACCACGGGGCCCAATGGGCGGTGGGCGTCGTTGGTGAAATCGTTACGGGCCTGTACCGCGTAGTAGCGCAGGAAGTCCACGGCTTCGCGCACTTCGGCGATGGCGTTGGCGAAGGTCTTGCCGGCCTCGCGGGCCAGCAGGCCCATCAGCGGCTGGATCTCGCCTTCCATCAAGTCGGCGGCACGCTCCAGAATCGCGGCGCGCTCGGCGGGCGGGGTGGCCTGCCAGATCGGGCCGGCATTGATCGCGCATTGAATGGCGTTGTCGACGTCTTCGACGGTGGCTTCCTGTACATGGCCGACCACGTCACGCAGGTCGGAGGGGTTCAGCACAGGTGCGGCCGGCTCGTTGCTGGAGGCGCAGCCCAGCATCGGCGCGGCTTTCCAGTCGTTGTGCGCGGTGGCCAGCAGCGCGCAAGACAGCGACGCCAGGCGGTGTTCGTTGGCCAGGTCGATACCGGCCGAGTTGGCGCGGTCGCTGCCATACAGGTCACGCGGCAGTGGAATACGCGGGTGCGGTAGGCCGAAGCCGCCTTCCAGCGTGGCCATCTGCTCGATGCTGGCCACCGGGTCGGCCACCAGCTCCTGAATCGAAATAGTGTGGTCGGCGATGCGGTTGACGAACGAGGTGTTGGCGCCGTTTTCCAGCAGGCGACGCACCAGGTAAGCCAGCAGTGTTTCGTGGGTACCGACCGGGGCGTACACGCGGCACGGACGGTTCAGCTTGCCCTCGGAAACTTTGCCTACAACCTGCTCGTACAGCGGTTCACCCATGCCGTGCAGGCATTGGAACTCGTACTGGCCGGGGTAATAGTTCTGGCCGGCGATATGGTAAATGGCCGACAGGGTGTGGGCGTTGTGCGTGGCGAACTGCGGGTAGATGGCTTCCGGCACCGACAGCAGTTTGCGTGCGCAGGCAATGTAGGAAACGTCGGTGTACACCTTGCGGGTGTACACCGGGTAGCCTTCCAGGCCTTCAACTTGGGCGCGCTTGATCTCGCTGTCCCAGTACGCGCCTTTTACCAGGCGGATCATCAGGCGATGGCGGCTGCGGCGGGCCAGGTCGATGACGTAGTCGATCACATACGGGCAGCGTTTCTGATAGGCCTGGATCACGAACCCGATGCCGTTCCAACCGGTCAGTTGCGGCTCGAAGCACAGGCGTTCGAGCAGGTCGAGCGACAGCTCCAGGCGGTCGGCTTCTTCGGCGTCGATGTTCAGGCCGATGTCGTATTGCTTGGCCAGCAAGGTCAGCGACAGCAGGCGCGGGTACAGCTCGTCCATCACCCGCTCGTATTGCGCACGGCTGTAACGCGGGTGCAGTGCCGAGAGCTTGATGGAAATGCCCGGGCCTTCATAAATCCCACGGCCGTGAGAGGCTTTGCCGATGGAGTGAATGGCTTGTTCGTACGAGGCCAGGTACTTCTGGGCGTCGTGTTCGGTCAGCGCGGCTTCGCCGAGCATGTCGTAGGAATAGCGGAAACCCTTGGCTTCGAATTTGCTCGCATTGGCCAGGGCTTCGGCGATGGTTTCGCCGGTGACGAACTGCTCGCCCATCAGGCGCATGGCCATGTCGACGCCCTTGCGGATCATCGGCTCGCCGCTCTTGCCGATGATGCGGCTCAGGGACGAGGTGAGGCCGGCTTCATTGTGCGTGGCGACCAGTTTGCCGGTCAGCAGCAGGCCCCAGGTGGCGGCGTTGACGAACAGCGACGGGCTGTTGCCCAGATGCGGCTGCCAGTTGCCAGTGCTGATTTTGTCGCGGATCAGTGCATCGCGAGTGCCCTTGTCCGGGATGCGCAGCAGCGCTTCGGCCAGGCACATCAGGGCCACGCCTTCCTGGGACGACAGGGAAAATTCTTGCAGCAGGCCTTGAACAATACCGGCACGGCCGCCGGCGCTCTTCTGATTGCGCAACTTCTCGGCAATCGAGGCGGCCAGCTTGTTGGTGGCTTCGGCCATCTGCTGCGGCAGGCGGGCCTGCTCGATCAGCATCGGCACCACTTCCGGTTCCGGGCGGCGGTAGGCGGCGGTGATCGAGGCGCGCAGTACGGACTGCGGCAGGATGCTTTCGGCGAACTCCAGGAAGCACTGGTGGGCGTGGTCTGGCTGAATTTCTCCAGCGTCCTCCGCGTCCTTGCTGCCCAAGCCATTAATCTCGTTCAGGGTTGCACCACCCTCCAGTTTCTCCAGGTAATTGAAAATCGCCTGCTTGATCAGCCAGTGCGGCGTGCGATCAATGGAGGTCGCGGCGGCCTTGAGGCGTTCGCGGGTCGGGTCGTCGAGTTTGACCCCAAGGGTGGTCGTTGCCATCTTTTTATCCTCATGGGTGCCACTACTGCGTGGCATCTGCTGGCGGCAAGATTAGCTTTGCGCATGCAGAGGTGCAACCGGGTGCAACCCAAATTGTTCAGGAAATTTTTGATCGCGATCGGGAAAAAATCCGGCCTTCAACAGAATCCGCTCTCCCTTGGTGCATTTGCTTCTGAGGTCGGCTGTTCTTGCTCCGAAAAGAAGCAAAAAACCGTTGTTTGGGCGTAAACACGCTTAGGTGCAACTTATTCTCAAGAAACTGGTTGCACCTTATTTGCTTTGTTGAATAGCATTCGCGCCCAAGGTGCAACCGCCTGCAAGGTTCGGTTCATCGGCTGGCGGCTTTCCTGGGGAAACGCCAGTCATAAATGCGCGGCACGCAGTCTCGTCTATCCGCTTATCAACGGGTGGCCGTCTGACACAGACCGTCGCTACATAAAAACAAAGCCAGGGCGTCACTCTTATGAGCGTTAGTAATCCCACCCTGATCACATTTGTGATCTACATCGCAGCAATGGTGTTGATCGGCTTCATGGCCTATCGCTCCACCAACAACCTCTCTGACTACATCCTCGGCGGTCGCAGCCTCGGCAGCGTGGTCACCGCATTGTCCGCCGGTGCTTCCGATATGAGCGGCTGGTTGTTGATGGGCCTGCCGGGCGCCATCTACATGTCCGGTCTGTCGGAAAGCTGGATTGCCATCGGCCTGATCGTCGGCGCGTACCTGAATTGGTTGTTCGTGGCCGGTCGCCTGCGGGTGCAAACCGAACACAATGGCGACGCCCTGACGCTGCCGGATTACTTCTCCAGCCGTTTCGAAGACAAAAGCGGCCTGCTGCGAATCATCTCTGCGGTGGTGATTCTGGTGTTCTTCACCATTTATTGCGCTTCCGGCATCGTGGCCGGCGCCCGTCTGTTTGAAAGCACCTTCGGCATGTCCTACGAGACCGCGCTGTGGGCCGGTGCTGCCGCGACAATTGCCTACACCTTCGTCGGTGGTTTCCTGGCGGTCAGCTGGACAGATACCGTACAAGCCACGCTGATGATCTTCGCGCTGATCCTGACGCCGATCATCGTGTTGCTGGCCACCGGAGGTATCGACACCACGTTCCTGGCGATCGAAGCCAAGAACCCTGACAACTTCAACATGCTGAAAAACACCACGTTCATCGGCATCATTTCGCTGATGGGCTGGGGCCTGGGTTACTTCGGCCAGCCGCACATCCTCGCGCGGTTCATGGCGGCGGATTCGGTGAAGTCGATTGCCAAGGCGCGTCGCATCTCCATGACCTGGATGATCCTGTGCCTGGGCGGCACCGTGGCGGTGGGCTTCTTCGGCATCGCTTACTTCTCGGCGCACCCGGAAGTGGCCGGCCCGGTCAACGAGAACCACGAACGTGTGTTCATCGAACTGGCCAAACTGCTGTTCAATCCATGGATCGCGGGCGTGCTGTTGTCGGCCATTCTGGCTGCCGTCATGAGCACCCTGAGCTGCCAATTGCTGGTGTGCTCGAGCGCGCTGACCGAAGACTTCTACAAAACTTTCCTGCGCAAAAACGCCTCCCAGGTTGAGCTGGTGTGGGTCGGCCGCGCGATGGTGCTGCTGGTTGCCCTGATCGCGATTGCCATGGCAGCCAACCCGAACAACCGCGTACTGGGCCTGGTGAGCTACGCCTGGGCCGGTTTCGGCGCCGCGTTCGGGCCTGTGGTGCTGATCTCGGTGATCTGGAAACAGATGACGCGCAACGGCGCACTGGCCGGCATCCTGGTCGGCGCGGTCACTGTGATTGTGTGGAAGCACTTCGAGCTGTTGGGCCTGTACGAAATCATTCCGGGCTTTATCTTCGCCAGCCTGGCGATCTACTTCGTCAGCAAGCTGGGCGCACCGACTGCCGGTATGGTCGAGCGTTTTGACGCGGCGGAAAAAGACTACAACCTCAACAAATAATTCGTCGGGTGATAAGCGCCCGTTGAATTAGAAAAAGGCCCGCGTCCTACGGATGGCGGGCCTTTTTTTGCGTGTGATTTGGGTTGGTCCGAAGAAGATTCTGATGCGAGCGTGTAGGGATTTACTGATTTGTCTGGGGCGTGCTCAGCAGGGCGCACCCGTAGTGCAGAATCGGCCGCCTACCCTTCGCAGAGAAACACCGGATGTTCGCTCCTGCCAATCAAAGTGCGTTTAACCTGACCCTGGATGGGGTTGCCAGCGACCTCAAGGTCTACAGCTTCCAGGGTGAGGAGGCGCTGAGTCAGCCTTACTGTATCGACCTTGAACTGGTCAGCGAACAGCCCGATCTCGATTTGGAAAGCTTGCTGCATCGCCAGGCCTATCTGGGGTTCGATGAGCAGGGGCATGGTGTGCATGGCCTGGTCTATCGAGTCGGGCAGGGCGAGTCGGGGCGGCGCCTGACGCGTTATCAGATCCGTCTTGTGCCGCATCTGCAGTACCTGGCGCACAGCAGTCATCAGCGTATTTTTCAGCACAAAAGTGTGCCGCAGATTGTGGCGCTGGTGTTGGTCGGGCAAGGCATCCTGAGCGACCGCTTTGAGTTTCGCCTGAGCGGTACTTATCCACCGCGCGAGTACTGCGTGCAGTTCGGCGAGACTGATCTGGCGTTCATTCAACGTCTGTGCGCCGAGGTGGGCATCCACTACCACTTCCAGCATTCGCCCGATGGGCACCTGCTGGTATTCGGTGATGACCAGACGGTGTTCGCCCGGGCCGAACAGCCCACTCCCTACAGCCCCGGTTCCGGGATGGTGGCGGCGACTCCGGCGATCAAGCGCTTTGCGATGCAACTGGAAACCCGCACAACAGGGATAAACCTGCGCGATTATGATTTTCGTAAGCCGCGCCTGACGCTGGAAAGTGCCGTGGCTGGCGAGCAGCTTCCGAGCCTTGAAATGCAGCAGTATCCCGGCCACTTTTCCGATCGCCCCCATGGCAAATACCTTGCGCAGCGAGGCTTGGAGCGCCTGCGCACGGACTCGAGAGCCGCCCGGGGTGAAGGCGATGATCCTGCCTTGGTCAGTGGTCGGTTCCTCAGGCTTGGCGGGCACCCGCGAGAAAGCTGGAATGATTTGTGGCTGGTCACCCAGGTCTCCCATCAGGGCAAACAACCCCAGGTGCTGGAAGAGGCTGTTACTGAGGTGGCAGGGGGAGATTTTCGTCAGGGCTACCACAACACGTTTATCGCCGTGCCATGGGATGTGATTTTCCGCCCACCCTTGCCTGAGTTGCCGCGCCCGAGCATCGGCGGTTATCAACACGCGGTGGTTACCGGGCCTGCCGACAGTGAAATCCATTGCGACGAATACGGTCGGGTCAAGGTGCAACTGGCCTGGGACCGTGACGGGCAACACAACGAGCACTCCAGCTGCTGGCTGCGTGTCGCCAGTGGCTGGGCGCATGATCGTTACGGCTCGGTGCTGATACCCAGAGTCGGTATGGAAGTGCTGGTGGGATTCGCCAATGGTGACCTGGACATGCCACTGGTGATGGGCTGCCTGCCCAACGCGGCAACGCCGGTGCCCCTCGATCTGCCAGCGGACAAGACCCGCAGTATCTTTCGCAGCCAGAGCAGCCCGGGCGGTGGCGGCTACAACGAGCTGCGCATTGAGGACCGCAAAGGCGCCGAGGAAATCTACTTGCGTGCCCAGCGTGACTGGACCCAGCACGTGCTGAATGACCAGCAGGTGCAGGTCGATAACGGGCGCCGGGTGAAGGTGGGCGGCGAGTCGCATCACGAGCTGCAAGGCGCAGAGCAGCGCATTACCCATGGCAATCGCCTCACCGAACTCAAGCAGGATGACCACCTGACGGTTGGCGGTTCGCAGCAGATGCGTGCAGGTCGCACCATCCAGATCGGAGCGGGGCAGAGCATCGTCATCGACGCCGGTGCGAGCGTGACAATCCAGGCCGGAGGGCAGTCGATCACGCTGTCGGCGGGTGGGATTTTCAGCAGCGTGCCGATCCAGCTTGGCGGCGCGCCGGCTGCCGCGACTGCGCCGTTAATGCCGGGAATAAAGGAAACGCTGCTGGCGGTTGTTCCTGCCCCGTTAAGCCGCGTGCAAGTGGCCAGCCTGAAACGTAGTGCACCTTTTTGCGAAGAGTGCGAGCGCTGCAAGAACGACCAGTGCGACCTCCCGCAGCATGGGAATAAAGGTCCGGGACCTTCTGCCGGGAAAGCTGCTGGCGTCGAGCCGGGGTTTCATATCGTGCAGCGCGCAATGTCTCGGGATGCCTTGGAAAAGTCGCTGTTCGAATCGCCCAGTGCGATCGTACTGGAGCGGTTTCGCAGCCTCAATCCACAACTCACGCAGTACGCCAGGCCGGGGCAAATGCTCGTCCTCAGCGACCCGCTTAACAGCCAATGCACGCGTGAAGAGGCATTGCTGATGGAGGCGGCGAAAGAGGTGAACGATGCACTGACGCCGATGAGCGATGACGAGGCGGCGTTTATGGTTGAGCACCAGCAAGAGGTTGGTGCTTTTTTTGGCGCAGAGTTCGATGGCGTTGGGGGTGGGATCAAGCATGGTGGAAAATCATTTAACGCGGACCAAGTCCGTCCTCGTGGATCTTGAAAAGTTGCACGTCAAAACCTTCCAGGCTCATGGCAATTTGCAAGGTGCAGAATTTTTCGCTAAACGTCAGAAGCTGTTAACTCAACTGGATAACAGGCTCGGGCCTCTGGTACGCAAAGGAATTGGCATTGCCGATCACCCAAAGCTCAAAAAAGCATTGGGGATTTCCAGTCGCAGTTTGGTTCATCATTGGAGCAAAGCGGGTGTGTCAGGGGGGATTCCTGGATATGCGACGCATATTCAACGTGTGGCGCGGGCAAGTCAGTATATGAAGGTCGGCGGGTTTATCGGTATTGGGCTAGGGGGTCAGCGTCCGCATTGAAGGTGAAGGAAACGTGTCGAGTTGGAAGTAAAGATAATTGTCAAAGAGTGAAATATACAGAAGGAGGGAATTTTGTCGGGAGCGCCGCGGTTGGCTGGTTAGGTGGTGCTTCCGCAGCAGCGGGTGCAGGAACAGTGTGTGTTGCTATAGGTGCAGGTACTGCGGGTTTAGGAGGCATTTTATGTATTTTGGTTGTTGTAGGTGCAGGCACTGCTGCCGGTGGCGCCGTTGGTGCGCTTGCTGGAGAGAGGGTCGGAGATTTTATTTATGAGGTGGGGAAGTAATGAAGGGTGAATTTTACGCATTTTATATGTGGTGCTGGTTAGGCGTATTTGTGTTAATTTTTTTTACATTTTTGGTTCAAGTTTATTTTTCTTACTCTAAAGTTAATGAAATATTGGAATGCCTAGGTCAGTCAAATAGTGTATTGGGTCGTCAATTTCTTCTTGGGGACGGGGTTTTCAGTAGGTCGTTTTTTGTACTGTCGATTGCGGGGATGCTTGTGTTTCCTGAAACGCATATAAAAGGCGGCGGGTTTACTCGTGAGGAGTTTGAAGGCGTTCCTTATCGGCTTAGATTTAAACTAAAAGCACTGGTGTATGTTTTGTTTGTTTTGGTTGGGGTTTGCATCGCTTTATTGTGTATGGGTGAGTATATGGGTTGGCTTAATGAACATTCTTAGACGCTCGGTTATTCGCCGGTTGTTTTGCCATATTTTGTGGTAAAGGAGCATTATTTTATGCTAATGCAGTTCATACCCCGCACATGGCTATTCCACTCCCCGATTCAACCAGCCGAAAAACTCTTCGTCATTTTCAGCAGCGCCAGCGCCGCGAGACCTTTGGACGCTTGGCGAACCCTTTCAGCCGGTCTACCGCCCCATCCCATCTGGGCAGGCACGGTTTACAGCGAATGGACTGAGGTCATGCATTGCGTCGCCATGATTGAGCCCGAAAGCCGATTCTTCGACTGGATAGCAACCACCGAATCTACGGATTGGGGCTGGCTGGCGGTATCCAGTATATGAAGGTCGGCGGGTTTATCGGTATTGGGCTAGGGGGATCAGCGTCAGCATTGAAGGTGAAGGAAACGTGTCGAGTTGGAAGTTCTGCAGAGTGTAAGAAAGTGAAGCTCATGGAGGGCGGAAGCTTTTTAGGTTCTGTTGGAGGCAGTGGGGCGGGTGCGTATTTGGGCGCATTAGGGGCCACTTCTATGTGTATAGCTATAGGTGTAGGAACGCTTGGTGTTGGTGGGTTAGTTTGCGGCGTGGTGGTGGTGGGAGCTGCATCGGCAATCGGGGGGAGTGCCGGGTCTGGCCTGGGGGGGAAGTTGGGGGAGATCGTATAGGAAGGGATAAAGTAATTATGGAAGACGCTAGCGTTTTATATTCGTATTGCCTATTGGTTGCGGCGGCATGGGGTGTTCTTGTTTTAATAGGGCAGGTATATTTTTCATATCGTAAAATCGATGAAATATTGCAGTGTTTGGGTACTTCAAGACTGGTCTCTTATCGTAAGATTTTTGTGGGTGCTGATTTTTTCAGCAAGATGTTGTTCGTAAATACTGTCGCGGGAATGTTTGTCTTTCAAAAGTTGCACATTAAGGATGGCGCCGTCACGCGTGAGGAGTTGGATAACGTCCCTCGTCGACTAATGCTTGAGTTAAGGCTGTGGGGTTTTTTTTTGATGGGCATGGGAGGGTACGCTGTTGCATTGTGGGGTATAGGTAAATATGTTGGCTGGCTTGGGTGACTCTCTTTTGAGTGAGGGGGTAAGGTGCATATAAGTGGCGCGCAGGATGTCTATTTTATTTTTTTGATTTTGTTTTTTTATTGATGTGTATCGTGCCTGTGTGGGCGTTATATCTTGCTTGTTTTAAGATTGAAGTAATATGGGTGCATTTAAAGCGAAGTTGGCAGATTATAAGTGAAATCGAAGCTATTGGTTGGGGCCCTATAAGCCGGTCGTGGGCGATAAGAGATGTGATCGGTGCTTTCGCCTCTCACGAACACTCTATTAAGCACGGACGTCTTAGTGCTGAGGACTACGCTGAGTTTTCGAAGATGCTCAAATTTATTTTGAAAAGTCTAGGTGTCTGTTCAGTGGCCTCCGTCCTTGGCATTTTTATTCTGCTTGTAATAGGAGAGCTTGTGGGGTGGGAGGATGTTGATTGGCTCTAGATTAGGCGAGAGCTTTTCAAAATGAAATTGTTGACGCTTTGTTTGTGGCAGAAATTGTTTTGAACGACGAATCATTGCTTGCGTCCTCCTTTGAATGGAATGTATCTAATGCCGAATCAGTTGTTACCAAAAACTTGGTTAACCCATTGTCCCCTTCGGACGACTGAGAATGCGTTCGTCATTCTTAGTAACGCCAGCGACGCAAAGCCGGTAGATGTCTGGCGAAAAATGGCAGCTGGCATGCCGCCCCAGCCCGTCTGGGCAAGCACGGCCTATGCTGAGTGGACTGAGGTCATGCCTTACG
Source organism: Pseudomonas sp. MF6747 (assembly GCF_963890955.1). Classification (NCBI taxonomy): domain Bacteria; kingdom Pseudomonadati; phylum Pseudomonadota; class Gammaproteobacteria; order Pseudomonadales; family Pseudomonadaceae; genus Pseudomonas; species Pseudomonas sp. MF6747. The sequence goes on from NZ_CAWPSZ010000052.1 coordinate 86,612, forward strand.
TCGCCATCATCGAGCCCGAAAGCCCATTCCTCGACTGGATAGCAACCACCGAATCTACGGAGTGGGGATGGCTGGCCGTATCGTCCAGCCCATTGGAAACAGTGGTCGCGCACCTGCGAAGCTTGACCAAGGTGCTGTTGCCCGAGGGGCAGGAAGTGTTTTTGCGCTTCTGGGATGGCGGTCAATTTCTGCCGATTGTGCAAAACATCGGCGATGAGGCGGGGAAGGTGTTGCCGGTATTTCAGCGTTACCTGATCAACGGCCAACCGCTAACGGTTGCGACTGGCCCGGTCACTGCCGCCAACACCAGCCCATGGTGGCAAGTGACTGCCTCGTTGCTGGAGCATCTGGCAGAGCAGTCCCCCCACGTGCTGATCGACAACTTGCTGCAATGGCTCGAAGAGCAGCGCCCCGACCTGCAGACCGCTTTCAAGCCTGCGATCTTGCGCCACAAGGTAGCCTGCTTTGCGCGCGGGGCGGATGTCAGCCATGGGGCGCTTGCCGACTATCTGGCCTCAGAGTTGAGTTGACGCAGCGCCTGCTGGAAACAGTCATCGGTGTGAGGGGTGGTTGTGGCGAGCAGGCTTGCCCTGCGTCGGGCTGCGTAGCGGCCCCAAAACCTGTCAATGAGTTCTGGCAAAAAAAGAACGCGGTGATCGTATCAGGGCTGCTGCGCAGCCCAACGCGAGGCGAGCCCGCTCGCCACACTCTGCCCCTTTGCGCCTGTAGAAGGTAAACTTCGCCCCCTGCGCAGGAGCAACCATGAATTATCGTCACGCCTTTCACGCCGGCAACCACGCCGATGTCTTCAAACACCTGACCTTGACCCGCCTCATCGCCCTGATGTCGCGCAAGGAGCAGCCGTTCGCCTACCTCGACACCCACGCCGGGATCGGGCTGTACGACCTGCAAGGTGATCAGGCCAACCGCACCGGTGAATACCTGGAAGGCATTGCGCGCCTGTGGGGCGAGAGCGACCTGCCGCCGCTGACCGACGACTACATGCGCGTGTTGCATGAGATGAACCCGGATGGCCAGTTGCGCTACTACCCGGGCTCGCCGGAGCTGGCGCGCCGCCTTACGCGGCCTCAGGACCGTGTGCTGCTGAATGAAAAACACCCGGAAGACGGCGTGCTGCTCAAAGACAACATGAAGGGCGATCGCCGCGTCAAAGTACATTTGGGCGAAGGCTGGCATGTGCCACGCGCCTTGCTGCCGGTGCCGGAAAAACGTGCGTTGATGCTGATCGATCCGCCGTTTGAAAAGCTCGACGAAATGCAGCGCTGCGCAGCGTCCCTCAAGGAAGCGGTCAGCCGCATGCGTCAGACCGTTGCGGCGATCTGGTACCCGGTGAAAGACCAGCGCATGCTGCGCCGCTTCTACCAGGACCTGGCCGGCACGGGTGCGCCGAAGTTGCTGCGGGTGGAGTTGCTGGTGCATCCGCTGGACACGCCCAACACCCTGACCGGCTCGGGCCTGGCGATTGCCAACCCGCCGTGGGGTTTGGAAGAGGAGTTGCGTGAGCTGCTGCCGTGGCTGTCCAAGAAACTTGGCCAGACCCAGGGTGGGTGGCAGATGGATTGGCTCATCGCTGAGTAATCAGATCTCAAGCCAAGCACAAAACTAAATGTGGGAGCGGGCTTGCTCGCGAAAGCGGAGTGTCAGTTAACAGATATGTCGACTGATATACCGCATTCGCGAGCAAGCCCGCTCCCACATTTTTTGATCTGCGTAGTGCTTAGATCGGGCAGGTCACGCCTGTGCCGCCGATCCCGCAATAGCCCTGCGGGTTCTTCGCCAGGTATTGCTGGTGATACGCCTCGGCGAAGTACACCGTCGGTGCCTCTTCGATTTCTGTGGTGATGGTGCCCAGGCCGGCCTTGGTCAGTTCGCCCTGATACGCCTCGGCGCTGGCCTTGGCCGCTTCCAGGTGCTCAGGCTTCACCGCGTAGATCACCGAACGGTACTGGCTGCCGATGTCGTTGCCCTGGCGCATGCCCTGGGTCGGGTTGTGCAGCTCCCAGAACATTTTCAGCAGCTCTTCGTAGCTGATCTTGTCTTGGTCGAACACCACCAGTACCACTTCGCTATGGCCGGTCAGGCCCGAGCAAACTTCTTCGTAAGTTGGGTTCGGCGTGTAGCCGCCGGCGTAGCCGACCACGGTGCTGACCACACCGTCGCGCTGCCAGAACCGGCGTTCGGCACCCCAGAAACAACCGAGACCGAAGATCGCGAACTCGACGTTGTCGACAAAGGGGCCGAGCAGCGGGTTGCCGTTGACGAAATGCGTCTCTGGCAGTGCCATCGGGGTTTCACGGCCAGGCAAAGCTTGTTCTTGAGTGGGCAACACGTTTTTGTTCACCAGAATTTCCGAGCGCAAGACCATGATCAGTCCTCTCGTCAGGTTGAGTTAGCGGTAAAGATTCAGACAGCCAGTGTGCCCGAGTGTTACAGCGCTGTCAGGCGATTGGCCCGCGCGGGTAACGTTTAAGCTTCTCGAGCAGCTCTGAACCGGGGATCGGCCGGTCGAACAAATAGCCCTGGCCCACATCGCAACGATGCCGGCGCAGGAAGGCCAGTTGCTCGGAGGTTTCGACGCCCTCGGCCACCACTTTGAGCTTGAGGTTGTGGGCCATGGCGATCACTGCCGAGGTGATTTCCATGTCGTCCTGGTTGTCCGGGATTTCGTGGATAAAGCTGCGATCGATCTTGATGATGTCGATGGGGAATTTCTTCAGGTAGCTCAGCGACGAATAGCCGGTGCCGAAGTCATCCATGGCCAGGGTCAGCCCAAAGCTCTTCAGCTGGTCCAGCTGAAGGCGCGTGTCTTCGGTGGCTTCCAGCAGCAAACCTTCGGTCAGCTCCAGCTCCAGCAGGTTCGCGGGCAACTGTTCTTCCTTGAGGATGGTGGCAATCGAGGCCACCAGGTCCGGATCGGAGAATTGCTTGGGCGACAGGTTGATCGCCACCTGCAAATTGCCCATGCCGGCGGCGCTCAATTGCTTGCTCATGCGGCAGGCCTGGCGCGCGATCCATTTGCCGATGGGGATGATCAGCCCGGTTTCTTCCGCCACGCTGATGAACTGGTCGGGACGGATCATGCCCTTTTCCGGATGGTTCCAGCGCAACAGTGCTTCCATGCCCAGCAGCCGGCCGCTGCGCAGGCACAGCTTGGGCTGGTAGAACACGTCCAACTCGTTTTGGGTCAGGGCGCGGCGCAGGTTGTTTTCCACGAACAGTTTGTAACTGGCCTCGGCGTTCAGCGCCTCGGTAAACACCTGTACCTGGTGTTTGCCGTTGGCCTTGGCCTTGTGCAGGGCCAGCCCGGCGTTACGCATCAGGGTTTGCGGGTCGCGACCGTGCAGCGGCGCACAGGCCAGGCCCACGGAGCCGGTGACGCTGATCAGTTGGTTGTCGACAAACATCGGTTTGTCGAGGGTTGCCAGCAACTGGCTGGCAACCTGTTGGCCACTCTCCAGGTCGGTGTCGTCGAGCAACACCGCGAACTCGTTACTGGCAAACCGCGCCAGGCTGCCACTGGCACTCAGGCTGTTGCGCAGGCGCCGGGCCAGGCTGATCAGCAACTTGTCGCCGGTCTGGTGGCCGAGGCTGTCGTTGATCCGCTTGAAATTGTCGATGTCCACCAGCAACAGGCTGATCGGGCTGTCGCTGTCGCGCGCGAAGCGCTCATCCAGGTTGCGGATAAACGCCGGGCGGTTGCCCAGGTTGGTCAAGTTGTCGGTGTAGGCCAGGCGCTCGATGCGCTGCTGGGCCAGCTTGGTCTGGGTGATGTCTTCGTAGATGCCGATGTAGTGCGTCAACTCACGGTTGTCGCCATACACCTTGGAAATCGACAGCTGGCCCCAGTAGGGTTCGAGGTTTTTGCGTCGGCTCTTGAACTCACCCTGCCAGCTGTTGCTTTTGGCCAGGCTCGACGGTGCATCGAAGAGCAACTCGCTGAGGTTTTCCAGGGCTGGCAACTGCGCCAGTCGATGGCCGTGGACTTCTTCGGCGCTGTACTGGGTGATCGCGGTAAAGCTTGGGTTGACGTACTCGACCACGCCGTCGCAATTGACCAGCAGAAACGCGTTGGCGCTTTGCTCCACAGCCCGCTGGAACAAGTGCAGCGCGCTGGTGGCGGTGCGCCGGTTGTGGTTGTTGATCACTTGCGCGAACTGGTCCGCCAGCTCGCCGGCGAAGGCGATCTCATCCGCCTGCCAGGCACGCGAGCTGCCGCTTTGTTCCAGGCACAGCACGCCGATGACTTGGCCGTCCACACGGATGCTCGCGTCGAGCATCGCGTGCACGTCCTTGGCGCGCAGGCTTTCGGCCATTTCCCGGGTGCGCGGGTCGCGCAACGCGTGGGTGGCGTCGATGGCGCGGCTCGAGTGCAGGGCTTCCAGGTAGTCCGGGAAGCCGCTGGCGTCGATCGCTTCAGGCAAGTGATGCTGTTGGTCGTCGCGGTGGTACGCCGAAATCGGCACCAGGCGCTGGCCTTCAAGGTTCCAGATGCTCGCGCAATCGATCTGGTAGATGTCGCACGCGCTGCGGGTGATCAGCTCGGCGGCTTCCTGCAGCGAGTTGGGCGTGGTGTAGCGCTGGCGTGCCAGCAGCAGGATCAGCTCCTGTTGGGCGCGCACACGCTCCAGATGCTGCAACTGTTCCTGCTGGGCACGCTGGTTGAGTTCCAGGGCGATCTGCAGGCGGCTGTTCTGGTTTTCCAGGTCTGCGGTCGGGGCGGCAGTGGGGATTTCGCTGAACAGCCCGTCAACCACCATCAGGTAGCCGCGCAGCAGGTGACGATTGTGTTGTTTGTAGGCCTCGCCCATCTCCAGCAGGCTCAAAGGCCCGTCGCTGGTATGCAAGGTGTAGCGCACCAGGTAATGCGGGCTCTGGGTCAGTTGTTGCTGGATGGCGTCGTGCAGTTGGTAGCGCGCCTGCGGTTCCATCAGGCTGGCATAGGGCGTGCCGACCAGGGCGCACAGCTCAACCGCCGGCAGACCAAATTGGCGCTCGCAATTGGGGTCGAGGTACAGCAGCGCCCAGCTTGCCTCATTAAGCCGTTCGAAACGCAGCATGCCGAGGCGCGAAGGCACCGGTAACTGCGTCACTACCTCGGCCGCCATACGGGCGACATCGGGTTGGCTTTTCATGGGGAAACTCGCTTGGAAAAATGCGCACGGCGCCGGGCTCACGCCCTCTTTACTGTCGCCTGCGGCAAGGTTGCATCATGCAGCACGCACTGACAAGAGAGGATGAAGGCTAAGTGCTATATGGCTGTTATCGGCCGCGGGAGCGGTTTCTACAATCCAGGTGATGGGTGGCGCATTGACGCAGGCGCTACGCCCCTTGCCCCGACAAAAAAGCAGGCCAAAAAAAGCCCCGCCAGTTGGCGGGGTTGAGGTACGAGCGTGGCGCTCGGAAATCGGTGCAGCCAGGCCTCCCCGGTGAAAGGGAGGCCCGTTTGAGGCTTACAGCAGGATGGTGCGGATGTCGTTCAGCAGTTGGCTCAGACGCTGCGTGAAGCGTGCAGCGGCGGCGCCGTTGATCACACGGTGATCGTAGGACAACGACAGCGGCAGCATCAGCTTCGGCTGGAACGCTTTACCGTCCCACACAGGCTGGATAGTGGCCTTGGACACACCCAGGATCGCCACTTCCGGCGCGTTGACGATTGGCGTGAAGCCAGTGCCGCCAATGTGCCCGAGGCTGGAGATAGTGAAGCAGGCGCCCTGCATATCATCTGCGGTCAGCTTCTTGTCACGGGCCTTGGCGGCCAGTGCAGCAGCTTCGGCAGCCAGTTGCAGCAGGCTCTTCTGATCAACGTTCTTGATCACAGGCACCAGCAGGCCGTCCGGGGTATCAACTGCAAAACCGATGTGCACGTATTTCTTGCGAATGATCGCTTTACCGCTTGGCGCCAGCGAACTGTTGAAGTCCGGCAGTTCCTTGAGCAGGTGCGCGCACGCCTTGAGCAGCAGAGGCAGCACGGTCAGTTTCACGCCAGCTTTCTCGGCCACGGCTTTCTGCGCAACGCGGAAAGCTTCCAGGTCGGTGATGTCGGCCTGGTCGAACTGGGTCACGTGCGGAATGTTCAGCCAGCTGCGGTGCAGGCTCGACGCGCCGATTTGCATCAGGCGAGTCATCGGCACTTCTTCGGTTTCGCCGAAGCGGCTGAAGTCCACGACCGGGATCGGCGGAATACCAGCGCCACCGGTAGCAGCGCCGGCAGCCGGAGCTTCCTTGGCCTTCTGCATCATGGCCTTGACGTAAACCTGCACGTCTTCCTTGAGCACGCGACCGTGCGGGCCGGTGGCCGACACAGCGTTCAACTCAACGCCGAACTCACGGGCCAGCTGACGCACGGCTGGGCCGGCGTGAACCTTGGCACCGCTTGGCGCAGGTGCGGCAGCAGCAGGGGCCGGAGCGGCCTCGGCTTTTGCAGCAGGTGCAGGGGCGGCAGCAGCAGCAGCCGGAGCCGCGTCAGCTTTTGCAGCAGGAGCGGCCGCAGCCGGTGCTGGAGCAGCAGCCGGCGCAGCGCCTTGTACTTTCAGCTTGAGGATGAAGTCGCCAGTGCCGACTTCGTCTTCGAGTTTGACCGCGATGCTTTCCACCACGCCGGCCGCCGGCGATGGGATTTCCATGGAGGCCTTGTCGGACTCCAGAGTGATCAGCGACTGGTCGGCTTCGACGGTGTCGCCGACCTTGACCAGCAGCTCGATGATCTTGGCCTTGCCCGACGAGCCGATGTCCGGGACGTGAATGTCCTGAACAGAGGCCTCAGCCGGAGCAGCGGCCGGGGCTGCAGGCGCCTCGGCAGCGGCGGCAGGCTTTTCAGCAGCCGGTGCGGGTGCTGCAGCGGCAGCAGGCGCTGGCGCAGGGGCCGCGTCAGCGGCACCTTCGATTTCCAGTTCCAGCAGTTCGTCGCCTTCTTTCAGGCGGTCGCCCAGCTTCACTTTCAGGCTTTTGACCACGCCGGCCTTGGGAGCAGGGATTTCCATGCTCGCCTTGTCCGATTCCAGGGTCAGGATGCTCTGGTCGGCTTCGACGGTGTCGCCGACCTTCACAAACAGCTCGATTACTTCACCTTCACCGCTGCCGATGTCAGGTACGCGAATGAGTTCGCTCACAAAAAATCTCCTCAGCAGTCCAGTGGGTTGCGTTTTTCCGGGTTGATCCCGAACTTGACGATAGCGTCAGCCACCACCTTAGGTTCGATCTCACCACGGTCAGCCAAGGCTTCCAGGGCTGCCAACACCACGAAGTGACGGTCAACTTCGAAGAAGTGACGCAGCTTCTTGCGGCTGTCACTGCGGCCGAAACCGTCGGTGCCCAGGACTTTGAATTCCTTGGACGGGACCCACTGGCGAATCTGTTCAGCAAACAGCTTCATGTAGTCGGTAGAGGCAATGACTGGACCTTTACGGCCGGCCAGGCACTCTTCGACGTAGCTTTTCGCTGGCTTCTGACCTGGGTGCAGGCGGTTGTTACGCTCCACTGCCAGGCCGTCGCGACGCAGTTCGTTGAAGCTGGTAACGCTCCACACGTCAGCGCCGACGTTGAACTCTTCACGCAGGATCTTGGCCGCTTCACGCACTTCGCGCAGGATGGTGCCGGAGCCCATCAGCTGTACGTGGTGCGCCGCTTCCTTGGTGTCTTCTTCGAGCAGGTACATGCCCTTGATGATGCCTTCCTCGACACCGGCCGGCATGGCTGGCTGCTGGTAGGACTCGTTCATCACGGTGATGTAGTAGAAAACGTCCTGCTGCTCTTCGGTCATCTTCTTCATGCCGTCCTGGATGATCACCGCCAGCTCATAGCCGTAGGTTGGATCAAAGGTGCGGCAGTTCGGGATGGTGGCAGCCAGGATGTGGCTGTGACCGTCTTCGTGTTGCAGGCCTTCGCCGTTCAGCGTGGTCCGCCCGGCAGTACCGCCGATCAGGAAGCCACGGGTACGGCTGTCGCCTGCTGCCCACGCCAGGTCGCCGATACGCTGGAAGCCGAACATCGAGTAGAAGATGTAGAACGGCAGCATCGGCTGGTTGTGGCTGGAGTACGAAGTACCGGCAGCGATGAAGGAGCTCATGGCGCCCGCTTCGTTGATGCCTTCTTCGAGGATCTGGCCCTTTTTGTCTTCCTTGTAGAACATCACCTGGTCTTTATCGACTGGCTCGTAGAGCTGGCCGACGGAGGAGTAGATGCCCAACTGACGGAACATGCCTTCCATACCGAAGGTACGGGCTTCGTCCGGGATGATCGGGACGATACGCGAGCCGATTTCCTTGTCCTTGACCAGCTGCGCCAGGATGCGCACGAAGGCCATGGTGGTGGAGATTTCACGGTCGCCCGAGCCGTCCAGGATAGCCTTGAGGGTATCGAGTGGCGGCGTCGGAATGTTGAAGCTCTTGGCGCGGCGCTGTGGCACGAAACCGCCCAGTGCAGTGCGACGCTCGCTGAGGTAGCGGGCTTCGGCGCTGTTTGGCTCCGGCTTGAAGAACGGCAGGTTCTCCAGCTCTTCGTCCTTGACCGGGATGTCGAAGCGGTCGCGGAACAGCTTCAGGCTTTCAACATCAACCTTCTTGGTGTTATGCGCGGTGTTTTTCGCTTCGCCGGCACCGGTGCCATAACCCTTGATGGTCTTGGCCAGGATGACGGTCGGTTGTTCTTTGTGGTTGACCGCTTCGTGGTACGCCGCGTAGACCTTGTACGGGTCGTGGCCGCCACGGTTGAGTTTCCAGATCTCGTCGTCGGACAGGTCTGCAACCATTGCCTTGAGTTCAGGCGTGTTGAAGAAGTGTTCACGGACGAACGCGCCGTCTTTGGCTTTGTAGTTCTGGTACTCGCCGTCGATGACTTCGTCCATGCGACGCTGCAGGATACCGTCGACGTCTTTGGCCAGCAGTGGGTCCCAGAAACGGCCCCAGATCACTTTGGTCACGTTCCACTGAGCACCGCGGAACACGCCTTCGAGTTCCTGGATGATCTTGCCGTTACCGCGAACCGGGCCGTCGAGGCGCTGCAGGTTGCAGTTGATGACGAAGATCAGGTTGTCGAGCTTCTCGCGGCCAGCCAGGGAGATGGCGCCCAGGGATTCCGGCTCGTCACACTCGCCGTCGCCCAGGAAGCACCAGACTTTCTGCTTGCCTTCAGGGATGAAGCCACGCGCTTCCAGGTACTTCATGAAACGTGCCTGGTAGATCGCCTGAATCGGGCCAAGGCCCATCGACACAGTCGGGAACTGCCAGAAATCAGGCATCAGCCAAGGGTGCGGGTACGACGACAGGCCGTTACCGTCCACTTCCTGGCGGAAGTTGTTCATGTGTTCTTCGGTGATGCGGCCTTCCATGAACGCACGGGCGTAAACGCCTGGAGAAGTGTGGCCCTGGAAGTAGATCAGGTCGCCGCCGTGTTCGTCGGTCGGGGCCTGGAAGAAGTAGTTGAAGCCGATGTCATACAGGGTTGCGCTGGAAGCGAAGCTGGAGATGTGACCGCCCAGGTCAGAATCTTTCAAGTTCGTGCGCATTACCATCGCCATGGCGTTCCAACGTACCAGCGAGCGAATGCGGCGTTCCATGAACAGGTCGCCAGGCATGCGTGCTTCGTGGGTAACGGGGATGGTGTTGCGGTATGGCGTGGTGATGGCGTAAGGCAATTGCGAGCCGCTGCGGGTCGCGAGTTCGCCCATACGGGTCATCAGGTAGTGAGCACGGTCTTCGCCTTCTTTGTCGAGAACCGATTCCAGGGCGTCCAGCCATTCCTGGGTTTCGACGGGATCGAGGTCTTGCATGGCTTGCTCCAGGGCGGAAAGGCTACCAGAATCGGTTGCCTGAAGTTTGCGACTGGCCTTGTGGGCAGACGACATAAATTCTTGGATGGCCGAAGGTTGCTTCGGCGTCCTGTAGTTTTACTACAAATCGTCGGCCATTTCAGCCTTTCGAATGTATATACGAGTAGTAAAACTACACAAGACCGAGTGGATTGCTCGGTCTGGCTGGTGAGCATAATCGTTATTGTTGATCTTTTGCGAACAAGAAAAGGTGAAAGTTTGATGTTGCCTGCCAAGATTAATTTAATTTCAGCTATTTATAACCTTTGTTCGACAGTCCTTCACCGAGCGTGGTTCTTGCGTTCACAGCAACAAGCCTTTTACGCGCCGATCAAGGATAGACCATGAGCCTTCCAACACTGGCCCCATTACCGGCCATTCTCTTGCCTTTTGCCCAGCGGGCCGAGCAGTCATTTCGTGACGCAGTGGCCGCGCTGGACGACGATCATGGACTTTCTGCATGGACGCCGCAACGGTGGGCTGACTTCGCCCGCGTGTGCGCCGCCAGTGATTTTGTCATTGAACAGAGCCTGCGTGACCCTTCGATGTTGCTCGAGCTGGTGGCCTGGGGCGAGCTGGACCGCGGCTTTGCGCCCGGCGAGCTGTGCGGTCAGATCGCCGGCGCCGTGCAACAGGCAGAAACAGAAGATGAGCTGGGTCGCGTGCTGCGTCGCCAGCGCACCCGCCAGCAAGTGCGCATCATCTGGCGCGACCTGACGCGCCAGGCCGACCTGGTGCAAACCTGTCGCGACCTTTCCGACATGGCCGACGCCAGCATCGACCAAGCCTACCAATGGCTGTACCAACGCCATTGCGTGCAATTTGGCACACCCACCGGCCGACGCAGCGGCGAAGCCCAGCACATGGTCATCCTCGGCATGGGCAAGCTCGGCGCCGTGGAGCTGAACCTGTCCTCTGATATCGACCTGATCTTCGCCTACCCCGAGGGCGGCGAGACGGTGGGCGTGAAGCGCGCGCTGGATAACCAGGAGTTTTTTATCCGGCTTGGTCAAAAACTGATCAAGGCGCTCGACCCGATGACGGTCGACGGGTTTGTGTTCCGCGTCGACATGCGCCTGCGCCCCTACGGTTCGGCTGGCGCCCTGGTGCTCAGCTTCAACGCGCTGGAACAGTACTACCAGGACCAGGGCCGTGATTGGGAACGCTACGCCATGATCAAGGCGCGCGTGGTTGCCGGTGACCAGGTGGCCGGTGCGCAACTGCTGGATATGCTGCGCCCGTTCGTCTATCGGCGTTACCTGGACTTTTCGGCCATCGAAGCGCTGCGCACCATGAAGCAGCTGATCCAGCAGGAAGTGCGGCGCAAAGGCATGGCCGACAACATCAAGCTGGGCTCGGGCGGCATCCGCGAAGTGGAATTTATCGCCCAGGCGTTCCAGTTGATCCACGGCGGCCGCGACCTGAGCCTGCAACAACGGCCATTGCTCAAGGTGCTCGGCACGCTCGAAGGGCAGGGTTATTTGCCTGCGGCAGTGATTGCCGAGTTACGCAACGGCTACGAATTCTTGCGTTACACCGAGCATGCGATCCAGGCGATCGCCGACCGCCAGACGCAAATGCTCCCGGACACCCCGGAAGATCAGGCGCGCATTGCCTTTATGCTGGGCTTTGCCGATTGGTCCGCGTTCCATGAGCGCCTGATGTATTGGCGTGGTCGGGTGGATTGGCACTTCCGCCAGGTCATCGCCGACCCTGACGAAGAAGAAGGCGCAGAGAGTGAGTTGGTCGTAGGCGGCGAGTGGCTGCCACTGTGGGAAGAGTCTCAGGACGAAGACGCCGCTCGCCTGCAATTGCAGGAAGGTGGCTTTACCGACGCGCCCAAAGCCCTCAAAGCCCTGGCCGGCTTGCGCGGCAGCCCGCAATTGCGTGCCATGCAGCGCCTGGGGCGGGAGCGGCTGGATGCCTTTATTCCGCGTCTGCTGGCCCAGGCGGTTGAACATGCCAACCCGGATTTGGTGCTTGAACGTGTACTGCCGCTGGTCGAAGCCGTCGCCCGCCGTTCCGCTTATCTGGTGCTGCTCACGGAAAACCCCGACGCTTTGCGCCGTCTGCTCACGCTCTGCGCCGCCAGCCCGTGGATCGCCGAACAGATCACGCGCTTCCCGCTGTTGCTCGACGAACTGCTTAACGAAGGCCGCCTGTTCAAGCCGCCGTTGGCGCCGGAACTCGCCGCCGAGCTGCGCGAGCGCCTCACGCGCATCCCTGAGGATGACCTTGAGCAGCAGATGGAGGCGCTGCGCCACTTCAAGCTGGCTCACCGTCTGCGCGTGGCCGCCTCGGAAATCGCCGGCAGCCTGCCGCTGATGAAAGTCAGCGACTACCTGACCTGGCTTGCCGAAGCCATTCTCGAACAAGTACTGGCCCTGGCGTGGCGCCAGACCGTGGCCCGCCACGGCTCGCCGCAGCGGCTTGACGGTACGCTGTGCGACCCGGGGTTCATCATTGTCGGTTATGGCAAGGTTGGCGGCATCGAGCTGGGGCATGGTTCCGACCTGGACCTGGTGTTTATCCACGACGGTGACCCGCAGGCCGAGACTGACGGCGCCAAGCCGATCGACGGCGCGCAGTTCTTCACGCGCCTGGGCCAGCGCATCATCCACTTGCTGACCACCCAGACCAACTCCGGCCAGCTGTATGAGGTCGACATGCGCCTGCGCCCATCCGGCGCGTCCGGTTTGCTGGTGAGTTCACTCGGAGCCTTCGAGCGCTATCAGCAAAATGAGGCCTGGACCTGGGAACATCAGGCGCTGATCCGCGCGCGGGTGCTGGTGGGCAGTCAGGATGTGGGCCAGGCGTTCGAGCACGTACGCGCCAGGGTATTGGGGCGTGAGCGTGACCTGGCCAAGCTGCGCCAGGAGGTCAGCGAGATGCGCGCCAAGATGCGCGACAACCTGGGCACCCGGTCTACGGCGGCCGGCACCGGCGCCAATGCCTTTGAGCCCACGGTGGTGTTCGACCTCAAGCAGGACGCCGGAGGTATCGTCGATATTGAATTTATGGTGCAATACGCGGCTTTGGCGTGGTCTGCGCAACATCCATCGTTGCTGCGCTACACCGACAATATCCGCATTCTGGAGGGCCTGGAGCAGGCCGGGCTGATGCCCGCCGCCGATGCCCATCTGCTGCGCGAGGTGTATAAAGCCTACCGTTCCGCCGCGCACCGCCAGGCCTTGCAAAATGAGGCTGGCACGGTAGCCGGGGATCAGTTCGCCGACGAACGGCGCCAGGTGATGCGAATCTGGCAGGCGCTGGGGTTAAGCTGATACTCGATTAATTGAGCGATGCCAATCTAATGTGGAAACCAGCCTTGTGTGGGAGCGGGCTTGCTCGCGAAGCAGACGCTGCGGTCTGTCTGGCGGACCGCGGTGATGCTTTCGCGAGCAAGCCCGCTCTCACACAAAGCGGTTCCGTGGCTACCGCAACCTGGGATAATTATCGATGCGGGGAGGCATAAGCCTCCCCGCATCGTTTGTGGAAACTACATGAATATTCTGATCGTTGGGCCCAGTTGGGTCGGTGACATGGTGATGGCGCAGACACTGTTCCAGTGCCTGAAACAGCGTCATCCCGACTGCCAAATCGACGTGCTCGCCCCCGAGTGGAGCCGGCCGATCCTCGAGCGCATGCCCCAGGTGCGCAAGGCCTTGAGCTTCCCGCTCGGCCACGGTGCCCTCGAATTGGCGACGCGCCGGCGCATCGGCAAATCCATGGTCGGCCAGTACGACCAGGCGATCCTGTTGCCCAACTCGCTCAAGTCGGCGCTGGTGCCGTATTTCGCCGGCATCCCCAAACGCACCGGCTGGCGCGGCGAGTTTCGCTACGTCTTGCTCAACGATGTGCGCACCCTCGACAAAGCACGCTACCCGCTGATGATCGAGCGCTTCATGGCCCTGGCCTACGAGCCAGGTGCCGACCTGCCGACGCCGTACCCGCGCCCCAGCTTGCAGATCGACCCGGTGACCCGTGACGCGGCCCTGGCCAAGTTCGGCCTGATGCTCGACCGTCCGGTGCTGGCGCTGTGCCCAGGCGCGGAGTTTGGCGAGTCCAAGCGCTGGCCGTCGGAGCATTACGCCAAAGTCGCCGAGATGAAGATTCGCGAAGGCTGGCAGGTGTGGTTGTTCGGTTCGAAAAACGATCACTCGGTGGGCGAGGACATCCGCCAGCGCCTGATCCCTGGGCTGCGCGAAGAAGCGGTGAACCTCAGCGGCGACACGTCACTGGCCGAAGCCATCGACCTGCTGTCCTGCGCCGACTCGGTGGTGTCCAACGACTCCGGCCTGATGCACGTGGCTGCCGCGTTGAATCGCCCACTGGTGGCGGTGTACGGCTCGACCTCGCCTGGCTTCACACCGCCGTTGGCCGACAAGGTCGAAGTGGTGCGCCTGGGCTTGGATTGCAGTCCGTGTTTTGAGCGTACCTGCCGTTTCGGCCACTACAATTGCCTGCGCCAACTGCTGCCGCAACCGGTCAGCGACGCGTTGCAGCGGTTGCAAGGCTCTGTGGTCGAGGTCCGTTAGTTTGCGAGTACTGGTAGTCAAGACCTCATCCCTGGGCGACGTGATCCACGCCTTGCCGGCACTGACCGACGCGGCGCGGGCGATCCCCGGCATTCGCTTTGACTGGGTGGTGGAAGAAGGCTTTGCCGAGATCCCCACCTGGCACCCGGCGGTGGACCAGGTGATTCCGGTGGCGATTCGTCGCTGGCGCAAAAACATCTGGCAAACCATCAAGAGCGGCGAGTGGCGACGGTTCAAGCAGCGTGTTCAGTCGACCAAGTATGACTTGGTGATTGACGCCCAAGGCCTGCTGAAAAGTGCCTGGCTGACGCGCTACGTGCGCGCTCCGGTAGCGGGTTTCGACAAGCATTCTGCACGCGAACCCATCGCTGCGCGTTTCTACTCGCGCCGCCTGGCCGTGGCCCGTGGGCAGCATGCGGTAGAGCGTTTGCGCCAGCTGTTCGCCGTTGCGCTGGGCTACGACCTGCCCAAGGGGTTGGGCGACTACGGCCTGAGCACCGACAAGCTGCTCGGCCTGCCGCCGAAAAAACCTTTTGTGCTGTTGCTGCACGGCACCACCTGGGACACCAAGCACTGGCCCGAAGCCTATTGGCGCGAGCTGGCCGAGCGCATGGGCCGCCTGGGTGTGGACGTGAAGTTGCCGTGGGGCAATGCCGACGAAAAAGCCCGTGCCGAGCGCCTGGCCCATGGCCTGCAAAACGCCGAAGTGCTGCCCAAGCTCAACCTGGCCGGCGTGGCCCGCGTGCTGGCCGGCGCCCGTGCCTGCGTGGCGGTGGACACTGGCCTTGGCCATCTGGCCGCTGCGTTGGACGTGCCGACCATTTCCCTGTTCGGCCCCACCAACCCCGGCCTGACCGGCGCCTATGGCAAGGGCCAGATTCATCTGGCCAGCGACTTCCCGTGCGCGCCGTGCCTGCAAAAACACTGTACCTATCAACCAACGGCCGACGACCTGCGTCGGTTCGACATCAAGCGCGAGTCGCCCCTGTGCTTCACGCGCCTGAACCCTGAGCGTGTGGCAAGCCGACTGAGCACGTTGTTACTGGCTGAGGAGCTGCACTGATGCAACTGGCTTTTGTTCTGTACAAATATTTTCCCTTCGGTGGCCTGCAGCGCGACTTCATGCGCATCGCCCTGGAGTGCCAGCAGCGCGGCCATCAGATTCGTGTCTACACGCTGATCTGGGAAGGCGACATTCCGCCGGGCTTCGAAGTGCTGGTGGCGCCGGTCAAGGCGTTCTTCAACCATCGGCGCAATGAAAAGCTCAGCGCCTGGATGGAAGCCGACCTGGCCAAACGCCCGGTGGACCGTCTGATCGGCTTCAACAAAATGCCCGGCCTGGACGTGTACTACGCCGCCGATGGCTGCTTTGAAGACAAGGCGCAAAACCTGCGTCATTCGCTGTACAAAAGCTTTGGCCGTTACCGCCACTTTGCCGAGTACGAGCGCGCGGTGTTCGCCAAGGACGCCAAGACTGAAATCCTGATGATCTCTGAAGTGCAGCAACCGCTGTTCATCAAGCATTACGACACCCCGCTGGAACGTTTCCACCTGCTGCCGCCGGGCATCGCCCAAGACCGCCGCGCGCCGCCGAATGCCGCCGAAATCCGCGAAGGTTTCCGCCAGGAATTCAAGCTCGCCGACGACGACTTGCTGCTGGTGCAAATCGGTTCGGGCTTCAAGACCAAGGGCGTTGATCGCAGCCTCAAGGCCCTGGCCGCCTTACCGGCGGAACTGAAAAAACGCACGCGTCTATTTGTAATTGGCCAGGACGACCCCAAAGTATTCCAATTGCAGAGTGCTACGTTGGGGCTGGGCGATAACGTGCAGTTCCTCAAAGGGCGCAGCGATATTCCGCGTTTCCTGCTGGGCGCCGACCTGTTGATCCACCCGGCGTACAACGAAAACACCGGCACCGTGTTGCTCGAAGCCCTGGTGGCCGGCTTGCCGGTGCTGGTCTCGGCGGTGTGTGGTTACGCCCATTACATCAGTGAGGCCGACAGTGGGTTGGTGCTGGACGAGCCGTTCGATCAAACGCAGCTCAACCACTACCTGACACGCATGCTTACCGACACTGCACAGCGTGCGGCCTGGGGCCGCAATGGGTTGGCGTACGCCGAGACGGCCGACCTCTACAGCATGCCGCAGCACGCGGCGGATGTGATTCTGGCGGAGCCAAAACGATGAAGTTGATGCTTGCCGAACCGTTCAAGACCCTCTGGGCCGGGCGTGATGCCTTCGCCGAAGTCGAGCGGCTGGAAGGCGAGGTGTACCGCGAACTTGAAGCCCGGCGCACCTTGCGCACCGAGGTGGATGGGCGTGGCTATTTCGTGAAAATCCACCGTGGCATCGGCTGGGGCGAGATCGTCAAGAATCTGGTCACCGCCAAGCTGCCGGTGCTCGGTGCGGGCCAGGAGTGGCAGGCCATCCAGCGCTTGCAGGAGATCGGCGTGCCGACCATGACCGCGGTGGCGTACGGCGAGCGCGGCAGCAACCCGGCCGACCAGCACTCGTTCATCATCACTGAAGAACTGGCGCCGACTGTCAGCCTGGAAGATTTCAGCATCGACTGGCTCAAGCAGCCGCCCGCGCCGCGCCTCAAGCACGCGCTGATCGCCGAAGTGGCGCGCATGACCGGCATGATGCATCGCGGTGGGGTCAACCATCGCGATTGCTACATCTGCCACTTCCTGTTGCACACCGATACGCCGGTGACGGCTGACACCTTCAAGTTGTCGGTGATCGACCTGCACCGCGCCCAGACCCGCGACAAGATCAGTCATCGCTGGCGCGACAAAGACCTGGCCGCGTTGTACTTCTCGGCGCTGGACATCGGCTTGACGCGTCGTGACAAGTTGCGCTTCCTCAAAGGCTACTTCCAGCAGCCGTTGCGCCAGATCCTCGCTGAAGAAAATGCCTTGTTGCAGTGGCTGCAAACCAAGGCCGACAAGCTGTATGCACGTAAACAACGCTACGGGGATGCGCTCTGATGGCGGGTTGGAACCTGGAACCTGCTTATGCCGCCCTGGCGGATGATTTCGGCAGCCTTGAAGCGGTATTCGCCCTGCAAGGCGAGCGCCTGACCCGCGACCCGTTGTCGGAAGTGATTCGGGTGGCGCGCGGCGGGATCAATTACTACGTCAAGCGCTACGTCGGTGCCGGCAAGGGGCTGCGCCGCTACTTGGGCAAGCCTCGGGTGAAGTCCGAATGGCAGAACCTCAAGCGTTTCGCCAAGTGGGGCATTCCCACCGCCGACGTGGTGGCCTGGGGGCTGGAACGCAAAGGCCTGGCCTACGCGCGGGGCGCGATGATCACCCGCGAATTGCCCAAGACTGAAGACTTGTCGGTGCTGGCTGATCGCAAAGATCCGCGCTTGAAAGACCCCAACTGGGTCAGCGTGATCAGTCGCCAGCTCGCCGAATACACGCGCACCATGCATGAGCATCGCTTCACCCATAACGATTTGAAGTGGCGCAACCTGCTGGTCGACGACCAGCAGACCCTGTACCTCATCGATTGCCCCAACGGTGATTTCTGGCGCGGTTTCTGGCTCAAGTACCGAATTACCAAGGACCTGGCCTGCCTGGACAAGGTCGCCAAGTATCACTTGTCGGCCACGCAGCGCCTGCGCTTCTACATGCAATACCGCCAACGCACGCACCTGACGGCGTCAGACAAACAGCGAATTCGCCACGTGGTGAAGTTTTTCGAGGGACGCGAATGAGTGATTTCCTGGCGGCCGAAGACCGCGCTCTGCTGGAGCGCCACGGTCTGGCAACCTTTGACGCCCTGTGGGCCAGGCAACTGGACGCGGTGGATGAGCCCAATACCAGCAAGGGTGGCTGGAGCAGCGTGTTTCGCCTGGAGCTTGAAGGGCAGGGTTACTACCTCAAGCGCCAGAGCAACTACCTGACACGCACGCTGCACAAGCCGTTTGGCGAGCCCACCTTTGCGCGCGAATTTCGCAATATCAGCCGTTATCAGAAACTCGGTATTCCGGCGTTGCAGGCCGCTTTTTTCGGTGAGCGCAAGGTCAACGGCGAGCACCGCGCGATGTTGCTGACCCGTGCCCTGGACGGTTGGAACGACCTGGATTCGTTGCTGGAGCAGTGGTCGCAACTGACTGACGCCCAGCACCGCGCAATTCTGCTGGCCTGCGGTCAATTGGCCCGTCATCTGCACAGCGTAGGTCAGGTACATGGCTGTTTTTATCCCAAGCATATTTTTCTGCAGACCTTGGGCGACGGTTACGCCGCGCAGCTGATCGACCTGGAGAAAACCCGCCCGCTGTTGTTCGGCCAGCGTGACCGGGTCAAAGACCTGGAGCCGCTGCTGCGCCGCGCGCCGCAGTGGACGGACGCGCAGGTGCGGCAGTTGCTGGCGGCCTACCTGGCAGAGCCTGAAAACAGCGCAAAGGTGGGCGCCTGGTTTGAACGGCTGACGGCGCGTCGCAGCCACAAGGAGAACCGCTGATGCGTTTGTCCGAGCTGAAAAAAGCCGGCCGCACGCCCAGCCTGCCGCTGACCATCGAACTGGCAGATGCCGCCGGCCCGGGGCAGTTGCAACTGCTCAGTCTGTTGCGTGTGTTGCCGGGCGAGCGTTATGTGGGCGCCGGCGTCTGGCGCGGGCGTACGGTGCTGGCCAAGTTATTGGTGGGCAGCAAGGCGGCGCGGCATTTTCAGCGCGAGCTCAGCGGCGTACGCTTGCTCGCCCAGCAAGGCCTGACCACGCCGCAGCTGTTGGCCGATGGCTTGCAGGAAGGCGAGGGCGGCTGGCTGCTGTTCGACTTCATTGAAGGCGCCCAGAGCCTCGCCGATGCCTGGCAAGCAGTTGAAGACTTGCCGCCGCTGGCGGACGAACAAACAGCCGTGCTCGCCGAGGCGCTGGGGGCGATTGCCCACATGCATGCCAAAGGGCTGTGGCAGGAAGACCTGCACCTGGACAACCTGCTGCGTCAGGACGGCAAGCTGTACCTGATTGACGGCGCCGGCATTCGTGTCGAAGCCGCAGGCAAGCCGCTGTCGCGCAACCGGGTACTGGAAAACCTCGGGGTGTTTTTTGCACAGTTGCCGAAAAAACTCGAACCCTTTACCGAAGAATTATTGGTCTATTACCTGCTGAGCAATGGCGAGCACGCCGTGCCGCTGGAAGCGCTCGAAAAGCAGGTGCGCAAGGTCAGCGCCTGGCGCTTGAAGGACTTTTTGAACAAGGTTGGCCGCGACTGCACGCTGTTCAGTGTCGTGCGTGGCGCCTTTGCCTTGCGCGCCATTCGCCGTGAGGAAGAGGCCGCCATGCTGCCGGTGCTGGAGCAGGCCGATGCATTGCTGGATCAGGGCCACCTGTACAAAACCGGCGGGGCCGCCAGCGTGGGCAAGGTCGAGGTGGGCGGTCGGCCGCTGGTGATCAAGCGCTACAACATCAAGGGTTTTGCCCATTGGCTCAAGCGCTTCTGGCGCCCGAGCCGCGCCTGGCATTCGTGGCGCGAAGGCAACCGCCTGGCGTTTCTGGGGATTGCTACGCCCAAGCCGCTGGCGGTGTTGGAGAAGCGGTTTTTGTGGCTGCGCAGTCGGGCGTACCTGGTGACTGAATACTTGCCGGGGCCGGACATCATCGAGCGTTTTGCGCCGTACGTTGAGCGCGGTGATGCGCCAGAAAATGAGCTGCTGGCGCTGGATCATCTGTTTGCCGAGCTGATTCGTGAGCGCATCAGTCATGGTGACTTCAAAGGCCATAACCTGTTCTGGCATGCAGACCGCTGGGCCTTGATCGACCTGGACGCCATGTGTCAGCACAGTTCACTCGCCAGCTTCGCGCCGGCGTATGCCAAGGACCGCGCGCGGTTTATGCGCAACTGGCCCGAGAGCAGCGCGCTGTACCAACTGATCGATCAGCGTTTGCCCAAAGCGATCGGCGCCGCCAGTTAAGACGGGCCTTCGGCTCTAGCGCGGGCAAGCCCGCTCCTACAGGTTGATGTGGGCGCGGGCTGGCCCGCGATGACGGGCGCCCAGGCGCCGCGCTGGCTGATCAAAACTGATATTCAGCCCCCGCCCCCGCGTACCACGACCTTCCCGGCGCCGCTTCGTAATAGCGGAAGTTGCCGTCGCCGACGATCACCGAACCCACGTACTGGCGATCCAGCAAGTTATCCAGGCGCAGGGTCTGGTGGAAGGTCCAGTGCTCGACCTTCTGCTCGAAGCGCGCACGCCAGTTGAACACGCTGTAGGCCGGCGCGGCGCGTTGCTGGTTGGTGTCTTCCACGTAGACTTTGCTGCGGTACATGCCTTCAAGGGCCGTGCTGACCCAGTCGCGTGGTTTCCAGTTCAGCTCGGCGAAGAGCGTGGTCTGGGGGACGCCGGGCAGGTAGTTGCCTTTGTCGACCGCCGTGCTGGCGCCGCTGACGAAGTCGCTGTCATAGGTGGCTTGCAGGCGGGTGTAGGCGAGGTGGGTGCTCCACTGTTCGGTCAATTGGCTTTCCAGGCCCAGTTCGAAACCACGGCGCAAGGTGCGACCGGCGTTCTGGTAGGTGGTGCGACCGCCGCTGGATTGCTGCACGACCAGTTCGTCATCGGTGGTGATCTGGAACACCGCAGCATTCACGCGTGTGTCCTGGCCGATCCGGGCCTTGAGCCCCATTTCATACTGCTTGCTGACCGACGGCTTGAGCGCGAAATTGAAGCCGTTCGAGCTGCTGGAATACGCCGACTCCGCCTGGGTCGGGGTTTCTAACCCTTTGCCTGCGCTCACATAGCCATGCAGGTCCGGCGTGAACGCATACATCACGCTCACTGACGGGGTGTTCTTCTGGTAGGTCTTGTTGCCGCTGTCGTCGCCGTCGCTGAGGAAATGGTCGTCCACGTCCATCTTCATGGTGCTGTGACGCAGGCCGGCTTGCAGGGTCCAGTCGCCCAGCAGCCAGTTGGCCTGCACGAACGGGTCGAGGCTGGTGGCGGTGTCGATTTCGTCGCGGCCCAGCGCGCCTTTGACGCCGTGCACGCCGTTGAGGGTGTTGGAGTAGCCTTGGCGATCATCCTGGCTGCGGTCGTAGTCGAGGCCGGTGATCAGGGTCAGGTCGCCGGGAACGCTGGTGATCGGCTGCAGCCAGTGGACGGAGCCGCCGTAGAGTGTGCGGTCGAAGTTCACCACGCCGCCGCGTTTGTCTGACGCCGTTCCGCCGGGAATCGACAGGTACTGAATCACACTGCGCCGCCCTGTATACGCATTCACCTGCAGCGTGGCATCACCGATATAGCGCTCGTAATTCAGGCCCAATTGCTGATGATCGATGCTTTTTCGCGTGTTGTACTGCAGCGCGGCCGGTGCTACCGAGCGCGGGTCCGCCTTGTACGCGGCCCAGGTCTGGCCCAGCGGGTCTTGCGTGCCGTTTTGCTCCAGGCTGCTGTAGATCAGTGCCAGTTTGCTGTCGTCATCGGGTTGGACATTCAGCTTGGCAAAGGTCTGGTCACGACGGGCACTGCTGTGGTCGCGGTAGCCGTCGGTGTCCATGCGCGAGGCGTCGAGTACAAAACCGGCGCCATTCGCCGCGCCTTCGGCCGTCAGGTGGTTCTTGTTCAGGCCGTCACTGCCCACCAGCGTTTCGGCGCCGATGCGCGGCGGGCCTTCGCCATCGCGCGAGAACATCTGGATCACGCCGCCGGCATTGCTGCCATACAACGTGGCGGCCGGGCCGCGCAGCACTTCGATGCGTTCGGCGGTGTCGAGGTTGAACGTGGCGGCCTGGCCCTGGCCATCCGGAGTGCTGGCGGGGATGCCGTCGGCGATCAGCTTGATGCCGCGCACGCCAAACGCCGAGCGCGCACCGAAGCCGCGTGAGGAAATCTGCAGGTCCTGCGCGTAGTTCTGACGGTTCTGCACCACCAGGCCAGGCACGCGGGACAGGGCTTCGGAGGCATTGATGCCGAGTTGGCCCTCGCTGATCTGCTCACGGCTGATGCTGTCGACCGAATACGGAAGGTCGAACGTTGGGCTGGCGCTGCGTGAACCGGTTACCACGCTGGGGTCGAGGACCAGCGCTGCGTCTTCAGCCCGGGCGGTGTCGCACAAGGTGAACAGGCTTGGCAGCAATAGGGTGAGGCGAGCAAGGGTTTTCATGGGGCAGCCCGAATCCGTGGCGCATAAGACATAAACGCGCAAAAGGGCGCGAGTTTAGTGAAATGCTGAGTTTTTGCCATTTCGGATTTTTCGCACGCAATTTGGCGATGCGCTTGGGTGGGGGATCCGACCTTTCGCTGATAGCGTGGCCGGCCGTTGGCGATCACAGGACAATCACAATGAAAATCACGGCTGCAATGGGTATTGCCGCACTGCTGGTGGGCGGTTGTGGGACCGTCAACAGCGTCATTCGCAAAGACGGCGACACCGCGCGTGAGCTGCGGCTTATCAAAACGTACTGCCAGTCCATACCCCGCGTTTACAGTGGCGTGGCCTTTGATTTCTGCGCGCTGCACGCGGCTCCCGATCCAACCGGCATACTGATACCCTTCGTGCTGCTGGACATTGCAGCGTCCGGCATTGCCGATACCGTTGTGTTGCCCTACACGATTTATCGCCAGGCAAACGACGGCAACATCAGCGTCTATTGGCGCCCTGGCGGTTCTTGAGCGAGGCTGTGCATAAGCTGGCCATGACAAATGGAGTTGTCTATGAATCGTGGTTTCACCCTTCCATGGATGCTGACGCTCGCACTGCTCACCGGCTGCGGCACCATCAATACCGTGTTTCGCCCGGACGCTGTGGCCAGCCAGAGCCTCAAGGATGCGCACAGCCACTGCGAAAACGTGCCGCGTATCTACAGCGGCGTGATCTACGGGTTTTGTTACTTGAACAGTGAGCCCCAGCCTGAAAAAGGCATTAACAACCCAACCTTTGCGCCGCGCGAAAGCAATGCGTTCCCGGTCATTGCCATTGAGGCGATTGCCTCCGGTGTAATGGACACGCTGGTGCTGCCCTACACGATCTACCGCCAGAACAAGGACGGCAGCATTGAGATCTACCGCTAGGCGCAGTGACAACCGGTCGCCACATTCCCTAGATCATCACGTGGCGTGTTTACGCTATAATCCCGCCCTTTAGCTGTTTCTCGTCCAGGCGAGAGGCACACTTTTTTCAGGCGCAACCCGCCTGCATGCAGACTAAAAGAGGCTAGACCCCTGTGGCATTGACGATTCTTGGCCTGTCCGGCGCCCTTAGCCATGATCCTTCCGCAGCCTTGTATATCGACGGCAAGCTGATCGCGGCCGCCGAAGAAGAGCGCTTCGTACGCGACAAACATGCAAAGAACCGCATGCCCTACGAATCGGCGAAGTTCTGCCTGGAACAAGCCGGTATCAAGCCTTCCGACGTTGACGTGGTGGCGATTCCGTTCGCCCCGATCAGCCTGTTCGGCGAGGCGCGCTGGCACTATGCCAAGCGTTACTGGTACGCCCCGGACCGCGCCCTTGACGCGATCCTGATGGGCAACCGTCGCTACAAGCGCTACCGCAACAAGATCGTCTGGTGCCTGGAGCAACTGGGCTTCGATCCGAAGAAAATCAAGATCGAACCGGTTGAACACCACCTGGCCCACGCCTCCAGCGCTTACCACTGCTCCGGCTTCCAGGAGAAAACCGCGATTCTCGGGATCGACGGCAAGGGCGAGTACGCCACCACCTTCTTCGGCTACGGCGAAAACGGCAAGATCCACAAGATCAAGGAATTCTACGATCCGGACTCCCTCGGCGGCCTGTATGGCGCGATCACCGAGTTCCTCGGTTTCGAGATGCTCGACGGCGAGTTCAAGGTCATGGGCATGGCGCCGTATGGCGATGCCAGCAAGTACGATTTCTCGCGTCTGGCCTCGTTTGAGAACGGCGAGCTGGTGATCAACACCGACTACGCCAACGTCATCGGCCTGCGTCGCTACAAAGAGAAGGGCAAGGGGTTCTACTTCTCGCCAAAACTGATCGAGTGGCTGGGTCCCAAGCGCGAAGGCGATATCGCCGACGAGCCGTACATCCACTACGCGGCCAGCATGCAAGCGCTGTTCGAGAAGCTGGCCCTGCAGATGATCGACCACTACCTGGGCGACATCCTCAAAGACACCGGCAAGCTGGCCTTCGCCGGCGGCTGCGCGCTGAACGTCAAGCTGAACCAGAAGATCATTGCCCGCGATGACGTCAAGGAGCTGTTCGTGCAGCCGGCGTCCGGCGATGCCGGCACCGCGGTGGGTGCCGCCGCCTACGTGTCCCACGCCCGTGGTGTACCGGTCGAGAAGATGGAACACGTCTACCTCGGCCCGTCCTACAGCAACGAAGACGTGATCGCCGCGTGCGCCAAGCACGCAAGCAAACCGGTGTGGCGCAAGATCGAGAACATGCCCAAGCGCATCGCCAAGATCATGGTCGACGGTAACCCGGTGGCCTGGTTCCAGGGCCGCATGGAGTTTGGCCCGCGCGCGTTGGGCGGTCGTTCGATCATTGGTTGCCCAAGCGCCACCGGCGTGGCGGATCGCATCAACCACCAGATTAAGTTCCGCGAGCGCTGGAGGCCTTTCTGCCCGTCGATGCTCGACACCGTTGCGCCACAGATGATCAAGGTCGATCACCCGGCGCCGTTCATGACCTTCACCTTTGAAGTGTCGGAAGAATGGAAAACCCGTGTGCCGGAAGTGGTGCACGAAGACGGCACTTCCCGTGCCCAGGTGCTCAAGCGCGAATACAACCCGCGTTACTACGACATGATGAAAGAGCTGGAAGTACTGACCGGCAACGGCGTGTCCCTGAACACCTCGCTCAACCGTCGCGGCGAAGCAATGATCTGCTCGCCGACCGACGCGCTGAACATGTTCTTCGGCTCCGACCTGCAGTACCTGATCATGGAAGACATCCTGGTCGTCAAAGACGGCGTGGACCCTTATGACTCGGTCGGCTGATCGCCACGTCCTGCAGTTCTGCCACGGCTATGACGGGCCGTTCCTCGATTGCGCGCGGCAGTACGCCAGCCTGTTTGCAGGCTCGGGCTACAAGGTGACCACGGTGTTTCTCACCGGGGTCGCCGACCCCGATGTGGCGGCCGGTTGTGCCTCTGATGAAGTGTTGTTCATGGAATTCAGCTCCAAGGCCATTCGTGGCCTGAAGCTGGGCGCCATCGGTGAGCTGCGCAAGATCGCGGCGTCACGCAATTTCAGTTTCTGCATTGCTCACCGGTTCAAGCCGATCTATATCGCCTTGCTCGGCACGCGCTTGCCGGTGATCGGTGTGCATCACGCTTTTGGTGATTATCAGCGCCGCAGCCGCAAGCTGTTTGCGTCGATTTTCCGCAAGCGTTTGAGCCTGCTTGGTGTGTCCGATGCGGTGCGTGACGACATACGCCGTTGCTTGCCGGCCTGGCCGGCAGCGCGGATTCAAACGCTGTACAACCGCATCGACGTCGACGCCATGCAGGCCCTGCAGGTTCCGGCCGAAGCGGCGCGTGATGCGTTGGGGCTGTCGCCGGATGAGTGGGTGGTCGGCAACGTTGGCCGCCTGCACCCGGACAAGGACCAGGCGACCTTGCTCAAAGGGTTTGCCCTGGCGCTGCCGCATTTGCCGGCACAAAGTCGTCTGGCCATCCTCGGCACCGGCCGCTTGGAGAAAGACCTCAAGGCCTTGGCCCGTGAGCTTGGGATTGCCGAGCAGGTGCTGTTCCTTGGCCAGGTGCCGGATGCGCGCCGTTACTTCCGAGCCTTCGACGCCTTTGCCCTGAGTTCCGATCACGAGCCTTTCGGCATGGTACTGCTGGAGGCGATGGCCGCCGGCGTGCCGCTGTTGGCAACAGCGTGTGGTGGCGCCCGGGAAGTGGTCGAAGGCGTGGGGATCCTGTTTCCCTTCGGCGATGCCGAACACTTGGGCCAGGGGCTTCGGCACCTGGCGGCAATGGATCGTCAGCAGCACGCGCAATGCGCCCAGATGATGCTGGAGCGCTTGCACGAGCAGTTCTCGGACCAGGCGGTTCGCGCTGCCTTCTGGCAGCTGCCGCACGTTACTGAACTGACCGCGAGGGCGTGATGCTCAATCGATTCCAAGGCTGGCGCGAGCGTGGCTGGTCCGTCGTTGACGCGTCCACCTACAGCGACGCCTGGCAGCGTTATGGTGGCAGTGTTGCCACCCATCCGCAGGTGGTTGAGCGTCTTGCCGGGCTGGCCGAGATTCCTGTGCGCTACCTGGCGTGGGAACACGGCGGCGAACTCAAGGCCTGTATTGCGACCTGGGGCCAGGACTTGGCGTTATCCAAGGATGTGCTCAAGCGCAAAGGCAAGAAGGGCTTGTTCGACCTGGGCAATGCCGAGTTGATTCTGCCGGCCGCCGCCGATGCTCAAGCCCCTTTGCGTCATCGCGCGCGCTACCTGTCGGCGCTGAATGAAGGCCGTTTTGCCGGCATCAAGCTGCAGACCGAGCAGTTGGCCATGGCGCGTACCCCGGAAGAACTCTCGAAGAAATTTCGCTATAACCAGCGCCGCGAGTTGCGTCTGCTGGAAGAGGCGGGCGGTGTTGTGCGTGCGGTCCAGACGTTCACCAGTGCCGAGCTGGCGGCAATTTACTGTGATTTGTTCCAACGCCGCTGGGGCTTTCCCGCCACCGGCGCCGAGCGCATGGCGCAGGTGATCGAACTGCTGCGTGAATGGTTGATCGGCTCGGTGATTTTCCTCAACGATGCGCCGATCGCGATTCAGCTGGTTTACCGCGTTGAAGCGCCAGAGTGGGTCAGCGTCGAGTACGTCAATGGCGGCGTAGACCCTCAGACGCGTGAGTTCAGCCCCGGCAGCGTGCTGAGTTTCCTCAACACGCAAAGTGCCTGGGAACAGGCGCGGGAAGCCGGCAAGCCGCTGCGATTTTCGTTTGGCCGGGCAGACCGCGAGTATAAAGACCGTTGGTGCAACCCGGTGCCGGTGTTTAAGGTATGAGTGATTCTCCCAGCCGCAAGCAAGCCCTGCTCAAACGCCATCGCCGCAACAAGCGTACGGCGCTGCTGGTCGGTTTGCTGGTGTTGATCGGCGTCGGCGTGGCGGTGGCCTGGTGGCTGCCGCTGCTGCTGGCAATTCTGGCCTGGGTGGCCCATGAAGCCTGGTTTGCCGACCATCTGTTTTACTCGCCCGGCGACGACTATCAGTACGCCTTTGCGGCGGAGACCGAGCAACCCAAGGTTGTTCTGGATAACGGCCGATTGCTGCTGGAGCAGGCGCTGGAGCTGTCGGGCGACGAGACGCTGATCCTTGCGCTGCGGCTCAAGAGCGGCTTGCTGGGGCGCTTTATTGATCCGTTTATCGCCTTGCCACAGGGCGATCGGCAGGTGTTCGAGCGCGGCGTCAACGGCTTGCGCTACTTGAATCTCACCGGCCAGGCGCAAGCGCTGCTCGCGGGGCAACTGCGCCTGAGCGGCCGGTTCTGCCGTGTGCAAGGCACGCCGGTGTTGTCGGTATTTCGCCAGCCCGACGTGCGTCAGCAGCGGGTGATGGTGATTGCGCCCCATGCCGATGATGCCGAGCTTGCCGCCTTTGGCCTGTACAGTCAGGCGGCGCAGCCCTGGATCGTGACGTTGACGGCCGGCGAAATCGAAGCCGAGCATTATCAACAGATGGGCCTGGGCAAGCCCGAGGCTGCACGCCTCAAGGGCCGGTTGCGCGCCTGGGACAGTATCGCCGTGCCGCGTTGGGCGGGTGTGCCGCAGGAAAACTGCGTGCAGCTGGGGTACTTCTGCCTGCAGCTGGCGGCGATGAGGGCCGAGCCTGATCGCGCGGTGGCGTCACGAGAAGCCGAGTTGAGCGACATTCGCGTGTTTCGCCAATTCAACCCGTTCCCCTTGCCTGCGGATGCCGATGGTCGGCCGACCTGGAACAATCTGCTGGCAGATCTGCGCGCGGTGCTGCTGATGGCGCGTCCTGACGTTATCGTGCTGCCGCATCCGGTGCTCGACCCGCACCCTGACCATGTCTGCGCACAGCATGCCGTGCTGCAAGCCCTGCAAGGGCTGGAGTGGCAGCCGACCACGCTGCTCGGCTACGCCAATCACCTGCATGACAACGACCGCTGGCCGATGGGCGATTCGGGCAACGGCATCGCGTTGCCGCCCTGTTTTGATTCGACCATCACCTTGCAGCCCTTCTGCGTGCCGGTGTCTGCCGAACAACAGCGTGACAAGGCCATGTCGCTGGGCATGATGCATGACTTGCAGCCCAGGATGCCGTTCAAGCGGCGCGTGCGGCGTGCGATCCAACGGTTGCTGGCCGCAAGGGCCATTTCACCCTGGGGGGGAAATGAGTTTTACCGCAAGGCTGTAAGGCGACATGAACTTTTTTGGTTCATCAAGCACAAGTAAGGTTACGTAACGTGGAGGGGCGCAGTGCGCTCCCGCAAAAAATGACAGTGAGTCCGTTTTGATCAATCAGTGCCCCCGCATCCTCTTCCTCATTCCTTACTTTGGCCGCTGGCCATTCTGGATGCCGTTTTTTCTCGAAAGCTGCCGACACAATGCCGATATTGACTGGCTGTTATTCAGCGACTGCCCGATACCGAGCAATGTGCCGGACAACGTCAGGATTGAAAGCATTACCTTCTCCGATTACTGCGCGTTGGTATCGCAACGGTTGAACATCCCGTTTGCCCCGCAAGCGGCTTATAAGTTGTGTGACATCAAGCCTGCGCTGGGGCATATCCATGCTGATCGCCTCCAAGGTTACGACTTCTGGGCGTTTGGCGACCTGGACCTTGTTTACGGCAATCTGCGTCGCTATTTCACGCCCGATCGACTGGCTGGCTATGATTTGTTTTCGACCCACGAACGACGGGTCGCCGGCCATTTGTGCCTGATGCGCAACACGGCCAGAAAGCGCCAGGTGTTCATGCAGATCAAGGATTGGGAGGCGCGTTTCACTGATCAGGCGCATCATGCGCTGGATGAAGGCGCGTTCAGCAGGATTTTCCTGTGGCGCAAGAATTTTCCGAAACCGTTGTTCGAGTTGGTCGGCAAGCTCAATCCCTGGCGCCGCCGCAGTGAGTTCACCGAGGCGTTCAGTACGCCGGGCGGTGTGATCAAATGGCACGACGGCAGTGATCGCTTCCCGCATCAGTGGTTCTGGAATAACGGTCGTCTGACCAATGACAGGGATGGCGAGCGCGAATTTCCCTATTTCCATTTTGTCTGCTGGAAGCGTAATCAGTGGCCACGGTTACCGGAGCCCGACAGCGAGTACGTCGAGGCGCTGGCGGCTGAACCGTCGTGGGTCGTTGATGCCACAGGTTTCCATCGAGGAGAGTTATGAGTCGGCGTTTCAAGGTCCTGCAATTGCAGCCTGACTACAATGTTAAATCCCATGATTTTGCCGACCTGGCCGAACAGATCGTCAAGGCATTGCCTGCGGACCGCTATGAAGTCACCGCCGCGTTTTTGCGTGGCCGACCCGGGCCCGCGGACCCGGTCAGCCGGGCGGCAACGTCGGTCTACTTCGATTTCTCCGACAAGGCGCTCAAGGGCTTGAGGCTGCGCGCCATGTGGCAGATGTATAAGTTCTGTCGCAAGGAACAGTTTGACGTGGTGGTGTGCAACCGCTTCAAGCCGGTCAACATGATGTTGCAACTCAACCGCTGGTTGAAGATTCCACTGTGTATCGGGATCTCCCACGGCTTTGGCGAGTATGACCGTCTCTACCGCCGTAAACAGGCGCAGCGCTGGATCGACGAGCATTGGCGGTTTGTCGGGGTGTCGCCGGCGGTCAAACAGTACTTGCTGGACTGCAAGTGCGGGTTTACCGACAGCAATACCTACGCGATTACCAACGCCATCGACATCGAGCAGGCCGAAGGCTTGCAGCATTCGCGCGAACGCGCGCGTGAGTTACTGGGCATCGACCCTTCGGTGCGATTGATCGGCGCCCTGGGCCGTCTGGTTCCAGTCAAGGGGCACACCTATTTGCTGCAGGCGTTTGCAGCGCTCAAGGATAAATACCCTGCGGCGCAACTCGCCATCATTGGCGCGGGGCGCGAGCAGGCCAACCTGGCCGCGCAGATCCAGAGCCTTGGCCTTGATGGGCGGGTGCACTTGCTGGGCTTCAAGGAAAACGCCCTGCAGTACGTGCGCGCTTTCGATATCTGGGCCATGCCCTCGCTGGCAGAAGGCTTGGGCCTGGCGCTGCTCGAAGGCATGAGCGGTCGCCTGCCGGTGATCGCCTCCAGTGTGCCGGCCATGCTGCCTTTGATTGAAGGCGCCGGTGGCCTGGCAGTGGAGCCGGCCAACGTGCCCGCATTGACCCAGGCGCTGGACACGTATCTGGCGCTGTCCGATGAAGCGCTCGCACAAAAGGGCGAGCAGGCTTACCAGTACCTTCAGGCGCAACATG
Organism: Pseudomonas sp. MF6747; assembly: GCF_963890955.1. Classification (NCBI taxonomy): domain Bacteria; kingdom Pseudomonadati; phylum Pseudomonadota; class Gammaproteobacteria; order Pseudomonadales; family Pseudomonadaceae; genus Pseudomonas; species Pseudomonas sp. MF6747. Next base: position 117,342 of record NZ_CAWPSZ010000052.1, read on the forward strand.
ACATTGAGGTGTTCCGCCAGCAATACCTGGAGCTGATCGAATCCGGGTTGGCCCAAGCACGCAGGAACAATGTATGAACCCAAGTCAGCCCTTGGTCACGGTGATCATCGCCTCGTACAACCACGGCCCGTACATCGAGGAAAGCATCCTCAGTGTGCTGAACCAGACCTACCCCAACATCGAACTGCTGGTGATTGATGACGGCTCGACAGACGACAGTGTCGAGCGCATCCGCCGCCTGCAGGAGCGCCACACCTTCGACTTTCGCGTCCAGCAGAATCAAGGCCTGACGAATACGCTCAATGGCGCTATTGCACGCTCCCAAGGCCCGCTGATCGTGCCGTTTGGCTCCGACGACATCATGAAGCCAGAGCGCATTGCGATTCAGGTGGCTTACATGGACGGCAAGCCGGATGTGGGTATCTGTGCGGGTAACATCGAGCTGATCGATTCGCGAGGCGAACTGCTTCCCGAGAAGCGCCAGCGCCGCGACGTGCCGTTTCGGCGCCTGGACTTCGACGACATGTTCCTGGAGCGCAAACCCTATCCGCCGGCACCCACGCTGATGATTCGGCGTGAGGCGCTGGAAAAGGTCGGTGGGTTTGACCCCGAGATTCGCCTGGAAGACTTGTTGATCGAGTTGAAGATCACCCATGCCGGGTACTTCATCGATGGTCTGAACGTGGTCATGGCCCGCTACCGCAAGCACGCCACCAACTCGTACAAGAACCACCGATTCATGATCGACAATATCCTGCGCTCTTACGCGTTGTTCAGTGACCACCCGCTCTATGACGAGGTGCGTTACAAGTTTCTCAGCTCCATGTTCCTCAAGACCTCCAACCGCAATCGCGTGTTGGCGCGAGAGTTGTTGGCGCAGATCCCGTTTCGGGCCTGGAACAAGAAAACCTGGCGGGGTTTGGCGCGGCTGTATTTTTCGCCGCTGGAAAAAGACTGACACGCCAGTGTGCGCCCCTCGCCGGGGCGCACTTGGCATGTATCAAGCGGCCGGGCGTGCCAGGGTCAGCACGTGCTCACGGAGTTTGACCGTGGCTTGCGGCGACGCAACCAACGCATAGCCACTGGCCAACTGTTCAAAGTGAGCTTCGAACAACCAGTTGCGGTCCTGCGTGTAGCGTTGCATGTGCTTCACGTTGCGCTGGCGCAGCGTGTTGCGCAGCGGCGACGGATAAATGCGCATGTCGGCCACGTCGATCAGGCCGAACTCACCATCGTCCATCAGCAGAACGTTGCCCAAGTGCAGCGAGCGGAAGTACACGCCGCGCTCATGCAGTTGGGCCATGAACCTGCCAAAGCGTTCTATCAGCGATTCTCGCAGGCTGCTGTCCAGGCTCTGCAGCGCCTGGCGCAGGGTCAGGCCGGGCAGGGGCTGATAGCGCACGGCACTGCTGCCATCGCGCAAGCTGTACACATCCAGAATCCGCGGTGACGCGATACCCAGTTGCTGCAGGTGTTCGCTGTTGCTGGCGAAGCGTTCCGAATACGGATTGAAACCCCCGGACGTGTACCAGCGGCGCGCCCTGAACAGCTTGAGGAAGCTGCCGTCCTCAAGGCGCAGGACCTTGGGCCCAAGACCATCTTCCTCGATGACGGCAGCGCCTTTACGCAGGGCGTCGAACGCCAGCGGTGCGGGCGTTTGCACACGCATGCCGAGCAGGCTGCGACGGCGCTTGGCGATACTCAGGCCGGCGATCAGCGCCAGCGGAATCCACAGCAGGAACCAATGCTCTTTAGGGCGCGACAGGATCCCGCCGCCTTCAGTCAGACCGGCGCCGATGCCATAGGCCAGCAGGGCGGACGCCAGCAGAAACAGCGGTTGTGCGCGCTCTTTGAAACCTTTGTACAGGCCCCAGCCGAGCATGAAGATCCACGGGATAAAGCCGATGATGCCGACGTAATAGAGCACGCCGAGAGCAAAGCTGTGCGGTTCCATCAGTTCGTAACCGTCCACGATCAAGGACAGTTCGGAGTCGTAGCTGTGGCCGATCAGCGGATGGTCGGCGATACGCTGCAGGGTCATGCCCCACAATTCAAAACGGTACGAACTGCCACGCTCGGTAATCGCTTCAGGATAAAACAGCAGCAGCGCTGCAGCGCCAAGCACCAGGGCCGCGATCATCAGTGCTGAACGGCGATTGCGGCTGACAAATGCGATCCACACGGCGGCCAGCGTCAGCGCAACCAGTGGCGTGCGAGAGCCGGTGGCCAGGACTGCAAGCGTCATGACCGCCAGCGCAGGCGCGCTGAACAACAACACCTGCAAGCGCTGGGTGGTGATGCAGACATACAGCCAATAGATGCAGAAAAAGCCGAACAGATGGGAGCTCAGCAGTGGGTTATCGAGAGCGCCCAGGCCGCCGATCATGCGCATGCTCACGCCGGGCACGAAGCCTTTGGCGAACGCCATCAGGTTGAACAGGCACACCACCAGGGCAATGACGGCGGCGCTGAAAAAGATCGGTTTGAACAGCTCGCTGCGGTAGTGCAGCAACAGCCCACAGCCGGCAAACAGCATGAAGGTTTGCAGCGGCACCTTGAACAGGTTGGAGTCGCCGGTGGGTTGCGGGCTCCACAGCACGGTGATCAGCGCCCAGGCGCAAAATGCCAGAAGCGCAATGATCAAAGGTTCGCGCAGCAGTTCTTTGATTTCCCGCGGGCGCAGGCACAGCAGGAACAAGGTCGGCACACTGAAAAAGCCGTAGTAGAGACGGTGCATGACGTTGCGGTTGGTGACGTAGAACAATGAACTCAGAAGCAACAACAAGCCAATGGGCAAAATCCATAGGACCAGGAAGTCGAAAACGCGATTTGAGCCATAAATAAGGCGCTTGGAGTGCATACAGAAAAGCCATTCCAGAATAGAGAAAGCCGACCATCTTAAAGTAGTGGCTATATAATGTCGTCGGCTGGATCCAACCAGGCCGAGGGTCATACCGGGTGCAAGTACAACAGAGAAGCTGTGCTAAAGTCAGCCTCCTTTTTCAAAACGCCGCGTGATATGACCGACTCCAGTCCGAGCGCAAGCCCTTCGAGCTTGAAAATATACTTCCGCCTGCTCATGTACGTTAAGCCCTACGCCGGCTTGTTCGCGTTGAGTATTGTCGGATTTCTGATTTTCGCGTCGACCCAGCCCATGCTGGGGTACATCCTCAAGTACTTCGTCGACGGTTTGTCCAACCCTGAAGCGGTGCTGTTTCCCAGCGTACCGTTCCTGCGTGACCTGCAATTGCTGCAAGCCGTGCCGTTGTTGATCATTCTGATCGCAGCGTGGCAGGGCCTGGGTTCGTTCCTGGGCAACTACCTGTTGGCCAAGGTTTCCCTGGGCCTGGTCCACGACCTGCGCGTGCAGTTGTTCAACAACCTGCTGACGCTGCCCAACCGCTACTTCGACAACCACAACTCCGGGCACCTGATTTCGCGCATCACCTTTAACGTGACCATGGTCACGGGCGCGGCGACCGATGCCATTAAAGTGGTGATCCGCGAAGGCATGACGGTGATCTTCCTGTTCGCCTCGCTGCTGTTCATGAACTGGCGCCTGACGCTGGTGATGATCGCCATCCTGCCGTTGATTGCGGTGATGGTCAGCACGGCCAGCAAGAAATTCCGCAAGCAGAGCAAGAAGATCCAGGTTGCCATGGGTGATGTGACCCACGTGGCCTCGGAAACCATTCAGGGCTACCGTGTGGTGCGCAGCTTCGGCGGCGAAGTCTACGAGGAGAAGCGTTTCCTCAAGGCCAGCCAAGGCAACACCGACAAGCAACTGCGCATGACCCGCACTGGGGCGATCTACACTCCGTTGCTGCAACTGGTGATCTACACCGCCATGGCGGTGCTGATGTTCCTGGTGCTTTACCTTCGCGGTGATGCGTCGGCGGGTGACATGGTGGCCTACATCACATTGGCCGGGCTGTTGCCCAAGCCGATCCGTCAATTGTCGGAAGTCAGCTCGACCATCCAGAAAGGTGTGGCCGGTGCCGAGAGCATTTTCGAGCAGTTGGACGAAGAGCAGGAAATCGACCGCGGCACCGTTGAGCGCGACAAGGTCAGCGGCCGCCTGGAAGTGCGTCACCTGAACTTCACCTACCCAGGCACTGAGCGCCATGTGCTCAAGGACATCAGCTTCACCGCCGAGCCTGGGCAGATGATCGCGCTGGTGGGGCGTTCCGGCAGCGGCAAGTCGACCCTGGCCAGCCTGATTCCGCGTTTCTACCATCACGAGAGTGGTGAAATCCTGCTCGACGGCGTAGAGATCGAAGATTACAAACTACTAAACCTGCGCCGGCACATCGCCCAGGTGACCCAGCATGTGACCTTGTTCAGCGACACCGTCACCAACAACATCGCCTACGGCGACCTGGCCGGCGCGCCACGTGCGGACGTTGAAGCGGCGGCGGCGGATGCCTATGCCAAAGACTTCATCGACCAATTGCCGAAGGGTTTCGACACCCAGGTTGGCGAGAACGGCGTGCTGTTGTCCGGCGGCCAGCGTCAGCGCCTGGCGATCGCGCGGGCGTTGCTCAAGAACGCGCCGTTGCTGATTCTCGACGAGGCCACCTCGGCCCTCGACACCGAATCCGAGCGGCACATCCAGGCCGCACTGGACAAAGTCATGCAGGGCCGCACGACGTTAGTGATTGCGCATCGCCTCTCTACCATTGAGAAGGCCGACCTGATCCTGGTGATGGACGACGGCCGGATTGTCGAGCGCGGCACTCACGCCGAGCTGCTGGCCCAGAACGGCTATTACACCCGCTTGCATGCCATGGGCCTGGATGCGCCGGTACCGGCCGACATCACCTGAGTCAGGGGCCACCGGCCCAGCGTGGGAGCGGGCTTGCTCGCGAATGCGGTAGATCAGTCATAGAGATGTCGACTGACACGCCGTCTTCGCGGGCAAGCCCGCTCCCACATTTGTTTCATCAGCGGATTCGCTCTCCGTCTCCCGTACCATCTTCTGTCACGCCCTCCACAAGCCTCCTGTAACCCTGTGCTAATATCGCGCCCCTGTTCATTTTGTATGTGGGTTGCTCCATGAAGTTGTCCATGCCGCGATTCGATCAAGCCCCTGTCTTGGTGGTCGGCGATGTCATGCTCGACCGTTACTGGCATGGCGGTACCTCACGGATTTCCCCTGAGGCACCGGTACCGGTAGTCAAGGTCGAGCAAATCGAAGACCGTCCAGGTGGCGCTGCCAACGTTGCCCTCAATATTGCCGCGCTCGGCGCCCCGGCCTCCCTGGTGGGTGTGACCGGCGACGACGAAGCCGCCGACAGCCTGGCCAACAGCCTGCGCGGTGCCGGCGTGCGCGCACTGTTCCAGCGCATCGCCCATCAGCCGACCACCGTCAAGCTGCGGGTCATGAGCCGTCACCAGCAACTGCTGCGTATTGATTTTGAAGAACCCTTCGCCACCGACGCCTTGGCGCTGAGCGAGCAAGTCGACACGTTGCTCGAAGGCATCAAGGTGCTGGTCTTGTCCGACTACGGCAAAGGCGCCCTGAAGAACCACCAGATGCTGATCCAGGCCGCCAAGGCCCGCAACATTCCGGTACTGGCCGACCCCAAGGGCAAGGACTTCTCGATTTATCGGGGCGCCAGCCTGATCACGCCAAACCTCAGCGAGTTCGAAGCCATCGTCGGCGGTTGCGCCGACGAGCACGAGCTGGTGACCAAGGGCGCCACGTTGATGGCCGACCTCGACCTGGGCGCCTTGCTGGTGACCCGTGGCGAGCATGGCATGACGCTGCTGCGTCCGGGCCACCCGGCGATGCACTTGCCGGCGCGTGCGCGTGAAGTGTTCGACGTTACCGGCGCCGGCGACACCGTGATCTCCACCCTGGCTGCCTCGATTGCAGCCGGTGAGGAATTGCCCCACGCCGTGGCCCTGGCCAATCTGGCGGCGGGCATTGTGGTCGGCAAGCTGGGCACCGCGGCCATCAGCGCGCCGGAATTGCGCCGGGCTATCCAGCGCTCCGAAGGCTCCGAGCGTGGTGTGCTGACCATTGAGCAATTGCTGCTGGCGATTGACGATGCGCGGGCCCACAACGAAAGCATTGTGTTCACCAACGGCTGTTTCGACATCCTGCACGCCGGTCACGTGACCTATCTTGAGCAGGCCCGAGCCCAAGGCGATCGCCTGATCGTTGCGGTCAACGACGACGCTTCGGTCAGCCGCCTGAAAGGCCCTGGCCGTCCGATCAACAGTGTTGATCGGCGCATGGCGGTATTGGCCGGTCTGGGCGCGGTGGACTGGGTGATCAGCTTCTCCGAAGGCACTCCGGAAAACCTGTTGGCCCAGGTCAAGCCCGATGTATTGGTCAAGGGCGGCGACTACTCCGTCGATCAGGTCGTGGGTGCCGATATCGTCGGCGCTTACGGCGGTACGGTGAAGGTGCTGGGCCTGGTCGAGAACAGCTCGACCACCGCTATTGTCGAGAAGATCCGCAACAATGAGTAACGCTGATAAGTGGGTCCTGATCACCGGCGGTGCCGGTTTTATCGGTTCGCATCTGGTTGATGCGTTGCTTGCCAAAGGCTACGCCGTGCGGGTGCTGGATGACCTGTCCACCGGCAAGCGCAGCAACCTGGCGTTGGGCAACCCGCGTGTGCAACTGATTGAGGGTGATGTGGCCAATGCCGAGCTGGTGGCGCAAGCCGCCGTTGGCGTGAGCGCCGTGGTGCACCTGGCCGCAGTGGCCTCGGTGCAGGCGTCGGTGGATGACCCGGTGAGCACTCACCAGAGCAACTTCGTCGGTACCCTGAATGTCTGCGAAGCGATGCGCAAGGCCGGGGTCAAGCGCGTGGTGTTTGCGTCCAGCGCGGCGGTGTATGGCAACAATGGTGAGGGCGCGTCGATTGACGAAGAGACCACCAAGGCGCCGCTGACACCTTATGCCTCGGACAAATTGGCCGGTGAGCATTACTTCGATTTCTACCGCCGCCAGCATGGCCTTGAGCCGGTGATCTTCCGCTTCTTCAACATCTTCGGGCCACGCCAGGATCCGTCCTCGCCGTATTCCGGGGTGATCAGTATTTTCAGCGAGCGTGTGCAGCAGGGTGTGCCGATCAGCGTGTTTGGTGATGGCGAGCAAACCCGCGATTTCATGTACGTGGAAGATTTGGTCGATGTGCTGGTACAGGCCATCGAAGCGCCCGACGCGCCGCTGGGTGCGATCAACGTAGGCTGGAACCGCACCACCACGCTCAAGCAGGTGTTGCAGGCGCTGGAAGAAGTGGTGGGTCAGTTGCCGACGATCACTTACGGGCCGGCACGCTCGGGGGATATTCGGCATTCGCGGGCCAATAACCAGCGGCTGTTGGCGAGTTTCACGCTGCCTGAGCCCACGCCGTTGAAGGTGGGCCTGGAGCGGTTGCTCACGGGCTGAACCGTCAACTGTAGGAGCCGCTTTATCTGGGAGCCGGGCAAGCCAGCGCCCGGATCAGAGCGGTTTCACCCCTTGGCTTTTTTCTTCGGCACAATCTTGCGCAGCATCTGCCGCGCCTTGCCGGTCAATCGCTTCAGTTTCGACTCTTTTTCAGGCTGGGCCAGGCCTTGCTGCCTGAGCCAATCCTTCCAGCGAATCCGCTCATCACGTACCAACCAGCCGTCTTGCTGAGCAAAGCTTTCGGCCAGGTATAAACCGCGTGTGCTGGCGGGATACAGCTGGTCTTTCTTGACGGTGTACAGCTCTGCTACAGGCTGGCCATCTTTGAGCGGCATCAGGTACAAATCCGGGCGCTTGCGGTCCAGCCGGGCTACCAACTGGTCGCCTTCAAGTCGCTCATCCACATGAAACAGGCTGAGGGATTTGGCTTCCTTCGGCACCTCAAGGCGCAAGTCATAAATCAATTGCAGCGACGCCGTCGGCAGGTGCACGTAGGCCCGTGGCCGCTCGATCAATTGCGTGGTCGCGCAGCGCACCGGGCGGGCGGCGCCCGACAAAGGGCTCAACCGAAATGGCAGTGCTTCACGGTAATGCAGGGCGGTGGAGTAGGGCGCCGGCAGCCAGGTGTCGTTGAAGCGTCCGCCGAGCCAGCCTTCAGGCGTCTCCAGCAGGCATTCTTCGGCAATTTCCTGGATGGCGGTGTGCAGCGGCAGGTTCAGTTCGTGGGCCGGCACATAGCCCGAGATCAGCTTGAGCACCACGTCGCCACGGTCCTGGCGGCGTTGGCGGACCAATACCCAGTAATCCTTGTTTTGCCAGTGCAGGGTCAGTCGCACCGACACACCGAGATTCGCCAGTTCCAGGGCGAAACGCTCCGGGTCCGCCACCTCCACCGGCTTGCGCCGTTGCAGGGTCTGGGCGAAGTTGAGCGGCATGCCCACGCTCTGGTAACTCAGGCCTTCGGGGGTGGCTTCGACGTGCAGCGGCAGTGTTTTAAAGTTGCTGGGGTTTTTTCTAATAAGCGTGCGCGGCATGTCGGCTCCTTCTTGCGACGGGGTCGGCCGCGTCGGCGGCATCAGAGTTGACGAATGACCTTGGCAGCGGTCGCCACGTTATGGGCCAGGTGCAGCGGATTAATGGTCCCGACAATAGCACTGGCGACGCCCGTTTGCGCAAACAACAACATGAAACTGGCGTGAATTGGATCCATTCCAGGCTCCAGGCACACGTGGCCGCTGGCCAGGGCTTTTTTCACCAGGATGCCTTTGCCATGGGCAGCGGCGTAATCAATGACGGTTTTCTCGCTCTGTTCGTTCAGATTGTAGGTGACCATTGCGCAATCACCTTGTTCCAGAGCCTTCACGCCGCCTTCGACGGTTTTGCCGGAGAAGCCGAAACCGCGAATCTTGCCCTCTTTTTTCAGCGCTGCCAGGGTCTGGTACACCTCGCAATCATTGAGGATATGCAGGTCATTGCCATCGGAGTGCACCAGCACCAGGTCGATAAAATCCGTTTCAAGTCGTTTCAAGCTGCGCTCGATCGACATCCGCGTATGGGCCGCACTGAAATCATGCTGCGACACGCCATCGGCAAACTCTTCACCCACCTTGCTGACAATCACCCAGTCATTGCGTTGGCCGCGTAACAGCGGCCCCAGGCGTTCTTCGCTGCGGCCGTAAGCCGGCGCGGTGTCGATCAGGTTGATGCCCAGCTGGCGTGCCTGGCGCAGCAGCGTGCGCGCCTCGTCATCATCAGGAATCTGGAAGCCGTTGGGGTATTTCACCCCTTGGTCGCGGCCCAGTTTTACTGTGCCCAGGCCCAGTGGCGACACCAGCAGGCCGGTGCTGCCCAAGGGGCGATGCAGGTCGTGCAGGGTGGGCAGACTCATGGCAACAGGTGCTCCCAGGCAGGTTGGCCGAGGGCTGGTTTTGGCAGCTCGGGCAGGGCGTCGTTGTTGGCGCTCGGCTGGATACCGTCGCGTTGCAGAGCGTTGAGTACGCGGTCAGCGAAGTCTGGCGCCAGCGCCAGTTTGGTCGGCCAACCCACCAGCAGGCGGCCCTCTTCGGCAAGGAACGCATTGTCGGGGCGGGTCAGGCCCGATTGCAGCGGCTCGGCGCGGTCCACGCGCAAGGTCGCCCATTGCGTCTGGCTCATGTCGATCCACGGCAGCAATTGCGCCAGCTCTTTTTGCGCAGTGGCGATCTGTTCTTCAGGTGTGCGCGCCACGCCATCGGCCTCGGCGATATCGCCGCCCATGTACCACACCCAGTTGCCATCGGCGGCCGGGTGGGTGGTGATGGTCAGGCGTGGCTTGGTGCCGCCGCCCAGGCAGTGCGCATACAGCGGCTTCAAGCCCGGGCCCTTGGCGATGATCATATGCAGCGGGCGCTTTTGCATGGCGGGCTGGCTCAGGCCCAGGGCGCTGAGCAAATCAGCCGTGCCGCCACCGGCACTGAGCACGATGCGCTGGGCGCGAATCTCACGGCCGTCAACCTTCAAACCCACCAGGCTATCGCCATCGCGCAGCGGTTCGATGTGCTGGCCGGCGAGCAAACCGTCACCCGCCAGTTGGGCCAGACGCTCGATCAGGCTCGGCACGTCGACCACCAGCTCGGCCAGGCGGTAGACCTTGCCCTTGAAGCGACGGTCCTGCAGGGCCGGCGGCAATTCGTCGCCCTTGACCTGGTCGACACGGCCACGCACGGCCTTGCTGGCGAAGAAGCTGGTGAGGTTGCCGGCGAGTGTGCCGGGCGACCACAGGTAATGGGCTTCGGACAGCAGGTGCACGCCCGACAGGTCGAGTTCGCCATCACCCGCCAACGCCTCGCGCCAGCGGCGCGGCATGTCGGCAATCGCTTCGGACGCGCCGGTGAGCGCGCCGTGCAGGGCGTATTTCGCGCCGCCGTGGATGATCCCCTGGGACTTCACGCTTTGCCCGCCGCCCAGCGTGGCGCTTTCCACCAACACCGTGGAAAACCCCTGGCGGCGCAGGCGCGCGTTAAGCCAGAGGCCAGCAACCCCGGCGCCGACAATCAGAACGTCGGTGGAAATAACGGATGGCATCGGCGACCTCAGTGTTCAAGACAAGAGGCGCAGTATACAGGCTGTTGAGTGGCGGTCAGTGCCCGGCGGTTTTCGAGAACAGCTGAATCACCACCACGCCCAGCACAATCAGGCCCATGCCCAGCATCGCCGGCAGGTCGAGCTTTTGCCCATAGATGAACAGCGCGGCGACACTGACCATCACGATGCCCATGCCGGCCCACACCGCATACGCCACGCCCACCGGCACGGTGCGCACCACCAGGGTCAACATCCAGAACGCAATGCCGTAGCCGACGATGACCAGCGCCAGTGGAAGCGGTGTGCTCCAGCCCTTGACGGCTTTCATGGATACGGTTGCGATCACTTCCGAGCAAATGGCGATGGCCAGGTAGAGGTAGGCGGCATTCATGGGGTAATCCTCGGTGTGTGACGTACTTGAATAAGGTCAGCATTCTAACGCTTCGGCAGATGGGATAAAGTCATTACCTATCCGAATTCAAGATGGGTTGAACCATGAGCGTGCAGTGGAACCTGGACCAGATGCGCCTGTTTGTCAGCGTTGCCGAACAGCGTTCGTTTTCGGCGGTGGCCCGCGACCAGCGCAAGGCGCAATCGGCGGTGAGCAACGGTATCGCCCTGCTGGAAGCGGACCTGGGGCTGAGCCTGTTTGAGCGTAGCAGTGGCCGCCAGCCGCGCCTGACCGAAGCCGGCAGTGTGTTGCTGGAGGAAGCCCGTGAGGTATTGCGCCAGTGTGAACGGCTCAATGGCCGCGCGCTGTCACTGACCCGTGGCGAGGAAGCCTGCCTGCGCCTGGCCCAGGACGAGGCCATGCTGTTCCAGCCGGTACTCGACAGCCTTGAGGCGCTGGCCGGGCAATACCCGCAGCTGGAGGTGCAGCTTTCCAGCGCCGCTCAAGGCGATGTGGCGCGCAAGTTGGTGGAACGCAAGGCCGACCTGGGCCTGTTGTTTTACCACGACCAAATCCCTGAGGCGCTTGAGCGGCGGGTGGTGGGCAGTGTGGAAATGGTCACCGTGTGCGGTGTGAATCATCCGCTGGCCGAGCAACCGTACGTGACCTGCCAGCATCTGGCGCAGTTTCGCCAACTGTTGATGTCGACACAGACCAGCGTCTACCCCGGCAGTGAAGCCGCCAGCCCACTGGTATGGCGCGCCGACAGCTTTTACGTGTTGGCCGAATGGCTGATGAGTGGCCTGGGCTGGGCCTGGCTGCCGCGGCACATCGTGCAGTACCCGACTTATCAACAACAAATGGTTGAGCTGGACAGCGAATGGACACCGCCCGCGCTGGTGGTGGAACTGGTCTGGCGCCGTGACGAGCACCTCGGTCCCGCAGCGCGCTTCCTGGCCGCACGATTTGCCGAGTGCTTGCAGGCGATCGACTGAAAAAGCCGATAAACTCCGCCGCCATGAATAGAACTCTCTACAGCTGTCTGTTTTACCTGGCGCTGCCGTTGGTGGCTTTACGTCTGTGGCTGCGTGCGCGCAAGGCGCCGGCCTACGCCAAGCGCGTCGGCGAGCGGTTCTCCTATGGCCTGCCGGTGATGCAGCCGGGCGGGATCTGGGTGCATGCGGTATCGGTAGGTGAAAGCATCGCCGCCGCGCCGATGATTCGCGGGCTGATGGCGCGGCATCCGACGCTGCCGATCACCGTCACCTGCATGACGCCCACCGGTTCCGAGCGCATCCAGGCGCTGTTCGCCAATGAACCGCGCGTACAGCATTGCTACTTGCCGTATGACTTGCCGTGCGCGGCCAAGCGTTTTCTAGATCGCGTGCAGCCTAAGCTCGCCGTGATCATGGAAACCGAGTTGTGGCCCAACCATATTCACGCCTGCGCCCAACGCGGTATTCCGGTGGCGCTGGCCAATGCGCGGTTGTCGGCGCGTTCGGCCAAGGGCTACGCACGATTCGCCAAGCTCACCGCACCGATGCTGGCGCAAATGAGCCTGTTCGCCGTGCAGACACACACCGAAGCCCAGCGCTTCCTGAGCCTGGGCGCGCGCCCGGAAACCGTCGAGGTGACCGGCTCGATCAAGTTCGACCTGACCATCAACCCCGAGCTGCCGGCGCGCGCTGCCGCCTTGCGCGAGCAATGGGGCGCCAGCGAACGCCCGGTGTGGATCGCCGCCAGCACCCATGAAGGCGAAGACGACGTGGTCCTGGCTGCGCATCGCCAGCTGCTCGAAAGTTATCCCAATGCATTGTTGATTCTGGTGCCGCGTCATCAGGAGCGCTTCGGCCCGATGTTCGAGCTGTGCGGGCAGCAAGGATTCACCACGGTGCGCCGCTCCAGTGGCGAGCCTGTGACGGCGCAAACGTCGGTACTGCTCGGCGACACCATGGGCGAGTTGCTGTTTCTCTACGCCCTGGCCGACAGCGCGTTTGTCGGCGGCAGCCTGGTGCCGACGGGCGGGCATAACCCGCTGGAGCCGGCAGCGCTGGCCAAGCCTGTGATCATGGGGCCGCACCTGTTCAACTTCCTCGAAATCAGCGCAATGATGCGCGAGGCCGGGGCGTTGCGGGAGGTGGATGACGCCGAGGGCTTGGCCGAGGCGGTGCGGCAGCTGTTCGAGCTGCCGCAGGATGCGCGCAAGATGGCGCAGGCGGGGCTGGCAGTGATGCAGGCCAACCAGGGCGCACTGAAGCGCCTGCTGGATGGGTTGGACAGACTGATTCAACGCTGATCCAAAGGTGGGAGCTGGCTTGCCTGCGATGCAAACGCCTCGGTCCATCAGGTAGACCGAGGTGATGCTATCGCAGGCAAGCCAGCGCCCACATTGGTTTTGTGCTGTGCTCAGTAACCGGGGCGAGCCTTGAGCTGTTCGGCAGCGGCCTTGGCCAGGTCCGGTGGCAGGAAGTCCTTGTCCGGGTTGTAGTCAGCCTTGAGGTAGCGCGTCAGGTCCTGCAAATCGCCGGGGCTGAGCGTGCCCGCCGCCTGCTTCAAGCGCAGGTTGTCGAGGATGTAGTCGTAGCGGCTGTTGTTGTAGTTGCGCACGGACGAGTAGAGCTGGCGCTGTGCATCCAGCACGTCGACGATGTTGCGCGTGCCCACCTGATACCCGATTTCCGTGGCTTCCACCGCGCTCTGGTTGGAGATGATCGACTGGCGGCGTGCCTGCACCTGTTCCACGTCGGTGTTCACCGCGCGGTGCAGGTTGCGGGTGTTTTCCACCACTTGGCGGCGCAGGCCTTCGCGTTGTTGCTCGCTTTGGTCGAGGCGTGAATAGGATTCGCGCACTTGCGAGCTGGTGAGGCCGCCGCTGTAGATCGGGATGTTCAGGCGCAGGCCGATGGTGCGTTGCGACACATCACCGCCGTAAGGGATGGGCAGTTGATTCGGGTTGCTGAAACCCAGCGCGTCGTTGTCACCCTTTTCGTATTGCGCCACGGCGTCGAGGGTCGGCAAGTGGCCGGCCTTGCGCTGGCGCAGGGTTTCTTCGGCGGCGGTGACCGCGTAGTTGCTGGCCAGCAGGTTGAGGTTCTGGCGGCCGGCCGTTTCGACCCAGGCCTTGGCGTCATTCGGCGCCGGTGGCAGCACCGGCAGCGTGTGCACGATGCCCTGGATCGCGTTGTACTCGCGGTTGGTCAGGGTGATCAGCGCTTCAAACGCGTCGTCCACCTGGCGCTGGGCGACGATGCGGTTGGCGCGGGCGGTGTCGTAGCTGGCCTGGGATTGCAGCACGTCGGTCTTGTCCGACAGGCCCACGTCAAAGCGTTCGTTGGACTGATCGAGCTGGCGCTTGAAGGCATTTTCTTCAGCCTTGGTCGACGCCAGGTTGTCCTGGGCGCGCAGCACGGCGAAGTAATTCTCGGCGCTTTGCAGGATCAGGTTCTGTTCGGTGGCCGAGAGCTGCAGCGAGGCCTGCTCGTTGACGGCTTCGGCGGCTTGCAGCTGGAACCAGCGGTCGGCACGGAACAGCGGCTGGCTCAAGGTTGCGCGCCAGGAGTGCGCATCACGGTTGGCGGTGGCCGCCGGCTGGTCGATCTGGGTGCGCACGTTATTGCTGTCGGCACCGGCCGACAGGTTCGGCAGCAAGCCGGCACGGGCCTGGGGCACCACTTCTTTCTGCGCGCCGTATTGGGCGCGGGCGGCGGCCAGGTCGGCGTTGTTGTTCACCGCTTCCTGGTAGACGCTGACCAAATCGGTTTTGGCGGACAAGGGCGCTTCAGCTGCCCAGACCATTCCATTGGTCGCACAAGACACGGCAAGAGCCAGTGAGAGTTTGCGCAGCATGAGGCGATCCCTAGTGTGAATATTACGGCGATAATTTAGCGCCCAAGGCTAAGGCTGACCATTTCTGGCGTCAAGCCATTGTGGCGGCACCCGAGTGTAGTGTTGCTGACTCGGCGCAACAATCCCGCAATCACGCCATTCATCACGCTGAATGCACCGCCATTGGCAATTTGCCCACGGCATGGTCTAGACTGGCCGCGTTCTTGTCGGGGTGCCTTGTTGGAAGGCTGAGATCGGTAAATACCGGATCCCGTTGAACCTGATCAGGTTAGCGCCTGCGTAGGGAACAAGATTTCTCGTCACCCGGCGAGTCCTCTTGTGCTTCGTCCGGGATGTTGTTCGACAATCGAACAGCCCTCGTGCCTTGCACAGCACTGGTTTCAGTGCGTCCATCCGTCACAGGTTCGCTCCGACAAAAATCCACCGCCTGGATAGTTGGAGAGCCCGTGATGAGCACAGATATAAAAAGTACAAAACTGAAAAACACCGTGCACTTGAGTGAATCGGCCAAGGTCGACTCCGGCTCCGTGCAGCCGTTTACCCGCTCGCAAAAAATCTACGTGCAAGGCACGCGTCCGGACATTCGTGTGCCGATGCGCGAGGTCAGCCTGGACGTGACCCCCACCGACTTCGGCGGCGAAATCAACGCGCCCGTGGTGGTCTACGACACCTCCGGCCCGTACACCGACCCGAATGTGATCATCGACGTGCGCAAAGGCCTGGGCGATGTGCGCTCGCCGTGGATCGAGTCGCGTGGCGACACCGAGCGCCTGTCGGGCTTGAGCTCGCACTTCGGCCAACAGCGCCTGAGCGACGCCGAACTCACCGCGTTGCGTTTTGCCCACGTGAAGAACCCGCGCCGCGCGAAGGCCGGCGCCAACGTCACGCAGATGCACTACGCGCGCAAAGGCATCATCACCGCCGAGATGGAATACGTCGCCATCCGCGAAAACATGAAGCTTGAAGAAGCCCGCGCCAGCGGCCTGCTCGATCAGCAACACGCCGGCCACAGCTTCGGCGCCAGCGTGCCGAAAATCATCACCCCCGAATTTGTGCGCGAAGAAATCGCCCGTGGCCGCGCGATCATCCCGGCCAACATCAACCACACCGAACTGGAACCGATGATCATCGGCCGTAACTTCCTGGTGAAGATCAACGGCAATATCGGCAACAGCGCCTTGGGTTCGTCCATCGAAGAAGAAGTGGCGAAACTGACCTGGGGCATTCGCTGGGGTTCGGACACCGTCATGGACTTGTCCACCGGCAAACACATCCACGAAACCCGCGAATGGATCATCCGCAACTCGCCGGTGCCGATCGGTACCGTGCCGATCTACCAGGCCCTGGAAAAAGTCGGCGGCGCCGCTGAAGACCTGACCTGGGAGCTGTTCCGCGACACCCTGATCGAACAGGCCGAGCAGGGCGTCGACTACTTCACCATCCACGCCGGCGTGCTGCTGCGCTACGTACCGCTGACGGCCAAGCGCGTCACCGGCATCGTCTCGCGTGGCGGTTCGATCATGGCCAAGTGGTGCCTGGCGCACCACAAAGAGAACTTCACCTACACGCATTTCGACGAAATCTGCGAAATCATGAAGGCCTATGACGTCAGCTTCTCCCTTGGCGACGGCCTGCGTCCTGGCTCGATTGCCGACGCCAACGACGCTGCGCAATTCGGTGAGCTGGAGACATTGGGCGAACTGACCAAGATCGCCTGGAAGCACGACGTGCAAACCATGATCGAAGGCCCCGGCCACGTGCCGATGCAACTGATCAAAGAGAACATGGACAAGCAGCTCGAGTGCTGCGACGAGGCGCCGTTCTACACCCTCGGCCCGCTGACTACAGACATTGCACCAGGCTACGACCACATCACCTCGGGCATCGGCGCGGCGATGATCGGCTGGTTCGGTTGCGCGATGCTTTGCTATGTCACGCCCAAGGAACACTTGGGCCTGCCGAACAAGGATGACGTGAAGACCGGGATCATCACCTACAAGATCGCGGCGCATGCTGCGGATTTGGCCAAGGGCCATCCGGGGGCGCAGATCCGCGATAACGCCTTGAGCAAGGCGCGGTTCGAGTTCCGCTGGGAAGACCAGTTCAACCTCGGCCTGGACCCGGACACCGCGCGCTCGTATCACGACGAAACCTTGCCGAAAGACTCGGCCAAGGTCGCGCACTTCTGCTCGATGTGCGGGCCGAAATTCTGCTCGATGAAGATCACCCAGGAAGTGCGTGAGTACGCCGCCAACCAGCGCATTGAAGCGGTGGATGTGGACGTGGCCAAGGGCTTGGCCGAGCAGGCGGAGCGGTTCAAGCAGGAAGGCAGTCAGCTGTACAAAAAGGTCTGATCCAGAGACGGTGGTGCCTGCACTGCCGTCATCGCGGGCAAGCCCGGCTCCCACATTTGATCGGGTTCCGCCTTTGGAATGCGGTCGGATGTGGGAGGCAGTCAGCTGTACAAAAAAGGTCTGATCCGGGATTGCGGGCGCCTGTAAGGGCCTCTTCGCGGGCAAGCCCGCTCCCACATTGATCGGGTTTCACCTTTGGAATGCAGTCGAATGTGGGAGGTAGTCAGCTGTACAACAAGGTCTGATCCGGGATTGCGGGCGCCTGTAAGGGCCTCTTCGCGGGCAAGCCCGGCTCCCACATTGATCGGGTTCCACCTTTGGAGTGCGGTCGAATGTGGGAGGGAGTCAGTTGTACAAAAAGGTCTGATCCGGGGTTGCGGGCGCCTGTAAGGGCCTCTTCGCGGGCAAGCCCGCTCCCACATTGATCGGGTTCCACCTTTGGAGTGCGGTCGGATGTGGGAGGCGGTCAGCTGTACAAAAAGGTCTGATCCGGGGTTGCGGGCGCCTGTATGGGCCTCTTCGCGGGCAAGCCCGCTCCCACATTTGACCGGGTTCCACCTTTGGAATGCGGTCGAATGTGGGAGGCAGTCAGCTGTACAAGAAAGGTCTGATCCGGGGTTGCGGGCGCCTGTAAGGGCCTCTTCGCGGGCAAGCCCGGCTCCCACATTGATCGGGTTCCACCTTTGGAATGCGGTCGAATGTGGGAGCGGGCTTGCCCGCGAATGCAATCTCTCAAACAACACATGTCCCTCAGAGATAACACCCTTGAGCATTCAACCGAGTACCTACTCCCCTGATATCGCGGTGCCGAGCGACAAACGCGTCTTCGGCGCCCGCGACCTGTTTTCCCTGTGGTTTTCCCTCGGCATCGGCCTGATGGTCCTGCAAACCGGCGCGTTGCTCGCTCCGGGCCTGGGCTTGTCCGGTTCGCTGTTGGCGATTTTTCTCGGCACGCTGGTGGGCGTGCTGTTGCTGGCCGCCGTCGGCGTGATCGGCAGCGACACTGGCCTGTCCGCCATGGCCGCGCTCAAACTCAGTCTCGGCGCCAAGGGCGCCAGCCTGCCGGCATTGCTGAACCTGCTGCAGCTGGTCGGCTGGGGCTCATTCGAAATCATCGTGATGCGCGATGCCGCCAGTTTGCTGGGCACGCGAGCATTCAGCGAGGGTAGCCTGCTGGCGAGTCCTTTGCTGTGGACGCTGTTTTTCGGTGGTTTGGCGACGTTACTGGCCGTCAGTGGCCCGCTGACTTTTGTGCGCCAGATCCTGCGCAAGTGGGGCATCTGGCTGCTGCTGGCCGCCTGCCTGTGGCTGACCTGGAACCTGTTCGCCAAGGCCGACCTCGCCGCGTTGTGGGCAACACCCGGTGACGGCTCGATGCCGTTCGCGGTGGGTTTCGATATCGCCATCGCCATGCCGCTGTCGTGGCTGCCGTTGATTGCCGATTACTCGCGCTTCGGCAAACGCGCAAAAAATGTATTCGGCGGCACGGCGCTGGGCTTTTTTATCGGCAATTTCTGGCTGATGAGTTTGGGGGTGGCCTATACCCTGGCGTTTGCGCCCAGTGGTGAGGTGAATGCGCTGTTGCTGGCGCTGGCCGGTGCAGGTCTGGGCATTCCGCTGTTGCTGATCCTGTTGGACGAGTCGGAAAACGCCTTTGCCGATATTCACTCGGCGGCAGTCTCCAGCGGGATTTTGCTGCGTTGGAAGGTCGAACACCTGGCGTTGGCCATCGGCGTTATCTGCACGCTGATCGCCTGCTTCGCGCCGTTGGCGCAATACCAGAACTTCCTGTTGCTGATCGGCTCGGTGTTCGCGCCGCTGTTCGGCGTGGTGCTGGTGGATCACTTTATCCTGCGTCGCCGTGGCCAGGGTTCAGTTGGCAACCTGCACTGGGCGGCGCTGGTGGCCTGGCTGGGTGGCATTGCCACGTATCACGTGCTGGCCAACCTGTATCCGGATATCGGCGCGACCCTGCCGGCACTGGTGCTGGCAGGGCTGTTGCAGTTGATATTGGGCCGGGTCTTCAGTGGCGCGCGGGCATCAGTTCAGGCTTGAGCACGCCCGTCAGACGCGCATAGGGGATGGTCATTTCGATCAGCCCCAATGCGTAAGGGCCGATGGTGGCCACGTTGTACTTGAGCACCACACCGTCGCTGGTCAAGGCCACGTTCGGGGTTTTCTGGAACGGCCAGTTCTTGACGAACTCCGGGTCGCGGTCCATCTGCGAATTGATCAGCCAGCTGTTGTGGGCGACTTTCGCGGTGTTCCAGAACGCCTGTTCCTGGCCCGGCAGCAGCATGTCGGTCAGGCTCAGCTCTTTGTGCTGCAGGCGTGAATAGTTGATGAAACCACGGCCGGGCTCACCGTGGGCGGCTCCGGTGTCCAGGTAGCTCGAAACTTCAATGATCACCAGTCCGTCATGCTGGTCACGTACCTTGGCCTGCAAGTACATGCTGTTACGGTCCGGCGATTCGCGCAGGAACTTGTCCCGGTAGGCATTCAGCGTCGGCGGCACGCTGGCGCCGGGCGTGGTGCGGGTCATTTGCAGCAGGCGTTGCTCCACAATCGTGTCGAGCTGCGGCTCGCTGGGGAAGTGCACGGTATCAATGTTCACCAGCGGGCAGTCAGGGCTGCCGCAGCCGGGTTTGATCTGTTCGGAGGCGTCCGATTTGGTGTCCAGCGGCTTCAGGTAGCTGGGCTGGAACAGGCTCTGGCAGGCACCCAGGGTCAAGGCAATACAAGCCACGGAGGCGATTTTTAAAAGCGACATGTGCGTCCTTCGGAAATCGATGGAAAGCGAAAAAGAGTAGCGCTTCGACTGCGAACAGAGCCGTCAGTTCGCCACTAAGCTGATTAGAGTGAGTTTGACCTCCGCCGTCTATCCCGGCAACTGGAAAGGGGCTGCATCAAGTGGCAAGGGCGCGTTAGGATGGCGCGAATTGCACCCGCGTAAACGAGGAAGAATATGACGGACATTGCCAAATCGACGCCGAACAAAATCGAGATTGTTCAGCGCGACAATGCCTACAAGGGCTTCTACAAGCTTGATCGCGTGCAGCTGCGCCACGAGAAATTCGACGGCGGCATGAGCCGGGTGATCAACCGTGAAGTCTTTGTTCGGCACGACGCGGTGTGCGTGTTGCCTTATGACCCGCAGCGCGATGAAGTGGTGCTGATCGAGCAATTCCGCGTGGGCGCCATGGGCCGTACCGACAACCCGTGGCTGATAGAAATGGTTGCCGGCCTGATCGACAAGGATGAAGCGCCGGAGGAGGTTGCACACCGAGAAGCCGAGGAGGAAGCTGGGCTGACATTCTCTGCGCTGTGGCCAATCACCCAGTATTTCCCATCGCCCGGTGGCAGTACCGAATTTGTCCACTTGTACCTGGGCCGTTGCGACAGCGCCGGGGCCGGTGGCGTCCATGGACTGGAAGAAGAGGCAGAAGATATCCGCGTCACCACCTGGGCCTTTGAAGATGCCTTGCAAGCGGTGCGTGACGGCAAAATTTCCAACGCAGCCAGCATTATCGCCCTGCAATGGCTTGCGCTTAATCGCGCGGAAGTGAGGGGGTTATGGCAGTAAAGGCACGGGAACGATATCGCGTTGACTTGATCGGGTTGCAAGCCGCCTGCGAGGCCAACTATGCGCGGCTGATGCGCTTGCTGCCCGACATGCGCCACACCCCCGAGGCACGGCGTATTGCCGTGACCCACGGCGACCAGATGCTTGGCGTGCTGACCCTTGAAGTCATCGTCAACTGCCCGTACACCACCACCCTGCGCGTGCGCCAGGAGCACAGCCTGCCGTGGCTGCCGGTGCCGCAGTTGGAGGTGCAGGTCTACCACGATGCGCGCATGGCCGAAGTGATCAGCGCCGAACATGCACGACGCTTTCGCAGCATCTATCCTTACCCGAACGTGTTCATGCACCAACCCGATGAGAAAGCACAGCTCAATGTGTTCCTCGGTGAATGGCTGAGCCACTGCCTGGCCCTGGGCCATGAGTTTGAAGTCGTGCGGTAGATGTGAACTGCGTCTTTCCTCTTTGCGTCCTGCCCTAGCATAATCGCCCATATGTCCTTTTCTGTGATTGCCTTGGGAGAGCGCCTTGCCGAGCGTATCCACCGTGAACCCTGACGCGCCAGCGCTGCTGGTGCAGCTGTCCGACAGCCACCTGTATGCCGAGGCCGACGGCGCGCTGCTGGGCATGAACACCCGCGAAAGCCTGCAGCGAGTGATCGGGTTGGTGCGCTCGCAACAGCCGCAGATCGATTTGCTGCTGGCCACCGGCGACCTGTCCCAGGACGGCACGCTTGAGTCCTATCAACAGTTTCGCGACCTGACCCGACAGATCGACGCTCCGGCGCGCTGGATTCCCGGCAATCACGACGAGCCGCAGATCATGGCCCACGCCGCCGAACACAGTGATTTGCTGGAGCCGGTCGTCGACATCGGCAACTGGCGCGTCACCTTGCTGGATTCGGCTGTTCCAGGCTCGGTGCCCGGTTACTTGCAAGATCAGCAACTGCAATTGCTTGCCCAGGCCTTGAGCGTGGCGCCTTCCCGTCATCATCTGGTGTGTTTTCACCATCATCCGGTGCCCATTGGCTGTGCGTGGATGGAGCCCATCGGCCTGCGCAACCCGGAGGCTTTGTTTGCGGTGCTCGACCGCTTTCCGCAGGTCAAGGCGCTGCTCTGGGGCCATGTGCATCAGGAAATCGACCGCGATCGCAACGGCGTGCGCTTGCTGGCGTCGCCGTCTACCTGCATTCAGTTCGCGCCGGGTAGCGAAGACTTCAAGGTCAGCGAGCAAGCGCCGGGTTACCGCTGGCTGCGCCTGCACGCCGACGGGCGGTTGGAGACCGGCGTAGAGCGGGTCGAAGGTTTCGCGTTTACCATCGATTACGGCAGCAACGGCTACTAACCGCTGCAAACACTGATCAAAAATGTGGGAGCGGGCTTGCTCGCGAAGGCGGTGTATCAGTCGCCAGCTGTACTGACTGACGCGCCGTATTCGCGAGCAAGCCCGCTCCCACATGGGTTGTGCGGTAGCTGGACGACAGGGTACTCACACACCACCCCGATCCCTGTAAACTGCGCCTCTTTGGCTGACGCACGGAGAGCCCGGCATGTCTGCTTCGATCTTGTATATCCACGGTTTCAACAGTGCGCCGGCCTCCAACAAGGCCAGTCAGTTGATGACCGTGATGGACAGCCTCGGCCTGGCCGACCAATTGCGCGTGCCGGCCCTGCATCACCACCCGCGCAAGGCAATTGTTCAATTGGAAGAAGCGATTGCGCAGCTGGGTCGGCCGCTGCTGGTCGGCAGCTCACTCGGCGGCTACTATGCAACCCATCTTGCCGAACGCCATGGCCTCAAGGCGCTGCTGGTCAACCCGGCGGTCAGCCCGCATCGGATGTTTGACGGTTACCTGGGGACCCAGAAGAACCTCTACACCGATGAAACCTGGGAGCTGACCCACGACCACGTCTCGGCCCTGGCCGAACTGGAAGTGCCAGCCCCGCAGGACGCCGCGCGTTATCAGGTGTGGTTGCAGACCGGGGATGAAACCCTGGATTATCGCCTCGCCCAACAGTATTACCGGGCCTGTGCCTTGCGCATCCAGGCCGGTGGCGACCATGGCTACCAAGGGTTCGCCCAGCAACTGCCGGCGATGTTGAGCTTTGCCGGCATTGGTGCAGATCAGTATCAATCCTTCGACTTTGCAGCCCTGTAAAGCCGCAGGTTACTTTTTAATCGAACGACTCACGACGAGACCCCATGGCCACTCCCAGCGCTAGCTCTTATAACGCCGACGCCATCGAAGTCCTCTCGGGCCTCGACCCGGTGCGTAAACGCCCAGGCATGTACACCGACACCAGCCGGCCGAACCACCTTGCCCAGGAAGTCATCGACAACAGCGTCGACGAAGCCTTGGCGGGGCATGCCAAGTCGGTACAAGTCATCTTGCACGCCGACCATTCCCTGGAAGTGTCCGACGATGGTCGCGGCATGCCGGTGGACATCCACCCCGAAGAGGGGGTGTCGGGCGTCGAGCTGATCCTCACCAAGCTGCACGCCGGCGGCAAGTTCTCCAACAAGAACTACCAGTTTTCCGGTGGCTTGCACGGTGTGGGTATTTCCGTGGTCAACGCCCTGTCCACGCAGGTCAGGGTCAAGGTCAAGCGCGACGGTAACGAGTACCAGATGACCTTCGCCGATGGCTACAAAGCCACCGACCTGGAAGTGATCGGCAGCGTTGGCAAGCGCAACACCGGCACCAGCGTGTACTTCGCGCCGGACCCGAAATACTTCGATTCACCCAAATTCTCCATCAGCCGCCTCAAGCATGTGCTCAAGGCCAAGGCCGTTCTGTGCCCGGGTTTGCTGGTCAGCTTTGAAGACAAAGGCACCGGCGAGAAGGTCGAGTGGCATTACGAAGACGGCCTGCGTTCCTACCTCGAAGACTCTGTCAGCGACTTCGAACGCCTGCCCAACGAGCCGTTCTGCGGCAGCCTGGCCGGTAATAAAGAAGCCGTTGACTGGGCGCTGCTGTGGTTGCCTGAAGGCGGCGACAGCGTGCAGGAAAGCTACGTCAACCTGATCCCCACCGCCCAGGGCGGCACCCACGTCAACGGTTTGCGCCAGGGTTTGCTGGACGCCATGCGCGAATTCTGCGAATACCGCAGCCTGTTGCCACGTGGCGTGAAGCTGGCGCCGGAAGACGTGTGGGAGCGCATCGCGTTCGTGCTGTCGATGAAGATGCAGGAGCCGCAATTCTCCGGTCAGACCAAGGAACGCCTGTCGTCGCGTGAAGCGGCGGCGTTTGTCTCCGGCGTGGTCAAAGATGCGTTCAGCCTGTGGCTCAACGAGCACCCGGAGCTGGGCCTGGCCCTGGCGGAGTTGGCGATCAATAACGCCGGCCGCCGTTTGAAGGCCAGCAAAAAGGTCGAGCGCAAGCGCATTACCCAAGGGCCGGCACTGCCGGGCAAGCTGGCCGATTGCGCCGGGCAAGACCCGATGCGTTCCGAGCTGTTTCTGGTCGAAGGTGACTCCGCCGGCGGTTCTGCCAAGCAAGCGCGAGACAAGGAGTTCCAGGCGATCCTGCCGTTGCGCGGCAAGATCCTCAACACCTGGGAAGTCGATGGCAGCGAAGTCCTCGCCAGCCAAGAGGTGCACAACATCGCCGTAGCCATCGGCGTCGACCCGGGCGCGGCAGACATGAGCCAGCTGCGCTACGGCAAGATCTGTATCCTCGCCGACGCCGACTCCGACGGTTTGCACATCGCCACGCTGCTGTGCGCGCTGTTCGTCCAGCACTTCCGCCCATTGGTGGATGCCGGTCACGTCTACGTTGCCATGCCGCCGCTGTACCGTATCGATTTGGGCAAAGAGATTTTCTACGCGCTCGACGAAGCCGAGCGCGATGGCATCCTCGACCGCCTGGTCGCCGAGAAGAAACGCGGCAAGCCACAGGTCACGCGATTCAAAGGCCTGGGTGAGATGAACCCACCGCAGCTGCGCGAAACCACCATGGACCCGAACACGCGGCGCCTGGTGCAGTTGACCCTGGAAGACTTCGCCGGCACCTCGGAAATGATGGACATGTTGCTGGCGAAAAAACGTGCACCGGATCGCAAGGCCTGGCTGGAGTCCAAAGGCAACCTGGCCGAGGTTCTGGGCTGATGCGCACAGGTTTCGCCCTGGCGATCCTGATGTTGAGCGGGTTGGCGGCGGCCCAAGTGGTCGCCGAGCCCGTGGCTGAGCTAAAGCTGATATCCGAGCATCCGGTGGACGGCATGCGCGGCGGTAACCTCTCGGGCCTGGCGGTATGTGGCCAGGAGCTGTGGACGGTGTCCGATCGCGATGACGACCAGATTTACCGGCTCGACATCAGTGCGCCGACCTGGCAGGCCGAAACCGTGAAAATTGACGTGCCGCCGGTGCCCGAGTCCGGGTTGCCCTGGGGGTTGCGCTCGCGCACCAAGGCGGCGTCGTTCATCCGCGGTGGCGACCTGGATTTTGAAGGCATTACCTGCGATGCCGCCGGCAACCGCTACATTGTCAGCGAAGCCCACGCTGCGGTGCTGCAAGTGCCGATGGCGGGCGCCCCTGAATGGTTGAAAATCGCCCCTGGCATGGTGCGTGAAGCCCGCGCCAGTGGCATGTTGCTGCACTTCAACGCTTTGTTCGAAGGCCTGGCGGTGAATCCTGCTGGTAATCAGATTTGGCTGGCGGCCGAGCGTGAGCGGCGTGGCTTAATCTCGATCAAGCGCGGGCAGAGCGTATGGGACTGTGACGGTCCCTGTGTGTTGTTGAGCGAGGCTGGCCAGGAAGTGCAACCGGCGCAGTTCACCAACGCCAAGGCTGTGTCCAAGGATTTTGCCGACCTGGCGCTGTTTGACGGCAAGCTGTTTACCCTGGAGCGCAATGCGTTTCAGATTTGCCGGCGCGATGCGGTCACCGCCAAAGTCGAGCTGTGCTGGTCGTTTGCCGACGAAACCCTGATGCCGAAACGGCGCTATGCCCAGCCCTACGGTCTGGCCGAAGCCCTGGTGGTGGATGCAGACGGCGCCTGGCTGGGGATCGACAACAATTTTGGCCCGCGTGCCGATGGTGAAAAACGCCCTGTGGTCTATCGTTTCGCCGCGCCTGCCGGCGGCTGGAGCGCCCAGCCATGAGCGGGCAGCCGCCTGGCAAGCGCGCCGGACGTGTGCTGATGTTTGTGGCATGGGGCGCCGGGCTGTTTTTGGCCACACGGTTTTTTGGGCAGTGGGAAGCACGTCAGGAAAATCCCAATGCGGTGGTGACCTCGCAGCAACACGAGGGGTACATCGAGGTGAAATTGCTGGGCAACGGCCAAGGGCATTTTGTTGCCAGTGGCCAGATCAATGGTCAGCCGGTGGAGTTTATGCTCGATACCGGCGCGACCGATGTGGCGGTGCCGGCCGAATTAGCCGACCGCCTCGGGCTTAAACGTGGCCTGCCGGTGACCTTGAGCACCGCCAACGGCCGTGTTCAGGGCTACCGCACCCACCTTGACCGCCTGAAGCTGGGCGATATCGTCCTGCAGGACGTCCGCGCGATCGTGGCGCCGGGCTTGGACGGGGAACAGGTGCTGCTGGGCATGAGCGCATTGAAACAACTTGAATTTACCCAGCGCAGCGGCACATTGCTGCTGCGCCAGACCAAACAATGATGAGGCCCGCATGAGTGACATCCTCGCAGACAGCTTAGATGGCGTAGAACGCCGGTCGCTGGCTGACTTCACCGAAAATGCCTACCTCAACTACTCCATGTACGTGATCATGGACCGTGCCTTGCCGCATATCGGCGACGGCCTGAAACCGGTACAACGGCGCATCATCTACGCCATGAGTGAGTTGGGGCTGGACGCTGATTCCAAGCACAAGAAGTCGGCGCGTACCGTCGGTGACGTGCTCGGCAAGTTCCACCCGCACGGCGACTCGGCGTGCTACGAAGCCATGGTGCTGATGGCCCAGCCGTTCAGCTACCGCTACACGCTGGTAGACGGCCAGGGTAACTGGGGTGCGCCGGATGATCCCAAGTCCTTCGCCGCCATGCGATACACCGAGGCACGCCTGTCGCGTTACTCCGAAGTGCTGCTCAGCGAGTTGGGCCAGGGTACCGCGAACTGGGGCCCGAACTTCGACGGCACCCTGGACGAACCCTTGGTGTTGCCGGCACGTTTGCCGAATATCCTGCTCAATGGCACCACCGGCATCGCGGTCGGCATGGCCACCGACGTGCCGCCGCATAACCTGCGCGAAGTGGCCACCGCTTGCGTACGCTTGCTGGATGAACCCAAGGCCACGGTCGAGCAGCTCTGCGAACATATCCAGGGCCCGGACTACCCGACCGAAGCGGAAATCATCACGCCGCGCGCCGACCTGCTGAAAATGTACGAAACCGGCAAGGGCTCGGTGCGCATGCGCGCCGTGTACCACATCGAAGACGGCGACATTATTGTCACCGCGCTGCCGCACCAGGTGTCCGGCGCCAAGGTGCTGGAACAGATCGCCGCGCTGATGCAGGCCAAACCGTCGAAACTGCCGCAAGTGGCTGACCTGCGTGACGAGTCCGACCACGAGAACCCATGCCGCATCGTGATCATCCCGACCAACAGCCGGGTCGACCACGAGGTGCTGATGCAGCACCTGTTTGCCAGTACCGACTTGGAGTCGAGCTACCGGGTCAACGTCAACATCATCGGCCTGGACGGCAAGCCGCAGCTGAAAAACCTGCGCAACTTGCTGGTGGAGTGGCTGGAGTTCCGCATACAAACCGTGCGCCGCCGCCTGCAATTTCGCCTCGACAAGGTCGAGCGTCGCTTGCACCTGTTGGACGGCTTGCTGATTGCTTATCTCAACCTGGACGAAGTGATCCACATCATTCGTACCGCCGAGCACCCGAAAGCCGAGCTGATCGCGCGCTTCGAGCTGAGCGAGATCCAGGCCGACTACATTCTCGACACCCGCCTGCGTCAGTTGGCGCGCCTGGAAGAGATGAAGTTGCGCGACGAGCAGGATGCATTGCTCAAGGAACAAGCCAAGCTGCAAGCGCTGCTGGGCAGCGAAGCCAAGCTCAAGAAGCTGGTGCGCAGCGAACTGATCAAAGATGCCGAAACCTATGGTGATGACCGTCGCTCGCCAATC
This sequence comes from Pseudomonas sp. MF6747, assembly GCF_963890955.1. Taxonomy (NCBI): domain Bacteria; kingdom Pseudomonadati; phylum Pseudomonadota; class Gammaproteobacteria; order Pseudomonadales; family Pseudomonadaceae; genus Pseudomonas; species Pseudomonas sp. MF6747. The sequence continues at coordinate 145,081 of NZ_CAWPSZ010000052.1, forward strand.
GTCGAGCGCGCAGAAGCGAAAGCTCTGACAGAAACCGAGCTGTTGCCTAACGAGAAAATTACCGTCGTTCTGTCGGAAAAGGGTTGGGTTCGCTCCGCCAAAGGGCATGATATTGACGCTACTGGCCTCTCGTACAAGGCCGGTGATGGCTTCAAGACCGCGGCTGCCGGGCGTTCCAACCAATTTGCAGTGTTTATCGATTCCACCGGGCGCAGTTACTCGGTGCCGGCGCACACGTTGCCTTCAGCGCGTGGCCAGGGCGAGCCGCTGACCGGGCGACTCACACCGCCACCGGGGGCGAGTTTCGAATGCGTGCTGCTGCCCGATGATGATTCGCTGTATGTGATCGCGTCCGACGCGGGTTACGGTTTTGTGGTCAAGGGTGAAGACCTGCAGGCCAAGAACAAGGCGGGCAAGGCGTTGCTGAGCTTGCCCAACAACGCCAAGGTGATCCTGCCGCGCACAGTGGAAGACCGCGAGAGCAACTGGCTGGCGTCGGTGACCACCGAAGGGCGTCTGCTGGTGTTCAAGATCAGTGACTTGCCGCAGCTGGGTAAAGGCAAGGGCAACAAGATTATTGGGATTCCAGGGGAGCGGGTGGCCAGTCGCGAAGAGTACGTGACCGACATTGCGGTGATCCCGGAAGGCTCAACCCTGGTACTTCAGGCTGGCAAACGCACGCTGTCGCTGCGTGCTGACGACCTGGAACATTACAAGGGTGAGCGTGGGCGGCGCGGTAACAAACTGCCGCGGGGCTTCCAGCGAGTGGATGCTTTGTTGGTCGAAACGCCGGTTTAAGGCGTATTAGAGCCCTCGATCTACGATTTAACGCGTAGATCGACGCTTTCGCGCTGGAGTCATGGCGCATATTCACGGATGATATGGCCTTTCCAGCGCCGGCGTGGCCGAGCGTGTTTAGGTTATTTTTAGTATTACATTGTGGTTCGCCTTGTGGCAGCCACCTGGATGGGATGATGACTGCTCCACGCCTTCCTTTATTTTTGATGCTCGCTGGCCTTTTGGGGCTGGCGGGTTGCAGCACGCACCAGCCGGTGTCGCTGTACCAGCTGGACAGCGGAAGTCCAGCTCAGCCAGCGCAAACCGCTGGCATGGCCGTATTGCTTGGCCCGGTAGTCGTTGCCGATTACCTGCAACGCGAAACCCTGCTGCAACGTCAGAACGACGGCAGCCTGCAAGGTTCCACTGACGGCCGTTGGGCGGGCAGTTTGTCGTCCGACATCAACCAGTTGATGTTGCGCCAAGTGGCCGGTCATCTGGACAGTCAGCGTGTGGTGCTCGCGCCTGCGCCAACCGGCTTTACTCCGGATGTGCAGGTGTTACTGACCATTACGCGGCTTGACTCGGGCGCCTCGCAGCCGGCCATCCTCGACGCGCAGTGGCGTCTGATCGACCGCCGTGGCCAGGTGCGCGATAACCGCATCGTGCATTTGCAGGAAGAACACAGCGGCACCACCGCGTCCCAGGTCCAGGCCCAGGGCGTGTTGTTGCAGCATCTGGCGCAGCAGTTGTCGGTGGCGCTCAAGCCATTGGCCAACCAGCCGCCGGTTGCCGAGGCACCGCGCAAGCAAGCCCCGGCTCAGGCCAAGCCCGCAGCGCCGGAAAAGCCGAAGATGCCGATGGCTACGCCGATTCGTACGGACATGGAAGTGTTCAGGTTCTGATCTGAATCGCAGACAAACAAAAGGCCCGCTTATTCAGCAGGCCTTTTTTGTTTGTCCGGGATTTGAGTTGCGCTGCAGATTAATGTGGGAGCGGGCTTGCCCGCGAATGCGTTGGATCAGTCGATAAGCCTGGCCACTGACACGCCGCCTTCGCGAGCAAGCCCGCTCCCTCACGAGCCCACTTCTCAGTGGGCTGGGCGGTGTCTTCAGGACTTGGTACGGGTCTCATGCATCCGCGCCAACTGCCGCTCCAGCATCGACGGATACGGCTCCATCAAGCGTTCCACACAGCTGGCGCCTTCAGGGCTGGCAATCGGGCGGATACGCGCGCGTTGGCGAATCAACGCGTCTTCGCTGATCTTGCGCTCCACCAGCAGCAGGTTGCGGCTGTGTTGCGACAAGGCCAGCGCATCCTGGGCGATTTCAGTCAGCAGCAGGTCGATCTGGCTCATGCCAAACAGATCATCGCCCACGGTCAAACCAAGCTGCAGTTGCAAGGTGATGCCGCTGTCGGCCACTTCGATCTGCAGGGCATGGCCCAGGGCGCGCAACAACTCGCCGCAGCAAATAGCATTGGTCAGGTAATCTTCGCCGCTGTCTTCGCTGTGGAACAGCATCAGCGTGCTGCCGTCGTTCAGGGTGTGCAGTTCGCTCTGATACAGCGAGGCGGCCTGATCCAGGCAGTCGCGGTAGCGTTCCAGCAATTCCGTCAGGCGGGCGCGGGGCAGGCGGCGCAGTTGGTCCTGGGCGCCCAGTTGCACGGCCAATACGGCGCTGTGCTGGGGCTCGGTGTTCTTCACCGGCGCAGGCTTAGGCACGACGGCTGGGGTGGCGGCCGAGGTATCGCGCAGGTCGGAGAACGGGTCTTCGTCATCCAGTTCATCTTCCTCCGCCTTGATGACCTGGCGGGGCGCGGGCTTGAGGCCTGCCACCGGCGCACTTTCGTCAAAGCCTGGATCACGCAGGTCGCGCACTTCAAACTCGGGTTCGTCGTCGTAATCGGTGTCGTCGTACTCGGGTTCGGGCTCGACCTCGGGCACTACCGGCTCGGGCGCGAAGCTGGCGTGAAGCTGGCGGGCGAGGTCGCCGATCTCATCCTGGCGATCAGTGGCCGGGGTGTGCTCGTCAATATCGCGCAGCCAGATGCGCAACTGCATCAGCGGCGTGGAGATATGCCGCCCCAGGCGCAAGCTCAAGGCCAGGGCCAATGCCAACAGGATCGCGCTGAGGATGCCCATGCTTTGCAGGCTGATGGTCATCGGCTGCTGGAATTGCTGCATGTCCAGGCTGATGCGCAGTTGGCCGGCCTTCACATCCTGAAACGTGATGTTGCTCGAATACAAACCTTCGGCTTCACCCAGCAGGCCGTTTTTCGGGCGTTGCCCGGCTTCGGCCATGATCCGGTTGTCCACGCTGTAAATCGCGGCGTGGGCCACCAACGGGTTCTTGGTCAGGTTGTTGAGCAGCACGTTGAGGCTGAGAATGTCGTTGGACACCAGCAGCTCAGTCGCCGACGTGGCGGTCTGAGTGGTCAGGCTCTCGCCCAGGGCGTCGGCTTGCTCGTGCATGGCCTGCTTGAACTGCAAGCCCATCACGCAGGCATAGATCACCAGGGCCAGAGCGACCAGGATCACGTTATGGCTGGCGATGCGTAATGCGATCGGTACACGGCGGTGGCGCAGTGCCCGGAAGATCAGCAGGAAGAAGTTATCGGTTTTTACTGGCGTAGGCCGGTTCACTTGAGCTCGGCTCTTTAGTCCGTGAAGTTGACGCGCAGTATAGCGACAGGCCTGGGACCGGCAAAGCGCTGGCTGTGCCCGATGGTCACTGAAAGTGGGTAGAATGCGGTTTTTTTCCAGCCTGGGGGTGCGCTTTGCGCGAAATTGTCCTGATAAACATCACAGGTGTTGACCGACCGGGTCTCACCGCAGCCATTACCGGTGTGCTGGCCCAGGGTGGTGTGAACATTCTCGACATCGGCCAGGCGGTGATCCACGACACCCTCTCGTTCGGCATCCTCGTGGAAATCCCGAATACCGAACAGGCTTCTTCGGTGCTCAAGGACATCCTGTTTACGGCGTATAAGCTCGATCAGCAGGTGCGTTTCACGCCGGTGTCCGAAGCCGATTACCAGCATTGGGTGGAAGGCCAGGGCAAAAAACGCCACATCGTCACGCTGCTGACTCGCAAAGTCACCGCCGAGCAATTGCAGCGCGTCAGCTCGATTACCGCCCAGTACGGTTTGAATATTGATCATATCGACCGTTTGTCGGGTCGCATGCCGCTTGATACGCCAGCCGACAAGGGCAAGGGATGTATCGAGTTTTCCGTGCGCGGCGAACCGGCGGATCCGCAAGCCCTGCGCGCCGAGTTCTTGAGCGTGGCTCAGGAGCTGAATGTCGACATCGCCTTCCAGGAAGACTCGCTGTTCCGCCGCAACCGCCGCTTGGCGGTGTTCGACATGGACTCCACGCTGATTGAAGCCGAAGTCATCGACGAGCTGGCCAAGGCTGCCGGTGTGGGCGAGCAAGTGTCTGAAATTACCGAGCGCGCCATGGCCGGTGAGCTGGATTTCCGTGCCAGCTTCAAGGAGCGCCTGGCGCTGCTCAAAGGCCTGGATGTGAGCGTGCTGGACTCGATCGGCGCCTCGTTGCGCCTGACCGAAGGCGCCGAAACCCTGTTCGCCGAGCTCAAGCGCCTGGGCTACAAGACCGCGATTCTATCGGGCGGGTTTACCTACTTCGCCAAGCAACTGCAGGCCAAGCTGGGCATCGATTATGTGTTCGCCAACGAGCTGGAAGTGGTGGATGGCAAGGTGACGGGCGTGGCGGTGGAGCCGATTGTCGACGCGCAGCGCAAAGCGGATTTGCTGAGGGAATTGGCGCATAAGGAAGGTTTGCGTCTGGAACAGACCATTGCGGTCGGTGACGGCGCCAATGATTTGCCGATGCTGGCAATCGCCGGGTTGGGTGTGGCGTTCCGCGCCAAGCCACTGGTCAAGCAATCGGCCAAGCAGGCGATCTCGACGTTGGGGCTGGATGGCGTGTTGTACCTGCTGGGCTTGCGCGACCGCGACGGTCAGTTGTAACTGGCAAAACGCAGTTGAAAATGTGGGAGGGGGCAAGCCCCCTCCCGCATTGGGTTTGGTGTCAGGCTTTAGGAGCGGCGATGCCCTGGCCCATCTGTACCGGCGTGCCCGCCACCAGTTCTTCGGCCCACTTAACCTGATCCGGCCCGAACAGCACAATTGCAGTCGAACCCAGCTTGAAACGGCCCAGTTCTGCGCCTTTCTCCAAGTGAATCGGTGCGCGTGCAGCCTCGTCGTAGCGGAAGGTTTTCAGCTCGCGTTTTGGCGGCGTCACCAGCCCGGCCCATACGGTTTCAATCGACGCGACGATCATCGCACCCACCAACACCACCGCCATCGGGCCGCGTTCGGTGTCGAACAGGCAGACAACACGCTCGTTACGGGCAAACAGCTCAGGCACGTTTTCGGCGGTGGTCTGGTTGACCGAGAAAATTCGACCTGGCACGTAGACCATCTCGCGAAGCGTACCGGCCAGCGGCATATGCACGCGGTGGTAGTCCTTGGGCGACAGGTAAATAGTGGCGAAATCGCCGCCCATAAACGGTGCAGCCAATGCGGCATCGCCGCCCAGCAATTCCAGCACGCTGAAGCTGTGGCCCTTGGCCTGGAACACGCGGCCGTGTTCGATTGGGCCAAGCTGGCTGACGGCGCCGTCGGCCGGGCTGAGTACCGCGCCTGGGGTTTGATCCAGCGGGCGCGCGCCGTCTTTCAAGGCGCGGGTGAAGAAGGCGTTGAAATGCTCGTAGGCGGTCAAGTCTTCAACCAGGGCTTGGGACATGTCCACCTGATAGCGCTTGGCGAACCAGGCGGTGAAGGCGTTCTTGAACCAGCGCACGCGGCACTCGGCGATGCAGCCGGCCAGTCGCGAGAGCAAGTGGTGCGGCAGCAAGTACTGGCTGAGGATAAACAACTGCTTTTTCATTAACTGTCCTTAAACCTTAAATCTCAACGGGGGTGTCGGGGTGGTTGCCCCATTCGCCCCAGGAACCGGCATAACCTTTGACTCGCGGATAACCGAGCGCCTTGGCCACCAGGTAGGTGAAGCCAGAGCGGTGGTGAGTCTGGCAGTGGGTGATGATTTCTTTGTCTTTGGTCAACCCGAGGTCTTCCAGAATCTGCGGCATGTCGCGGCGGATACGCAGGCTGCGCGCCTTGTCCATGCCGGCGGTCCATTCGAAGTTCACCGCGCCGGGGATGTGTCCGCCCTTGGCTGCGAGCACTTTCTCGCCGGAGTATTCCAGGGGGCCGCGTGCGTCCCAGATACCCAGGTCGGCCGCGCCAAGTCGGCTGTGCAGGTATTCGCGGGTGGCGGTAGGGCCGTCGTGCAAGGTCAGGCTCACCGGCCCGCCGACAGGGGCGGGCACCTCGGTGGATAGCGGGTGCTGACCGTCTAGCCATGCCAGCAGGCCGCCGTCCAGGTAGTGGTATTTCTGGTGGCCGATCACGTCGAGCAACCAGATGAAGCGCCCGGCCCAGCCGCCGCCTTCGTCGTCGTAGACCACGTAGGTGGCATCCGGGGTGTGGCCCAGTTCGCCGAACAATTTTTCGAGGTCGGCCTTGTGCGGCAGCAAACCCGGTGCGGGCGCCTGGCCCAGTTGGGTGCGCTTGGGGTCAACGAAATGCGCGCCGGGGATATGCCCTTCGGCGTAGCGGGCGGCACTGGTGAGGTCCACCAGAATCAGGTGTTCGGCATCCAGTTGACCGAGCAGGTCGCTGGACTCGATCACCAGCGGCAAGCCAGAGAAGTCAGGCATGTGAGGTCTCCTGGGCACAATTGTTGGCGATAAAAGAGGGCGATTGTAGCGCAAGCATCAAGCGCTGCGGTTGGTAAAGCTGTGCAGCGCTTTCTCGATGCATTGAGCGGTTTTGCCGAAGGCCTGCACGGTGGTTTCCGAGAAGGGGCCACCGCCCTGATCGGCGACCATCAGCATCACGACCTTGCCGTTGCAGCTCAACGAACGCAGCAACAGGTGTTCGCCATTGAACAGGCGGCGCAGGATCGGCGGCAGCAAGGCCGAGAACTGTGCGTGGTTGTCTGGCGTGAGGCGTACCTGGGCAGACTTTTCCAGCAGGCGCTGCAGCAGCGTGCTGTTGACCACGTCCAGGCTCAGGTTCGCCGCGTCCCTGGGCAAGCCGTCAGCCTGGTGCACGCGCAAGGTGCTCAAGGCGCGGTCCGCCATGAACAACAAGACGCGCTGCATGCCACTGGCGACCAAGGCTTCTCGGGCGCAGGTGGTCAGGTGCATGGCATTGGCAAAACGGCTCGGTTCGACCAGCAGCTCGGTGCAACGCTTGCGCCACACGGCGAGTGCCTCGGCAGTGGGCGGCGGCGCCGGCAACAGGCCGCGATGGATTTTCTGCACATGCCACGGCCAGATCAGCGACAACGCCGGGTGCCAGAGGTCAGGCATCAAGGTTGTGCGTGCGCTGGTCACCGCTTGCTGGTGAACCTGTTGCTGCACGTCACTCAGCGGCTCTTGCAGGTACAGCGCCGTGAGGTACTGCCAACGCTCGGTGTGCGGGCAAGTCCAGGATTCCTGCGCCGACATCGCCAGGCCGTTGGCCAGCAGCACAGTGTTGGCCGGCTGGTTCAGCCAGCGGCGCAGGTTGGGTTCGGCGTCGAGCAATTGCTGTTGGCGCAGCGCGTCGTCTTCACGGGCGATGCGCAGCGCCTTGACCAGCAAGCGCTGTTCAGTCAGCAGCAGGTTGTAGCCTTGGGAGACCCAGATCGGCAGGTGCCAGGCTTCGGTCAAACCGCGGCACAAGTCCAGCAGGCGCACACCGAACAGTGCCTGTTCGACCGTGTGTGCCGACTGGCCTTTGTGGATCACCCGCAGTTCCCATTCTTCCAGAAGCTTGGGGTACGCGACGGCCATCGGCCACAGCGGCGACAGAAACAGCAGGCTGCCCCAATGAATGTCTTGCCACAACCGCGCGAGGCGGCTGGCGAACAAACCGTTGGCTTGCTGGGACGCGTGCTGGCTCACCAGCAGCAGTTGGCGCAGGGCCACCGGAATGTCTTTTTCCGGCACCGAGGGCAGGCGCGCCAGCAACTCTTCGGCGCGTTTGAGGCCGAGGCGGTTGAGCGCCACTTCGAGGTTTTCCGCCGGCCCCGACAGGCTGCCATGGGCCTGGCCGTTAGCCTCGCGCATCACGCTGAGCACCAGCGCCGGGCTGTGTTGCATCAGCTCGGCAATATCCCGTAAAGAACTACGGCTATCGCGGATGGCCTTGCACACGCGTTCGTGACTAGCCTGAGGAACAGGCAGCAGCACATCGTCCAGGCGCTTTATCCAAGCCGCGAGGGTAGTAGGTTTTGTCGTTGGAGCTGTCGTTTCATTAGCCATGATTGGGGCGCGATCATCACTTGCGTTCTACACGCCCGGAACGGGCCGAATTGGCTTTTCGCCTTAACGGGCTATAGTCTGGCGCAGTTTTGCCGATAAGTAGAACAAGAGTTTTCAGCTTCACCCAATATGTCCATGAACCCGACGGCGCAAGTACCAATCTCCTATGGCTAAAATTATCGGCATCATCGTCGTCATCGCAAGTGTGCTCGGTGGGTACGTCCTGTCCCACGGTAAAATTGCCGCGCTGATCCAGCCCTTCGAAGTGTTGATCATCGGCGGTGCCGCGTTTGGCGCATTCCTGCAGGCCAACCCCGGCTACATGACCATGCACGTGATCAAGAAGTCGCTGGGCATGTTCAGCTCGCGCTTCTCCCACACCTTTTATTTGGAAGTGCTGGGGCTGATCTACGAGATCCTCAACAAGAGTCGCCGCGAAGGCATGATGGCTATCGAAGGCGACATTGAAGACGCCGCCGCCAGCCCGATTTTCGCCAAGTACCCGGCGGTGCTCAAAGACGAGCGCATGACCGCCTACATCTGCGACTACCTGCGCATCATGTCCTCCGGCAACATGGCGCCGCACGAGCTGGAAGGCCTGTTCGACATGGAGCTGTTCAGCCTTAAGGAAGAGCTGGAACACCCATCCCACGCCGTGACCGGCATCGCCGACGGCATGCCCGGTTTCGGTATCGTCGCGGCGGTACTCGGCATCGTGGTGACCATGGCGTCCCTGGGCGAAGGCGACCAGAAGGCCATCGGCATGCACGTGGGCGCGGCCCTGGTGGGTACCTTCTTCGGTATTCTTGCCGCCTACGGTTTCTTCGGCCCACTGGCCACTTCCCTGGCCCACGATGCCAAGGAAGAAGTGAATTTGTACGAAGCGATCAAGGCCTGCCTGGTGGCTTCGGCGTCCGGCATGCCGCCATCGCTGGCGGTGGAGTTCGGGCGCAAGGTGCTGTACCCGAAACATCGCCCAAGTTTTGCCGAGCTGGAACAAGCGGTTCGCGGTCGCTAAGTCATGGAAAACAACCAGCCGATAATCATCAAGCGCGTCAAGCGCTTCGCTGCGGGGCACCATGGCGGCGCCTGGAAAATCGCCTTCGCCGACTTTGCGACGGCGATGATGGCGTTCTTCCTGGTGCTGTGGCTGATGTCCACCGCCACGCCCGAACAGAAGATCGCCATCGCCGGTTACTTCAAAGACCCGATTGGCTTTTCGGAAAGCGGCACACCGTTTGTCATCGACCTGGGCGGCTCGCCGCAGCTGGCGCCCGAGCGCACCATCAACCCGGAGGTCAAGACCGAATCGCCGCAGGAAAACATTCCAATCGAGCGCGATACCGTCGAGGCCATGGCCGAGCAGGTCGAGCAGGAACGCCTGGAATTGTTGCTGCAGGAACTGCAGACCAAGGTTGAAGAGAATCCGCAGCTGCTGAAATTCAAGGATCAGATTTCTTTCGAAATCACGCCGGAAGGCTTGCGCATCCAGATCACCGACGCCGCCAACCGGCCGATGTTCGACTCTGGCAGCGCGCGTCTGAAACCCTATTTTGAAGACATCCTGCTGGCCATGGCTGACACCATCAAGGCGGTGCCGAACAAGATCAGCATCAGCGGCCACACCGACGCCAAGCCGTATGCGGGCCAGGGTGACTTCGGCAACTGGGAACTCTCGGCCAACCGCGCCAACGCCGCCCGCCGTGCGCTGGTCGCGGGCAGCTACCCGGACCCGCAAGTGGCACGTGTGGTGGGTTTTGCGTCGTCGCAGCTATTTGATCCTAAAGATCCGTTCAACCCGATCAACCGTCGGATTGATATTGTCGTGCTGACCAAAAAGGCCCAGCGTGCGATCGAAGGCCATCAGGGCGCAGCGCCGGCGGCACCGACCCAAGGCGAGGGCGCACCGGGCGAAGTGCCGGCCGACCCGAACGCGATTCCGCCAGGGCAGGAACCGCTGCCGGCCCACGAGCTGCGGCAGAAGCTGAACCTGTTTGATGATGGTGGGGTGAAAGATCCTACGGCGCCTGGGTCGTAACAGAGCGATTGTGGCGAGCGGGCTCGCCACAACGGTTCAGTAACTGCTCTCGGGCAAGCTCGCAATAATCGACCGGTAGCTGTTCATGCGCTGCTGCTGAACGCGACCGTCTTCCAGCGCCTTGAGCAGTGCACAACCGGGCTCGCGGTCGTGTTTGCAGTCGCGGAAGCGGCAGGTGCCGATCAGGTCGTTGAACTCGATGAAGCCCGCTTCCACATCGCTGCGGCTGACGTGGCCCAAGCCAAATTCACGAATACCCGGGGAGTCGATCAGCTCACCGCCGCCCGGGAAGTGGAACAACCGCGCGGTGGTGGTGGTGTGGGTGCCCTGGCCGGACAGTTCCGACAGCGGGCCGACACGGGTGTCGACTTCCGGCAACAAGCTGTTGACCAGCGACGACTTGCCCACGCCCGACTGGCCGACGAACACACTGATGCGCCCGTCCAACTGCTGTTGCAGCTGTTCCATGCCATTGCCGTGATGCGCCGAGACTTCCAGCACCGGGTAACCCAGCGTGCGGTAGACCGCCAGTAGCGCGTTGAGCGCCGGGGCGTTCTGCTCGTCGATCAGGTCGAATTTGTTCAGCAGCAACAGCGGGCGAATGCCGGCATGCTCGGCTGCGACAAGGTAGCGGTCGATCAGGTTGGCATGCGGCTCGGGCAGCGGCGCGAACACGATCACGATCATGTCGACGTTGGCGGCCACCGGCTTGAGCTGGCCGCGGCTGTCAGGGCGGCGCAATTCGGTGGTGCGCGGCAACTGGGCGACGATCACGCCGATGCCCTGGTTGCCGGCGCGCCACACGACCTTGTCGCCGGTCACCAGCGCAGGCAGGTTGGCGCGCAAGTGGCAGCGGGAAACAGAGCCTGCGAGTTCGCCTTCCAGCGCCTCGACTTCGACCTGCACACCAAAGTGCGCGATCACCAGACCCGTCTGTTCGGGGCCCAGGTCGCCGCCCTCGAGCGCCTCTACGGCGGAGGATTCACGTTTGGCGGCGCGAGCAGCGCGTTCACCTTGGATCTTTTCGATGCGCCAGTTTTGGCGACGATTGAGCTGGCGTTTGGCCATGGGTGTTCCGTGTCGATAATGCAAAAGTTAGGTAAAACGGTCGCGAGTCTAGCACGCCCCTGCCTGCTAAACTGCGCAGCTACGCCAAGGTGCCAAGAGAATCAAGCCATGCAAAACCCACAGAACCTGATTTGGATCGATCTGGAAATGACCGGTCTGAACCCCGACACCGACGTCATCATCGAGATGGCGACGATTGTCACCGACAGCAACCTCAACACCTTGGCCGAAGGTCCGGTGATCGCCATTCACCACAGCGACGCCGTCCTCGCCACCATGGATGAGTGGAATACGCGCACCCACGGCAACTCCGGCCTGACCCAGCGCGTGCGTGACAGCCGCATCAGCATGCGCGACGCCGAAGCTGAAACCATCGCCTTCCTTGAAAAGTGGGTGCCCAAGGGCAAGTCGCCGATCTGCGGCAACAGCATCTGCCAGGATCGTCGCTTCCTTTATACGCACATGAAAGCGCTGGAAAGCTACTTCCACTACCGCAACCTGGATGTGTCCACCTTGAAAGAGCTGGCCGCACGCTGGGCGCCGGAAGTCAAAGACAGCTTCCATAAAGGCAGCACGCATTTGGCGTTGGATGATATTCGCGAGTCGATTGCTGAGTTGCAGCATTACCGCAAGCATTTCATCAAGGCTTGAAGATTCGCCTGGCCTGTCGCCTTCGCGAGCAAGCCCGCGCCCACATTTAACCAAGTTCCACCTTTGGAATGCGGTCGAATGTGGGAGCGGGCTTGCTCGCGAAGGGCGCGACGCGGTCTTTCGCCTGGCGCCCCCTTTTGGTGCCATCACCAAATGATTAGACTGCGCGCCTCATTGCAAGGATCGCCATCATGCTGTTGATGCTCTACCTCATCGCCATCACCGCCGAAGCCATGACCGGCGCGCTGTCCGCCGGGCGGCGGGGCATGGACTGGTTTGGGGTGGTGCTGATTGCCTGCGTCACGGCATTGGGCGGTGGTTCGGTACGCGATGTATTGCTTGGGCATTACCCGCTGACCTGGGTCAAACACCCGGAATACCTGGTGTTGACCTCCATCGCTGCGTTGGTGACGATCTTTATCGCACCGTTGATGCGCCATCTGCGGTCACTGTTCCTGGCGCTGGACGCCGTGGGCCTGGTGGCGTTCACTTTGATCGGCTGCATGACCGCCCTGGAAATGGGCCACGGCATGTTGGTGGCGTCAGTGAGCGGGGTGATTACTGGCGTATTCGGCGGCATCCTGCGGGATATTTTCTGCAACGACATCCCGCTGATCTTCCGCCGTGAGCTGTACGCCAGCGTGTCGTTCCTTGCCGCCTGGTTCTACATGCTGTGCCTTTATCTGCAGTTGCCCAGCGAGCAAGCGATCCTGCTGACCTTGTTCAGCGGCTTTCTGTTGCGCCTGCTGGCCATCCGTTTTCACTGGGAAATGCCCAAATTCGTCTACAACGACGACGTGCACTAGCGTGCAGCGTGCTGGTTGAGCGCCCACTCGACGTGTTCGCGCACCAAGTCCGATGGGTAATCCCGACGCGCCTTTAAAGCTTCCAGCACTGGAATGCTCGACGGCGCATTGCCCAGCCCAACGGCCAGGTTGCGCAGCCAGCGTTCATAACCGGCGCGGCGTAGCGGCGAACCTTCGGTGCTGCTGAGGAATTTATCCTCGTCCCACATAAACAGTTCGGCCAGCTCGGCGTTGTCCAGGTTGTGCCGAGGCTTGAAATCGCCTTCGGCGGTAGGTCGGGCGAAACGATTCCACGGGCAAACGATCTGACAGTCATCGCAACCGAACACGCGATTGCCGATCAGCGGGCGCAAGTCTTCAGGAATTGAGCTTTTGAGCTCGATGGTGAGGTAGGAAATGCAGCGTCGCGCGTCCAGTACATAGGGGCCGACAAACGCGTTGGTGGGGCAGATGTCCAGGCAAGCGGTGCAGCGGCCGCAGTGCTCGGTGGCGTGAGGCGGATCTACCGGCAGTGGCAAATCGACAAACAGCTCGCTCAGGAAGAAATAGCTGCCGGCCTTGCGATTGAGCACCAGGGTGTTTTTGCCGATCCAGCCGAGACCGGCCTGCTCGGCGATGGCTTTTTCCAGCACCGGCGCGCTGTCGACAAACGCGCGAAAGCCAAACGGGCCGATCTGGGCTTGAATGCGATCGGCCAGTTGCTGCACGCGCTTGCGGATGAGCTTGTGGTAATCGCGGCCAAGGGCGTAACGGGAGATGTAGGCTTTTTCTGGCTTGGCCAGCAACTGCGCCATTTGGGTGTCGCCTGGCAGATAATCCATGCGCAGCGAGACCACGCGCAGAGTGCCCGGCACCAGTTCATCGGGATGCGAGCGTTTGCTGCCATGGGCGCCCATGTAGTCCATCTCGCCGTGGTAGCCCGCGTCGAGCCAGCGTTGCAGGTGCTGCTCATGCTCGGCCAGGTCCAGGCCGCTGATGCCGACTTGTTGAAAGCCCAGCTCGCGGCCCCAGTCTTTGATCGATTGGGCGAGGGCGGGCAGATCCGTGGTGATGGCAGACATGAGACAAGGGAAACCGCAGGTTAGATAGGTATAATTCTGCCAGACATCGGAGCTTGAAGACGCATGCCGCAGACAAAACACGCAATAACCGACGTACAGCCTCTATTGCACGGCCATTTGCCGCAACTGACTGCACGCTCCCCGGACGCCCATAAAGGCCAGTTCGGTCACCTGCTGGTCATCGGCGGCGACCACGGCTTTGGCGGCGCCGCGCTGCTGAGCGCCGAAAGCGGCTTGCGCAGTGGCGCGGGCATGGTCTCGCTGGCCACCCGCCCTGAACACATTCCCGCCGCCCTGGCGCGCCTGCCGGAAGTCATGACCGTTGGCGTGAGTTCGGCCAATCAGTTGATGGGGCTGCTGGAAAAAATCTCGGTGATCGTCATCGGTCCAGGCCTCGGTGAGGCGTCCTGGGGCAAAAGTTTGTTATCCGTCGCCGCCAACGCCAAACAGGCGCAAGTCTGGGATGCGGATGCCTTGAATCAACTGGCTACCGGCAGCGTCAGCCTGCCGGCCAACTCGGTGATCACGCCACATCCTGGCGAAGCAGCGCGCTTGATGGGCATGAAGACAGCCGAGGTTCAGGCCGATCGCCTTAAGGTGGCGCGCGCGTTGAGCCAGAAATTCAATGCAGTGGCTATTCTCAAGGGTGCTGGCAGTTTGATTGCCAGCCCGGACGGGCGTGTTTCGCGCTGTGACCAGGGCCATCCGGCGATGGCCACGGCGGGTCTGGGGGATGTGTTGAGTGGTCTGGTCGGCGCGTTGCTGGCTCAGGGCATGCCGGCTTATGAAGCCAGCTGCCTGGCGGTGTGGTTGCACGCCACGGCGGGGGATCGCCAAGGCACTTTCGGTCGCGGGCTGGCTGCCAGCGACCTGATACCTGCCATTCGTCAATTGCTGGAGGAGCAGTCACCGTGTCTGAAGTAACGCTTTTTCTGGGCGATGAAGACGCCATGGTTGCGTTCGGAAATCGCATCGCCCACGTCACAAACGGCGCGGGGCTGATCTTTCTCGAAGGCGACCTGGGGGCGGGCAAGACCACGCTGTCACGCGGCATTATTCGCGGGTTGGGCCACACGGGCGCGGTAAAAAGCCCGACGTTCACCCTGGTCGAACCCTACGAGATCGGTAAAGTTCGCGCCTTCCATTTTGACCTGTATCGTCTGGTCGACCCGGAAGAACTGGAATACATGGGCATCCGTGATTACTTCGACGAAGACGCGTTGTGCCTGATCGAGTGGCCAGATAAAGGCACAGGCTTTTTGCCAAAGCCGGACCTGACCATTACCATTACGCCGCATGACCACGGACGTCAGCTGAAGTTGTTGCCCCAGAGCGCGCGCGGTGAGTCGTGGTGCGCCGCTCTGGCACTGGAATTCAAATAAAATTGGTGGGGTTAGGTATGCGCTTTCGCGCGATGGTTGCTGTCGTAGGGGTGTTGCTTGCGGCAATGACTTTCAATGCTCTGGCTGCTTCACAGGTGAAAAGTGTTCGCCTGTGGCGAGCGCCGGATAACACGCGACTGGTGTTTGACCTGTCTGGCCCGGTCCAGCACAGCGTCTTTACCCTCACGGCGCCTGATCGCCTGGTGATCGACATCAACGGTGCGACCCTGGCCGCGCCGTTGAAAGTCTCCACCGCCAACACGCCGATTACCTCGATGCGCTCGGCGCAGCGCACGCCGACCGACCTGCGGGTGGTGATCGACCTGAAAAAGGCGGTGACCCCGAAAAGCTTTGTGCTGGCGCCGAACGCCCAATACGGCAACCGCTTGGTGGTCGACCTGTTCGACAATGCCGCCGATGCCGCGCCGCCGCCTGCGCCGACGCCAAGCGTGGCGACTGTGCCGGCCGTGCCGGTCAATCCGTCGCAGCCTCAGGTCAAGCTGCCACCGCCGCCGCCCGCACCTGCGGGCAAGCGCGACATTATTGTGGTGATCGACGCCGGTCACGGCGGTGAAGACCCGGGCGCCTCCGGCTCGCGCGGCCAGCATGAAAAAGACGTGGTGCTGGCCATCGCCCGTGAACTGCAACGTCAGGTCAGTGGCATGAAAGGCTATCGCGCCGAGCTGACCCGTACCGGCGACTACTTCATTCCTTTGCGTGGCCGTACCGAGATCGCTCGCAAGAAGGGCGCCGACCTGTTCGTGTCGATCCACGCTGACGCCGCGCCATCGGCCGCCGCCTTTGGTGCTTCGGTGTTTGCGTTGTCGGATCGCGGCGCCACGTCCGAGACCGCGCGCTGGCTGGCCGACAGCGAAAACCGTTCCGACTTGATCGGCGGGGCTGGCAACGTGTCCCTCGACGACAAAGACAAAATGCTCGCTGGCGTACTGCTCGACCTGTCGATGACCGCCTCGTTGACCTCCAGCTTGAACGTTGGCCAGAAGGTCCTGAGCAACATCGGTCGCGTCACCTCGCTGCACAAACAGCGCGTGGAGCAGGCCGGGTTCATGGTGTTGAAGTCGCCGGATATTCCGTCGATCCTGGTCGAAACCGGGTTTATCTCCAACTCCAACGAGGCCTCGAAGCTGGCCAGTGCGAGCCACCAGCAGGCATTGGCGCGCTCGATCAGCGCGGGCATTCGTCAGTTCTTCCAACAGAACCCGCCGCCGGGCACCTACATCGCCTGGCTGCGTGACTCCGGGAAAATCGCCCAGGGCCCACGTGATCATCGCGTGCAGCCTGGCGACACCCTGGCGATGCTGGCCGTGCGTTTTCAGGTGTCGGCCGCTACCTTGCGCAGCGCCAACAACCTGAAGACCGATGAGTTGAAAGTCGGCCAGGTGTTGACCATCCCTGGCACCGAATTGGCGGCGCAGTAATGAGCGAATCAGTCTTGAACAGTGGCTCGCGCATCGAGCTGCTCAGCCCACGCCTGGCCAACCAGATTGCCGCGGGCGAGGTGGTTGAGCGCCCGGCGTCGGTGATCAAGGAGCTGCTGGAAAACAGCATCGACTCCGGCGCCAAGCGCATTGACGTCGACGTGGAACAGGGCGGCGTCAAGCTGCTGCGCGTACGCGACGACGGCAGCGGCATTTCCTCCGATGACCTGCCGCTGGCCCTGGCGCGTCACGCCACCAGCAAGATTCGCGACCTCGAAGACCTTGAGCGGGTCATGAGCCTGGGTTTTCGCGGTGAGGCCCTGGCGTCTATCAGCTCGGTGGCGCGTCTGACCCTGACTTCGCGCACCCGCAACGCCGAGCAGGCCTGGCAGGTGGAAACCGAAGGCCGCGACATGGCGCCCAGGGTTCAGCCGGCGGCGCACCCGGTGGGCACTTCGGTGGAAGTGCGCGACCTGTTCTTCAATACCCCGGCGCGGCGCAAATTCCTCAAGGCTGAAAAAACCGAATTCGATCATCTGCAAGAAGTCATCAAGCGCCTGGCCTTGGCGCGTTTCGACGTGGCGTTTCACTTGCGCCATAACGGCAAGACCATCCTCAGCCTGCACGAAGCCCATGACGACGCGGCGCGTGCTCGGCGTGTGTCGGCAATCTGCGGCGCGGGTTTCCTGGAGCAGGCGTTGCCGATCGAGATCGAGCGCAATGGCTTGCGGCTGTGGGGCTGGGTGGGTTTGCCAACCTTTTCCCGTAGCCAGGCGGACTTGCAGTATTTCTTTGTGAATGGCCGCGCGGTACGCGACAAATTGGTGGCCCACGCTGTGCGTCAGGCCTACCGCGACGTGCTGTTCAACGGGCGGCATCCTACGTTTGTGCTGTTTTTTGAGGTCGATCCTTCGGTGGTCGACGTCAACGTGCACCCGACCAAGCACGAAGTGCGCTTCCGTGACGGGCGCATGGTGCATGACTTCCTTTATGGCACTTTGCACCGCGCCCTGGGCGATGTGCGCCCGGATGATCAGCTGTCTGCGCCGATCGTGACGGCGGTGGTGCGGCCGAGCGGCCCGGAAGCCGGTGAGTTTGGCCCTCAAGGCGAAATGAGCCTGGCGGCCAACCTGCTGCAATCGCCGCAGCCGCAGCCGAGCTATACGGCACCGGGTTCCGGCTCCGGTGCCGGCTATCAGTATCAGTACACACCGCGTCCGCAGTCGGCAGTGCCGGTGGCAGAGGCCCAGGCGGCCTATCGCGAGTTTTTTGCGCCGCTGCCGGGTGCCGAGCCCAATGCTGTCGCGTTGCCAGAAGGCGGCGGTGATATCCCGCCGCTGGGCTATGCGCTGGCGCAACTCAAAGGCATCTACATCCTCGCGGAAAACGCCCACGGCCTGGTGCTGGTGGACATGCACGCCGCCCATGAGCGGATCATGTACGAGCGCTTGAAGATCGCCATGGCCAGCGAAGGCCTCAGCGGTCAGCCATTGCTGGTGCCGGAGTCACTGGCCGTCAGCCAGCGTGAAGCCGATTGCGCTGAAGAGCACCACAGCGTGTTCCAGAAACTGGGCTTCGAATTGCAGCGCCTGGGCCCGGAAACCCTGGCGATCCGCCAGATTCCTGCGCTGCTCAAGCAAGCTGAAGCTAACCGTCTGGTCGCCGACGTGCTGGCTGACTTGATGGAGTACGGCACCAGTGACCGCATCCAGGCCCACATCAACGAACTGCTTGGCACCATGGCCTGCCACGGCGCGATCCGCGCCAATCGGCGTCTGGCCTTGCCAGAAATGAACGGCTTGCTGCGCGACATGGAAAACACCGAGCGCAGCGGCCAATGCAACCACGGCCGACCGACCTGGACCCAAATGGGCCTGGACGATCTGGACAAACTGTTCTTGCGCGGCCGTTGATGAGCGCCTTGCCCCCCGCAATCTTCCTGATGGGCCCCACGGCTGCCGGCAAGACTGACCTGGCCATTGAGCTGACCAAGGTGTTGCCGTGCGAGCTGATCAGTGTCGACTCTGCCCTGGTTTACCGGGACATGGACATCGGTACGGCCAAGCCTTCAAAAGCGCTGCTGGCCGAATATCCGCATAAGCTGATCGACATCATCGACCCGGCCGAGAGCTATTCTGCGGCAGATTTTCGCACCGATGCCTTGGCCGTCATGGCCGAAATCACCGCGCGGGGCAATATTCCGCTGCTGGTGGGCGGCACGATGCTCTACTACAAGGCGTTGCAGGAAGGCCTGGCGGATATGCCGCCGGCTGACGCTCAAGTGCGCGCGGCACTCGAGGAAGAGGCTGTACGCCTTGGCTGGCAAGCCCTGCACGACCAATTGGCGGCGGTTGACCCGGTGTCGGCGGCGCGCATTCATCCCAATGACCCGCAGCGCCTCACTCGCGCCCTGGAAGTCTGGCGCGTCAGCGGCCAGACCATGACTGAACATCGGCTGAAACAAACTGCGCAAAGTGCTGACGCAGGCGCGTCTGGACAGGCAGTATTGCCCTATACTGTGGCGAATCTGGCCATTGCTCCGGCAAATCGTCAGGTGCTGCATGAACGAATTGCACAAAGATTCACAATTATGTTGGAACAGGGGTTTGTGGATGAGGTCGTAGCACTGCGTTCCCGAGGTGACCTGCACGCTGGGTTGCCGTCGATACGTGCTGTTGGCTACCGCCAAGTCTGGGATCATCTGGATGGCAAGCTGACGTCAGCCGAAATGCAGGAGCGCGGCATCATTGCCACGCGCCAATTGGCGAAACGCCAGTTCACCTGGTTGCGCAGCTGGAGCGATTTGCACTGGCTGGACAGCCTGGACAGCGACAATCTGTCACGCGCCTTGAAATACTTGGGAACGGTCTCCATATTGAGCTGAGTCCTTGCAATTGCCGTCTATCCTTGGGGGTGTGACGGCCATAAGCTATCTATTTTCCGAATTTTATTATTGATCCTTAAAGGAGTGCGGCACATGTCAAAAGGGCATTCGCTACAAGACCCTTACTTGAATACTTTACGTAAAGAGAAAGTGGGGGTTTCCATCTATCTGGTCAACGGGATCAAGCTGCAAGGCACGATCGAGTCGTTCGACCAATTCGTGATCCTGCTGAAAAACACCGTCAGCCAGATGGTTTACAAGCACGCTATCTCGACAGTCGTTCCCGTTCGTCCTATCCGTCTGCCTAGCGCAACTGATACCGAACAGGGTGACGCTGAGCCAGGTAACGCCTGATAGGAGTCTCCTTTGTTCTTTGAGCGCCACGGTGGTGGTGAGCGAGTAATCCTCGTTCACTTGGATGGACAGGACCCTGAGGCGCGCGAAGATCCGCAGGAGTTTCAGGAGTTGGCAAATTCGGCCGGCGCCGAGACCGTTGCGTTTTTTAACGTACCGCGTCATCGGCCAACCGCCAAATTCCTGATCGGCAGCGGCAAGGTCGAGGAACTGCGCGACCTGGTCCATGCTGAAGAAGCCGATCTGGTGATCTTCAATCACACCCTCACGCCCAGTCAGGAACGCAACCTCGAACGTGTTTTCGAGTGTCGCGTGATCGACCGCACCGGTCTGATTCTCGATATTTTCGCCCAACGCGCCCGTACCCATGAAGGCAAGCTCCAGGTCGAACTGGCCCAGCTTGACCACATGAGCACCCGGCTGGTTCGCGGCTGGACTCACCTTGAGCGTCAGGGTGGCGGTATCGGCATGCGCGGTCCGGGTGAAACCCAGCTGGAAACCGACCGCCGTCTGCTGCGGGTTCGCCTGCGTCAGATCAAGGGCCGTCTGGAAAAAGTGCGCAGCCAGCGTGAGCAATCGCGTCGCGGCCGCATGCGGGCGGACATCCCTACCGTTTCCCTGGTGGGCTACACCAACGCCGGCAAATCCACCCTGTTCAATAACGTGACGAAATCGGACGTGTACGCGGCCGACCAACTGTTCGCCACCCTCGACCCGACCTTGCGCCGTCTGGAACTGGACGACCTGGGGCCGATTGTCCTGGCCGACACCGTGGGGTTCATTCGTCACTTGCCTCACAAGCTGGTCGAGGCGTTTCGGTCTACGCTCGAAGAGTCGAGCAATTCCGACCTGCTGTTGCACGTGATCGATGCGGCCGAACCGGATCGCATGTTGCAAATCGAGCAGGTGATGGTGGTGCTGGGCGAGATTGGTGCACAGGACTTGCCGATCCTCGAGGTCTATAACAAACTCGATTTGCTTGAAGGCGTTGAGCCGCAAATTCAGCGTGATGAAGACGGCAAGCCCCAGCGGGTCTGGCTGTCGGCGCGCGATGGCAGTGGTTTGGAGTTGCTTGAACAAGCCATTGCCGAGTTGCTGGGCAGCGATTTGTTTGTCGGCACCTTGCGCTTGCCTCAGCGTTTTGCTCGACTGCGTGCACAGTTTTTCGAGCTAGGCGCCGTACAGAAAGAAGAATACGACGAAGAAGGTGTCAGCTTGCTGGCCGTTCGATTGCCGCGCTCGGAGCTGAATCGGCTGGTCAGCCGTGAAGGTGTGGTGCCGACGGAGTTCATCGAACAACACACTTTGCAATAAAAGCCTCCGAAAGCGGTTGTGCCGCAGTAGCAGGCATTCTGTAGCATTGGTCGGCGCGCCGTGGGTGCGTCTTTGCTTTATCAGATGGAGAGCGCTATGGCTTGGAATGAGCCGGGTGGCAACTCGAATAATCAGGATCCTTGGGGTGGTAAGCGCCGCAATAATGGCGACCGCAAGGGGCCACCGGATCTCGACGAGGCCTTCCGAAAGCTGCAGGAAAGCCTGAATGGGTTGTTCGGTGGTGGGAAAAAACGTGGTGGTGACGACGGCGGTCGCACAAGCAAGGGCGGTGGCTATGGCCTGCTGGGCCTGGGTCTTGTCGTGCTCGCAGCCGTGTGGCTGTACAGCGCGGTTTACGTCGTGGACGAGCAGGAGCAGGCCGTGGTGCTGCGCTTCGGCAAGTACTACGAGACTGTCGGCCCGGGCCTGAATATCTACTTCCCCCCGATCGACAAGAAGTACATGGAAAACGTCACGCGTGAGCGTGCCTATACCAAGCAGGGCCAGATGCTGACCGAAGACGAGAACATCGTCGAAGTGCCGCTGACCGTGCAGTACAAGATCAGCAACCTGCAGGACTTCGTGCTGAACGTTGATCAGCCGGAAATCAGCCTGCAACACGCAACCGAAAGTGCACTGCGTCACGTGGTCGGTTCTACCGCCATGGACCAGGTGCTGACTGAAGGTCGTGAATTGATGGCCAGCGAGATCAAGGAGCGCCTGCAGCGGTTCCTCGACACTTATCGCACCGGTATCACCGTCACCCAGGTGAACGTACAGAGCGCTGCTGCACCGCGCGAAGTGCAGGAAGCCTTTGACGACGTGATCCGCGCCCGTGAAGACGAGCAGCGTTCGCGCAACCAGGCTGAGACCTATGCCAACGGCGTCGTGCCGGAAGCGCGCGGTCAGGCCCAGCGTATCCTCGAGGATGCCAATGGTTACCGCGACGAAGTGGTTTCCCGCGCCAAGGGTGAGGCGGATCGCTTCACCAAGCTGGTCGCCGAGTACCGCAAGGCTCCGGAAGTCACGCGTGAGCGTCTGTACCTGGACACCATGCAGGAAGTCTTCAGCAACACCAGCAAGGTTCTCGTGACCGGTAGCAAAGGTGGGCAGAACAACCTGCTGTACCTGCCGCTGGACAAGATGATCGAAGGTGGTCGTAGCAGCACCAGCGCACCGGCTACCGGTTCGACCGCTGCTGCCAACGAAGCGAGCGCCCGTGCGGCCGCTGACTTGCTGCAACAGCAAACACGTACCAGGGAGAGTCGTTGATGAGCAATAAATCGCTGACCGCCCTGATTGTGGGCGTCGTCGTGGTCATCGCTGCCTGGAACTGCTTCTACATCGTGTCTCAGACCGAGCGCGCGGTGTTGCTGCAATTCGGTCGTGTGGTCCAGGCGGATGTCCAGCCGGGCCTGCATGTGAAAGTCCCCTACGTGAACCAGGTGCGCAAGTTTGACGGCCGCCTGATGACCCTGGATGCACCGACACAGCGCTTCCTGACCCTGGAAAAGAAAGCCGTGATGGTTGACGCCTACGCCAAGTGGCGCGTCAAGGATGCCGAGCGCTTCTACACCGCGACATCCGGCCTCAAGCAGATTGCCGACGAGCGTTTGTCGCGCCGTCTGGAATCGGGCCTGCGTGACCAGTTCGGTAAACGCACCCTGCACGAGGTGGTATCCGGTGAGCGTGATGCGCTGATGGCTGACATCACGCGTTCGCTGAACACCATGGCTGAGAAAGAACTGGGCATCGAGGTTGTTGATGTCCGGGTCAAGGCGATCGACCTGCCCAAGGAAGTGAACCGCAGCGTGTTCGAGCGTATGAGCACCGAACGTGAGCGTGAAGCCCGTGAGCACCGCGCCAAAGGTAACGAGTTGGCAGAAGGTATCCGTGCGGATGCCGACCGTCAGCGCCGTGTATTGCTGGCAGAAGCCTATCGCGAGTCTGAAGAGGCCCGTGGTGATGGCGATGCTCAAGCTGCGGCGATCTACGCCAAGGCTTACGGTCAGGATCAGGAGTTCTACGCGTTCTACCGTAGCCTGCGCGCCTACCGTGAAAGCTTCGCGAACAAAACCGACGTCATGGTGCTGGACCCAAGCAGCGACTTCTTCCGCTACCTGGAAAAGTCCAAGTAACCAGCCGGTGATTCTGTAGGGCACACTCCGTCGGGCGGCTAAAATGCCTGGCGGGGTGATCCTTTCAGAAAACGGGTGTATGATGCGGCAGCCGGGAAATTCCCGGCTTTTTTGCGTCTGCATGTTTGATTGTTGTGCTGCGTTGCAGGCGCCACAGGTTTTTCGAGGAAAGTGCCCGACGAGGCCGCTAGCAGGCCATTTCGTCACGTCGTTCTTGCGCGTTGTTTATGCAGGGACCGGGCATTTTCTGCTTCACTCAGGGCTCGGCCGAGGGCTGGCCGCCCGGATCATAGGGGAATGGCGTAATGGCAACGGTAGACCGCTGGCTGCTGCCAGATGGCATCGAAGAAGTACTGCCACCAGAAGCTGCGCGCATTGAAGTAGCGCGTCGCCAGGTGTTGGATCTGTTCCAGAGCTGGGGTTACGAGTTTGTCGTGACCCCCCATATCGAGTACCTGGAATCCCTGCTGACCGGCGCGGGCCAGGACCTGGATCTGCGCACCTTCAAGGTCATCGACCCGCAATCGGGTCGGCAAATGGGCTTTCGCGCCGACATCACGCCGCAAGTGGCGCGGATCGATGCGCACACCCTGCGCCGCGAAGGTCCCAGCCGTCTTTGCTATGCCGGCAGCGTGCTGCATGCGCAGCCGCGTGCCTTGTCGTCTTCGCGTAGCCCGATTCAATTGGGCGCCGAGTTGTACGGTGATGCCAGCCCGAGCAGCGACGTTGAAGTGATCAGCTTGATGTTGGCCATGCTGCAACTGGCTGACGTGCCGGATGTGCACATGGACCTGGGCCACGTCGGTATCTACCGTGGCTTGGCCCGCGCGGCCGGCTTGTCTGGTGAAGTTGAGCAGCAGTTGTTCGATGCTCTGCAACGCAAGGCAATCGATGAAGTGATCGCCCTTACCGAGGGTGTACCTGCAGACCTCGCCGGCATGCTGCGCGCGTTGGTTGATCTGTGCGGTGGTCGTGAAGTGCTGGCGGCTGCACGCGAGCGCCTGGCCAATGCGCCGGCGCCCGTGTTGGCGGCGCTCGATGACGTGCTGGCGATTGCCGAGCGTTTGTCGGCGCGCTTCCAGCAACTGCCTCTGTATTTTGACCTGGGCGAATTGCGCGGCTACCACTACCACACCGGTGTGGTGTTTGCCGTGTTTGTACCGGGTGTTGGCCAGGCCATCGCCCAAGGCGGTCGCTATGACGACATCGGCGCCGACTTCGGTCGCGCCCGTCCGGCGACCGGCTTTTCCACTGATTTGAAAACCCTGGTGACCCTGGGGCGTGCTGAGGTCGAGCTGCCGTCTGGTGGCGTCTGGATGCCCGACAGCACGGACGCAGCACTCTGGCAGCAGGTTTGCCAGTTGCGCAGTGAGGGTCAGCGTGTCGTCCAGGCTTTGCCTGGGCAGCCATTGGCCGCCGCCCGTGAAGCGGACTGCGACCGGCAATTGATTCTGCAGAACGGGCTTTGGCAAGTATCGCCACTGGCTTCTTGAGTTTTCCTGCCGGCCATCGCCGGCACCAAGTTTGCGCGAATGAGGACAAGTGTTATGGGTAAGAATGTCGTAGTCCTGGGCACCCAATGGGGTGATGAGGGCAAAGGCAAGATCGTTGATCTGCTGACCGAACATGCTGCCGCCGTAGTGCGCTACCAAGGTGGCCACAACGCTGGCCACACCCTGGTCATCGATGGCGAAAAAACCGTCTTGCACCTGATCCCGTCGGGCGTATTGCGCGAAGGCGTGCAGTGCCTGATCGGCAACGGCGTGGTGGTTGCACCTGACGCCCTGCTGCGCGAGATCACCAAGCTGGAAGAGAAGGGTGTACCGGTGCGCGAGCGCCTGCGTATCAGCCCGTCCTGCCCGCTGATCCTGTCCTTCCACGTTGCGCTGGACCAGGCCCGTGAAAAGGCCCGTGGCGAGCTGAAGATCGGTACTACCGGTCGCGGCATCGGCCCAGCCTACGAAGACAAGGTTGCACGTCGTGGCCTGCGTGTGGGCGACCTGCTCAACATGCCGCGCTTTGAAGACAAGCTGCGTGAACTGGTGGATTACCACAACTTCATGCTCGTTGGTTACTACAAAGAGCCGGCTATTGAATTCGAAAAGACCCTGGCCGAGTGCAAAGAGTACGCCGAGCTGCTGAAGCCGCTGATGCTCGACGTGACGGCTGAGCTGCACGACCTGCGCCGCGCCGGCAAAGACATCATGTTCGAAGGCGCCCAGGGTTCGTTGCTCGACATCGACCACGGCACCTACCCGTACGTGACCAGCTCCAACACCACCGCTGGCGGCGTTGCTACCGGTTCGGGTGTCGGCCCGATGTTCCTGGACTACATCCTGGGTATCACCAAGGCTTACACCACGCGCGTAGGTTCGGGCCCGTTCCCGACTGAGCTGTTCGACGAAGTCGGTGCGCACCTGGCCAAGCAAGGTCATGAGTTTGGCGCCACCACCGGCCGTGCTCGTCGTTGCGGCTGGTTCGACGCGGTTATCCTGCGTCGCGCTATCGATGTGAACAGCATTTCGGGCATCTGCCTGACCAAGCTGGACGTGCTCGACGGTCTGGAAACCATCAACATCTGCATCGGCTACAAAGATGCAGACGGTAAGGACGTTGCGCCGACCGACGCTGACAGCTACGTGGGCCTGCAGCCTGTGTACGAAGAAGTGCCGGGTTGGACCGAGTCCACCGTGGGTGCCAAAACCCTCGAAGAGCTGCCAGCCAACGCTCGTGCTTACATCAAGCGCGTTGAAGAGCTGATCGGCGCGCCAATCGACATTATTTCGACGGGCCCGGACCGCAACGAGACCATCGTTCTGCGTCACCCGTTCGCTTAATAAGCTGTTGATGTAAAAAGCAAAGGGCTCCTTCGGGAGCCCTTTGTCGTATCTGTCTGGTAAACGGCACGACCCTTGCTATGGTTCTTTCTTTCGCGGTGCTATCAAATTAATGGCACCCGTGGTGGAGGGATTCCCAGTGTCTGCCGTTCTCTCATTGTTACAAAGCCGGCTGTTGCGGCCGGTGTTCGTTACCCTTGGTATCGCTCTTTTGGTGCAAGTGCTGGTCGCCGTCGCTCTGACGCGGAGCACGGTCACTGCATTGGAAGCTGATCTGGGCAACCGCCTGGGTATCGACAGCCAGAAACTCTCCGGCGAGCTGGCGCAAGCCGGCAAGGAAGTCACCTCCAGTCTGGACAGTCTGTCTTCGAGCACGCGCCAGCGTCTGACGGCGGGGCTATCCACGCGCTTGCAGGATGAGCAGAAGCAACTGCGTGCGACCCTGGAAAAAGACCTGCAAGACTCTGCCAACGACATGGCGCAACTGCTGGCCTCAGTGGCGCCGCGCGCCATGTGGGACAGCGACGTGCCGACGCTGTCGGAGTTTGCCCGTCGTGCTCAGCGCAATCCCAACGTGCTGTTCGTGGTCTACGACGATGCGGCCGGCGAGCATCTGACCCGTTATCTGAACCGTGACAACCCGATCAACCAGGCGTTACTGGCAAAAGGTCAGGGCGACCGTGCGCTGGATAAGGTCCTGGACGCGGCGAAAAACGACCCTTCCGTGTTCTACGTCGAAGCGTCGATCAGCCCCAATGGCGTAGAGATTGGCAAGGTCCGCATGGGGGTATCGACCGCGGCGGTGGAGACCGACCTGGCAGCGCTGGACAAACGTTTTGCCGCACTGATCGCCAGCAGTGATCAACTGGTGGGCGACAGCCTCAAGGGCGCTGCCGCAGACAGCGCAGCTGCCATGGGCGCGCGCCTGCAATCGGCGCAAGCCACCGCCACGCAAATGACCGCCAACACCACCAGCGCCGTGCAGGAGGCTGCAGGCACCTTGCGTTGGCGCATCGGCATGGGGCTGGCGATTGTGGGGTTTGGCGTGTTGCTGCTGATCGCTGTTGTGCTTGGGCGTCGCGTGGTCAATCGTCTGAAGCTGCTGATTGCGGCCATGGATGACCTGGCGGCGGGCGAGGGCGACCTCACCAAACGCGTGCAAATCAGTAGCAAGGACGAGATCGGCGACATGGCTTCGGCGGTCAATCGCTTTGTGGATAAGTTGCAGCCCATCGTGCGCGAGGCCGGCGATGTGGCCCAGCGCACCGGCGTGGAAATCGGCGCGATGACGTTGCGCAATGCCGGCGCCGATGCGGCGGCCGGTTTGCAGCGCGATGAAGTGGCGGAGAGCTTGCGGGCACTGTCGCAAATGGCCGATGAGGCCCAGGCCGAAAGCCATGCGATGCAGGCGGCGTTGCAGCAGGTGGTGGATATTCGCCAGGCCACGGACGAAAACTCGCGTACTTCGGCGGAAGTCGGCAGTTTGATCGAAGCGTTGGCCGGGCAGGTGCAGGCCGGCTCCCAGGTCATTGAGCGGCTGGCCCAGCAAAGCGAGCAGATTGAAGTGGTGCTCACGGTGATTCACGGCATTGCCGAGCAGACCAACCTATTAGCGCTCAACGCCGCCATCGAAGCTGCGCGTGCCGGTGAGACCGGGCGTGGTTTTGCGGTGGTCGCGGATGAGGTGCGGGCGCTGGCGAGTAAAACCCAAAGCTCAACCGGGGATATCCAGGCGCACATCGTGGCATTGCAGCAAGGCGCGCGCGAGGCGGTAGAAACCATCAGCAAGGCCGGGCGTCAGGCCAATGAAGGTTTGCTGGTGCTACGCGACAGCGTGCGCTTGCAGCAGACGGTGCAGGCTTCGGTGGAGCAGGTGCACGCAGCGATTGGGTTGGCGACGCGCGCGGCTGAGCATCAGGCGCAGGGTGCGCACGCGGTGCGTGGGCGGGTCGAGGTGATTCATGCTCAGGCCGAGCGTGCTGCGCAGGCGGTGGTTGAGACTACCGCCAGTGGCAAGGTGCTGGATGGGTTGGCGGCGCAGTTGAAGGCGAGCCTGGGGCAGTTCAGGGCTTGATGTCGCCTGGGAGGGCCCTTTCGCGAGCAAGCCCACTCCCACATTGGAATGCGTTTCAAGTGGGAGCGGGCTTGCTCGCGAAAGCTATTTCAGCGGCTCAGATACATCCGAGTCGTGAGCAGATACACCGGCAACCCCGACACCAGAATCAGCAACGCCGCATAGGGCGCCGCCGCCGCGAACTCCACATTCGAGGTGTGCGCCCACACGGCCGTCGCCAGGGTGTTCAACCCCGTCGGACTGAGCAGCAGCGTGGCGGTCAATTCCTTCATCGCATCCAGAAACACCAGCGCAAATGCCGCGCCCAATGCCGGGAAAATGATCGGCAAGGTCACCCGGCAAAACGCGCTGAACGACGAGGCGCCCAGCGTGCGCGCTGCCTCTTCCAGTTGCGGCGCCGCCTTGTTCAAAGCCGTGCGGATCGGCGCCTGTGCCAGTGGCAAAAACAGCAATGCATAGGCAATCAAAAGCAGCGCGGAAGTCTGGTACAGCACCGGCACGTAATGCAGTGCGAAATACACCAGCGTCAATGCAATCACCAAGCCGGGCAGGGCATGCAGCAGGTAGGGCAGGCGCTCGGCCCAGATCGCCAATTGGCCTTTGTAGCGCACCACCAGCAGCCCCACTGGCACGGCCAGCACCAGGCAAAGCGCGGCGCCGCCCAGCGACAGCGCAAGGGAGGACAGCAATGCTTCGCCAATCTGGGCCACGGGGAAGGCTGCCGATGAGCCCACCGCCAGCCAGTACCCGAGCATTCCCAGTGGAATGCCGCTGCCAATGATCGCCAGCGCCAGGCAATACACCTGGCCCAAGGCCGCCCACTTCCCCAGCTTGAGCTGTTCCGCATGCCGCGCCGCGCCCTGGCCGATGCGCACGTGCCGGCCCTTGCCGCGCACGCGCAACTCCAGCCACAGCAGCGTCAGGCACATCACCAGCAACACTGCCGAGAGCATCGCGGCATTCGCATTGCTGAACTCCAGCTCGAACTGTTGGTAGATCGCGGTGGTAAACGTCTGCAGGCCGATGATCGAAAGCGCGCCGAATTCCACCAGCATATGCAGCGCAATTAACAGTGCCCCGGCCAATAGCGATGGCCACAGCAAGGGCAGGGTGACACGCAAAAACACGCCCCAGCGATTCAGCCCCAGGGTGCGGGCTGATTCTTCCAGAGAGGGATCAAGATTGCGCAGCGTCGCCGCCACCGGCAGAAACACCAGCGGGTATTTGGACAGGGTCATCACCAGGATCGCCCCGCCCAGCCCTTCGAAGTTGGCGCTCAGTGACACCCAGGTAAAGCTGCTGACAAACGCCGGCACTGCAAACGGCAGGCACAGGATCACGCCCCAGATGCGTCGGCCCGGCAGGTTGCTGCGTTCCAGTAGCCAGGCCAGCGACAGGCCGATCACGCCGCAGGCCACCGTCACGCCAATCATCAGCGCCAGGGTGTTGCGCAGCAGCCCGAACACATAGGGGCGCCATAACAGGTGCATCGCTTGTGCCCAGCCCGCCTGCCAGGCCTTTGTGCCGACATACACCAACGGCAACAGGCTCAGGCCAACCAGGAATAGGACGGGAATCAGCAGCCAGATCGACGGGCGCTTGCGTCGCGGGCTGAAACCCCCGCGCAAGGCGGGGGCGGGTAGCGATGGGTTCATCAGTTCAAGCCAACGTCACGTTCCAGGTCCAGGGCTTCTTCGGCGTTGCCAAGGTCCGCAGGGGTGACTTTCGGCGGCTGCAGCTCGCTGAAAGGCTTAAGGCCACGGTTGGATTCCATGCCCTTGCGCAGCGGGTATTCGGCCGAGGTGTTGGTGATCACGCGCTGGCCTTCTTCGCTGGCCATGAAGGCGAGCAACTGTTGGGCTTCTTTGGGGTGTTTGCTGGATTTCAGCGCGGCGGCGGAAGACACAGTGATCAGGCCGCCGGCGTCGCCATCGGTAAAGTAGTGGAGTTGGGAATCCAGGTTGGTTTTTTCTTTCTTCAGGGCGAACCAGTAGTAGTTATTCACCAGCACGGTGGCGACTTCGCCGTTTTCCACAGCCTTGAGGGCGACCATGTTGTTGCTGTAGACCTTGCCGAAGGCGCGCAAACCGGTCAGCCATTCTTCAGCGGCTTCGCGGCCGTGCAGTTTGATGATTGCCACAGCTTGTTCCTGGAACGCGCCGCTGGTGGGTACGAAACCGACTTTGCCTTGCCACTCGGGGCCGGCGAAATCCAGCACCGACTTGGGCAGGTCTTTTTCGGCGATCAGCTTTGGGTTGAACGCCACGACACGGGTGCGTGCGGTGACGCCCATCCAGTCGCCGTTGCTGCCGACATAATCCTTGGGCAATACGTCGAGCGTACTGGCATCGATCTTGGCCAGCAGGCCCTGTTCGCCAAGCTTGTTCAGTGGCGGCGACTCTTCGGTGTAGATCACGTCGGCAGGGGAGCGGTCGCCTTCTTCGACGACCTGGCTGGCCAGCTGGTTGCTGCTGCCCTTGCGCACATTGACGTGAATGCCGGTCTTGGCTTCGAAGGCTTTGGCGAGTTCATCGCCGACCTCCTTGTGTTGGCCGTTGTACAAGGTCAGTGCAACCTTGTCGGCAGAATAGGCAGCGGGCGAGAGCAGGGTCAGGCCGAGCAGAGTGATGGTCAGGCCACGCAGAAGGGATGTCTTGAGACGGGTATCGCGGATCATCATCCGGGGTTTTCCTCACTTGAGTGCAACAAATCCTTACAAGGATAAACGATAAAACTTCTCAAGTGCGGACAAGCGGGGGAAATCGCCAGGCAGGTTTTCAAACCCCGGAAACGAAAAAACCCGCTTTCGCGGGTTTGATCTGAATTTGGTGCCCAGGAGAAGACTCGAACTTCCACGACCTTGCGATCACCAGCACCTGAAGCTGGCGTGTCTACCAATTTCACCACCTGGGCTTATCAACAACGCTTGCGCCGTTGATGGAGCGAACTATACGGAGGGCTTTTTGATCTGTAAACCCCTGATTCAAAAATATAAATCGAGATTCTCGTTAAAAATCAAAGGCCTGAAACGCAAAAACCCGCTTTCGCGGGTTTTTGGAGACTCGAGGCAGAACCTTGAGTTTGAAATTGGTGCCCAGGAGAAGACTCGAACTTCCACGACCTTGCGATCACCAGCACCTGAAGCTGGCGTGTCTACCAATTTCACCACCTGGGCAGCATCAACAACGTTGCCGTCGTCGATGGCGCGCACTATACGGAGGCGATTTTGAGCTGTAAAGCCCTGCTATGAAAAAATCCTGGAAAATTTCGCCAAAGGTCGTGCAAGGTGCGTTCTGAGGGCGACAAAGGTCTTTAAAACGCTTGTTGATGCCTGAAATTTCCCGTTTCAATACGCGTATGCCAAACTAACCCGCATATAGACAAGGTGAAAACTCTCTAATGGCCGATTGGCAGTCCCTCGATCCCGAGGCCGCTCGTGAAGCGGAAAAATATGAAAACCCTATTCCTAGCCGCGAACTGATCCTGGCGCATCTCGCCGATCGTGGTTCGCCTGCTAGCCGCGAGCAGTTGGTTGAAGAATTCGGTCTGACCACCGAAGACCAGCTCGAAGCCCTGCGCCGCCGTTTGCGTGCCATGGAGCGCGATGCCCAACTGATCTACACCCGCCGAGGCACTTACGCGCCTGTGGACAAGCTCGATCTGATCCTTGGCCGCATCGCCGGCCACCGTGACGGCTTCGGCTTCCTGATCCCGGACGACGGCAGTGACGACCTGTTCATGAGCCCTGCGCAAATGCGTCTGGTGTTCGATGGCGACCGTGCCCTGGCGCGCGTTTCCGGCCTCGACTATCGCGGTCGCCGTGAAGGCGTGATCGTCGAAGTGGTGTCGCGTGCCCACGAGTCCATCGTCGGCCGTTACTTCGAAGAAGGCGGCATCGGCTTTGTCGTGCCGGATAACCCAAAGGTCCAGCAGGAAGTGCTGATCACCCCGGGCCGCAATGGCGCTGCCAAAGTCGGTCAGTTCGTCGAGGTGAAAATCACTCACTGGCCAACTGCGCGCTTCCAGCCGCAGGGCGACATCGTTGAAGTGGTCGGCAACTACATGGCGCCGGGCATGGAAATCGACGTTGCGTTGCGCACCTACGATATCCCTCACGTCTGGCCAGAGGCTGTGCTCAAAGAAGCCGCCAAGCTCAAGCCGGAAGTCGAAGAAAAAGACAAAGAAAAACGCATCGACCTGCGCCATCTGCCGTTCGTCACCATTGACGGCGAAGATGCCCGCGACTTCGACGATGCGGTTTACTGCGAAGCCAAGCCTGGCAAGCTGCGCCTGTTCTCCGGTGGCTGGAAGTTGTTCGTCGCGATTGCCGACGTGTCCAGCTACGTGAAGATCGGTTCGGCCCTGGATAACGAAGCCCAGGTGCGCGGCAACTCTGTGTACTTCCCGGAGCGCGTGATTCCGATGCTGCCTGAGCAGCTGTCCAACGGCCTGTGCTCGCTGAACCCGAAAGTCGACCGTTTGGCCATGGTGTGCGAGATGACTATCTCGAAAACCGGCGAAATGACTGACTACCAGTTCTACGAGGCGGTGATTCACTCCCAGGCGCGCCTGACCTACAACAAGGTCAGCACCATTCTGGAACAGCCGAAAACCAGCGAAGCCAAAGCCTTGCGCGGTGAGTACGGTCATGTCGTGCCGCACCTCAAGCAGCTGTATTCGCTGTACAAGGTGTTGCTGGGCGCTCGTCATGTGCGTGGCGCGATCGATTTTGAAACCCAGGAAACCCGGATTGTCTTCGGCTCCGAGCGCAAAATCGCGGCGATCACCCCGACTACGCGCAACGATGCTCACAAGCTGATCGAGGAATGCATGCTGGCCGCCAACGTGGCCACTGCCGAATTCCTGAAAAAGCACGAGATTCCTGCACTGTACCGCGTGCACGACGGCCCGCCGCCGGAGCGTCTGGAGAAGCTGCGCGCGTTCCTCGGTGAGCTCGGCCTGTCGCTGCACAAAGGCAAGGACGGCCCGACGCCGAAGGACTACCAGGCACTGCTGGCAAGTATCAAGGACCGTCCGGATTACCACGTGATCCAGACCGTCATGCTGCGCTCCCTGAGCCAGGCGGTGTACAGCGCGGATAACCAGGGCCACTTCGGCCTGAATTACGAGGCGTACACTCACTTCACCTCGCCGATTCGCCGTTACCCGGACTTGCTCACGCACCGCGCGATCCGCAGCGTGATCCATTCCAAGCAAAACACCCCGCACGTCAAGCGCGCCGGTGCCATGACCATTCCTAAAGCACGGATTTATCCGTACGACGAAGCGGCCCTGGAACAGTTGGGCGAGCAGTGCTCCATGAGCGAGCGCCGTGCCGACGAAGCCACCCGCGACGTAGTGAACTGGCTCAAGTGCGAGTTCATGAAGGACCGTGTGGGCGAATCGTTCCCGGGTGTGATCACCGCCGTGACCGGCTTTGGCCTGTTCGTCGAGCTGACCGACATCTACGTCGAAGGCTTGGTGCACGTTACCGCGTTGCCGGGCGACTATTACCACTTCGACCCTGTGCATCACCGCCTGGCGGGCGAGCGCACCGGTCGCAGCTTCCGTTTGGGCGACACGGTGGAAGTGCAGGTCATGCGCGTCGACCTCGACGAGCGCAAGATCGACTTCGGCATGCCTGATAAACCAGTCGAGCCGGCTGGCCGTAAAAAGCGTGGCGCCGAGACGACTGCGCCGGCAAGCAAAGGCAAAGGTGCTCCTGCTAAAGCAGCCGTCGCCGAACCTGCGTCAGCCAAACCTGCTCGTCGTTCGTCTGCCAAGGACAAGGCCCCCGAAGCCTACCGCCCTAGCGATGCTGCGGCCAAAAATGCCGAGCTGCGCAAGAGCCGCGAGTTGAAGCAGCAGTTGCTCAACGAAGCCAAAAGCGGTGGTAAAGCGGCGTCTGGGGGAAAGTCCCGCGAGGCGGAAAAACCGTCGAGCAAACCGAGCAAACATCGTAAAGGCCCGCCCAAAGCGGGTTCGGCCCCCGCGAAAAGCGGCGGGTCGCGCAAACCTAAGGCCAAGTCATGAGTCTGGAAAAAATCTACGGCGTGCACGCCGTAGAAGCACTGCTGCGTCATCACCCTAAGCGCGTCAAGCAGGTGTGGTTGGCCGAAGGTCGCAGCGAGCCGCGCGTGCAAGCGCTGGTCGAGCTGGCGACCCAGAATAAAGTTGCCATCGGCCAGGCCGAGCGTCGTGAAATGGATGTGTGGGTAGAAGGCGTTCACCAAGGCGTGGTGGCGGACGTCAGTCCGAGCCAGGTTTGGGGCGAGGCGATGCTCGACGAGCTGCTCGACCGTACCGAAGGTGCACCGCTGCTGCTGGTGCTGGACGGCGTGACCGACCCGCACAACCTCGGCGCCTGCCTGCGTTCGGCGGATGCTGCCGGCGCGTTGGCGGTGATCGTGCCCAAAGACAAGTCGGCCACCCTGACGCCGGTCGTGCGTAAAGTGGCCTGCGGCGCGGCGGAAGTGATTCCGCTGGTGGCCGTGACCAACCTGGCGCGCACACTGGAGAAACTCCAGCAGCGCGGCTTGTGGGTCGTGGGCACGGCAGGCGAGGCTGAGGTCAGCATTTACGACCAGGACCTTACCGGCCCGACCATCCTGATCATGGGCGCCGAAGGCAAAGGCATGCGTCGCCTGACCCGTGAGCATTGCGACTACCTGGTGCACCTGCCGATGGCCGGTAGCGTCAGCAGCCTCAACGTTTCAGTCGCAACGGGCGTCTGCCTGTTCGAAGCCCAGCGCCAGCGTGGCGCCAAGGCTAAAGCCAAGAAATAAGGCTTGAGAGCGACGCAAGACCCTGTGGGAGCCGGGCTTGCCCGCGATGACGGTGTGTCAGTCAGCACAGATGCTGCCTGAGCCATTGTTATCGCAGGCAAGCCAGCTCCCACAGTTGCTTTGGGTTTGCCTGGATTGCGTGTTGTTCAAATAATCACCAATCACCTTGCGCCGTTTCTCCCCCTTCTCTACAATTGCGCCCCTTGCCTTCCTGGCAGGCATCTATGTGCCTCCCTGCGGCAAGATCCATAAGTGTCATTCACTCCTTGTCTGACCGTTTTTGAGCGGCAGGCTACAACCCGTAAGGAGCATTCATGCGTCATTACGAAATCATCTTTTTGGTCCACCCGGATCAAAGCGAGCAAGTCGGCGGCATGGTTGAGCGTTACACCAAGCTGATCGAAGAAGACGGCGGCAAAATCCACCGTCTGGAAGATTGGGGCCGTCGTCAACTGGCCTACGCAATCAACAATGTTCACAAGGCTCACTACGTGATGCTGAACGTTGAGTGCACTGGCAAGGCCCTGGCCGAGCTGGAAGACAACTTCCGCTACAACGATGCAGTGATCCGTAACCTGGTCATCCGTCGCGAAGAAGCCGTTACCGGCCAATCCGAGATGCTCAAGGCTGAAGAAAACCGCAGTGAGCGCCGTGAGCGTCGCGACCGTCCTGAGCACGAAGGCGCCGAAAGCGCTGATAGTGATGACAGCGACAACAGCGATAACGCTGACGAGTAATCCACGGACCTTTTAAGGAGCCTATCAAATGGCACGTTTCTTCCGTCGTCGTAAATTCTGCCGCTTCACCGCTGAAGACGTGAAAGAGATCGATTACAAAGATCTCAACACTCTGAAAGCTTACGTATCCGAGACCGGCAAAATCGTTCCAAGCCGTATCACCGGTACCAAAGCACGTTATCAGCGTCAGCTGGCCACCGCTATCAAGCGCGCCCGCTTCCTGGCCCTGCTGGCCTACACCGACAGCCACGGCCGCTGAGACCGGGCAGTCGACAAGTAGTAAGGGATTGAATGCATGCGCGCCTTAGCTGAGTTCATCATGCGCGGTCGCGTGCAGGCCACTCTGGTAGTGGCTGGATGTGCGGCATTGCCGCTGCTTTATTGGTTGGGTGCTGCCGCCGGTTGCCTTGTGCTGCTGCGGCGCGGTTTGAAGGACGCCCTCGGCGTTCTTGCCCTGGGTTTGTTGCCGGCCTTGATCTGGTGGCTGCAAATGGGTGATCCACGCGTACTTCTGGTACTGCTGGGGTCATCGAGCCTTGCGTTGGTTTTACGCGCAAGTGAGTCCTGGGTCCGCACGCTGCTGGTCAGCGTGGCATTGGGGTTGGTGTACTCAGTGATGCTTGGCGCGGCTTTCCGCCCGCAAATCGAGGCGCTGTCGCAGGAAATCGTCAAGATCCTGCCGTTGGCCCTCGGGGATCTCTACCAGCATTTGTCGGTAGATGAGCGAGCGCGGTTTGTGTCACTGATTGCTCCGGTCCTGACCGGCCTGATTGCGGCATTGTTGCAGGTCGTCAGCGTGCTGAGCCTGATTCTTGGGCGTTATTGGCAGGCGTTGTTGTACAACCCGGGTGGTTTTGGTCGCGAGTTTCGCAGTATCAGAATTCCCGCGGGACCGGCGATGTTGTTGCTGGCGTGCATGGTTGTCGGGCCGAACTTCGGTCCACAGATAGCCTTGCTGGCGCCGATTTGCAGCGTACCGCTGGTGTTTGCCGGGCTGGCCCTGATTCATGGGTTGGTTGCGCGAAAGCGCCTGGCCAAGTTTTGGCTGGTGGGGTTGTACGTGACGCTGTTGCTGTTCATGCAGCTGATCTATCCGTTACTCGTGGTTTTGGCCATTGTCGACGGCCTGATTGATTTTCGCGGTCGTCTGGCGTCGAAAGACGCTGATAACGCGAACGGTGAAGGTTAAAAGTTAGAGGATTTTCACATGCAACTGATCCTTCTGGAAAAAGTCGCCAACCTGGGCAACCTGGGCGA
Source organism: Pseudomonas sp. MF6747 (assembly GCF_963890955.1). NCBI lineage: Bacteria > Pseudomonadati > Pseudomonadota > Gammaproteobacteria > Pseudomonadales > Pseudomonadaceae > Pseudomonas > Pseudomonas sp. MF6747. The sequence goes on from NZ_CAWPSZ010000052.1 coordinate 182,023, forward strand.
CAAAGTGAACGTTAAGGCCGGCTACGGTCGTAACTACCTGCTGCCATACGGCAAAGCCACCGCTGCAACCGCTGCCAACCTGGCTGCGTTTGAAGAGCGTCGTGCTGAGCTGGAAAAAGCAGCAGCAGACAAAAAAGCTTCGGCCGAAACTCGCGCTGCCCAACTGGCTGAGCTGGAAGTGACTATCACTGCCACCGCCGGTGACGAAGGCAAGCTGTTCGGTTCGATCGGCACCCACGACATCGCTGATGCACTGACCGCCTCCGGCGTTGAAGTGCAGAAGAGCGAAGTTCGTCTGCCGAACGGCACCATCCGCAACGTAGGCGAATTCGACGTAGCCGTGCACCTGCACGCCGAAGTTGAAGCCACCGTACGCGTTGTCGTGGTAGCAGCTTAAGCAGCACCTAACTGACTGGCACCTAGCGTGTCAGCCAGTTAACATCGGGCACGATCCTGTTTACAGGTCGTGCCTTTTGTTTTTCTACAATCCCCTAATTCCAAGTGGCCATGAACGATATTTCAGCTCCTGAGCAATACGATCTGCAAACCGCTGCCCTGAAGGTGCCGCCGCATTCCATCGAGGCCGAACAGGCCGTGCTCGGTGGTTTGATGCTGGACAACAACGCCTGGGAACGCGTGTTGGATCAAGTCTCGGACGGTGATTTCTATCGCCATGACCACCGGCTGATCTTCCGCGCCATCGCCAAGCTGGCCGACCAGAACTCACCGATCGACGTGGTGACCCTGGCCGAGCAGCTGGACAAGGAAGGCCAGACCTCTCAAGTCGGCGGCCTGGGTTACCTGGGCGAACTGGCGAAAAACACGCCGTCCGTCGCCAACATCAAGGCGTACGCCCAGATCGTTCGCGAGCGCGCCACCCTGCGCCAGTTGATCGGCATCAGCACCGAAATCGCCGACAGCGCCTTCAACCCCGAAGGCCGCACTGCCGCCGAGATCCTCGACGAAGCCGAGCGCCAGATCTTCCAGATCGCCGAGGCGCGGCCTAAAACCGGCGGCCCGGTCAGCGTCAACGACCTGTTGACCAAGGCCATCGACCGTATCGACACGCTGTTCAATACCGACAACGCCATCACCGGTATTTCCACCGGCTACACCGACCTCGACGAGAAGACCAGCGGCCTGCAGCCGTCCGACTTGATCATCGTCGCCGGCCGTCCATCCATGGGTAAAACCACCTTTGCGATGAACCTGGTGGAAAACGCCGTGCTGCGCAGCGACAAGACCGTACTGGTGTACTCCCTCGAGATGCCAGGCGAATCGCTGATCATGCGTATGCTTTCATCGCTCGGGCGGATCGACCAGACCAAAGTACGTGCCGGTCGCCTGGAAGACGACGATTGGCCGCGCCTGACCTCGGCGGTCAACCTGCTCAATGACCGCAAGCTGTTCATCGATGACACTGCGGGTATCAGCCCCTCGGAGATGCGTGCGCGTACTCGCCGCCTGGTGCGTGAGCACGGCGACATTGCCCTGATCATGATCGACTACCTGCAGCTCATGCAGATCCCGGGTTCCAGTGGCGACAACCGGACCAACGAAATTTCCGAAATCTCCCGGTCCCTCAAAGCCCTGGCCAAGGAATTCAACTGCCCGGTGGTGGCGCTGTCGCAGCTCAACCGTTCCCTGGAACAACGTCCCAACAAGCGCCCGGTGAACTCCGACCTGCGCGAATCCGGAGCGATCGAGCAGGATGCTGACGTGATCATGTTTGTGTACCGGGACGAGGTGTACCACCCCGAAACGGAGCATAAAGGCATTGCCGAGATCATCATCGGCAAGCAGCGGAACGGGCCGATCGGCTTTATCCGCCTGGCGTTCATCGGTAAGTACACGCGCTTCGAGAACCTCGCGCCGGGCAGTTACAACTTCGACGACGACGAATAATTCTCCCGCGCCTGTAGAGGCCTCATCACGGGCAAGCCCGCTCCCACACTTGAACGGTGAACACCTTCAAATGTGGGGGTGAGCTTGCCCGCGATAGCGTCACCACAATTCCGACCATTACCGTCGGAATTGGTCAAAATTTGTGCTATATTCCGCGCCCGCGATTTTTCATCTCAACACCGGTCACCGTCATGCAAACAGCCAAGCCGTTATTTGACTATCCCAAGTACTGGGCCGAATGTTTCGGTCCTGCGCCATTCCTGCCGATGAGCAGGGAGGAGATGGATCAGCTTGGCTGGGATTCCTGCGACATCATCATCGTCACCGGTGATGCGTACGTGGATCACCCGTCGTTCGGCATGGCCATCATCGGCCGGCTGCTGGAGTCTCAGGGCTTCCGCGTCGGGATCATTGCCCAGCCGAACTGGCAGTCCAAAGACGACTTCATGAAGCTCGGCGAGCCGAACCTGTTCTTCGGCGTCGCGGCCGGCAACATGGACTCGATGATCAACCGCTACACCGCCGACAAGAAAATCCGCTCCGACGACGCCTACACCCCAGGCGGCATGGCCGGCAAACGCCCGGACCGCGCGAGCCTGGTGTACAGCCAGCGTTGCAAGGAAGCCTACAAGAACGTGCCGATCGTACTCGGCGGCATCGAAGCCTCCCTGCGCCGCATCGCCCACTACGATTACTGGCAGGACCGCGTGCGCAACTCGATCCTGATCGACGCCGCCGCCGACATCCTGCTGTACGGCAACGCCGAGCGCGCGATTGTCGAGGTTGCCCAGCGCCTGTCGTGGGGCCACAAGATCGAAGACATCACCGACGTGCGCGGCACCGCGTTCATTCGCCGTGACACGCCGGAAGGCTGGTACGAAGTGGACTCCACGCGTATCGACCGTCCGGGCAAGGTCGACAAGATCATCAACCCGTACGTGAATACCCAGGACACCCAGGCCTGCGCCATCGAGCAGGAAAAAGGTCCGCAGGATGATCCGGAAGAAGCCAAGGTCGTACAGATCCTGGCCAGCCCGCGCATGACCCGCGACAAGACCGTGATCCGCCTGCCATCGGTAGAAAAAGTCCGTGGCGACGCGGTGCTCTATGCCCACGCCAACCGCGTGTTGCACCTGGAAACCAACCCAGGCAACGCCCGCGCCCTGGTGCAGAAGCATGGCGAAGTGGACGTGTGGTTCAACCCGCCGCCCATTCCGATGACCACCGAAGAAATGGACTACGTGTTCGGCATGCCTTACGCACGTGTTCCGCACCCGGTGTACGGCAAGGAAAAGATCCCGGCCTACGACATGATTCGCTTCTCGGTGAACATCATGCGTGGCTGCTTCGGCGGCTGCACCTTCTGCTCGATCACCGAGCATGAAGGCCGGATCATCCAGAACCGTTCCGAAGAGTCGATCATTCGCGAGATCGAAGAGATCCGCGACAAAGTGCCAGGCTTCACCGGGGTGATCTCCGACCTCGGCGGCCCGACCGCGAACATGTACCGCATCGCCTGCAAGAGCCCGGAAATCGAATCCGCGTGCCGTAAGCCATCGTGTGTGTTCCCTGGCATCTGCCCGAACCTGAACACCGACCACTCCTCGTTGATCCAGCTGTACCGCAGCGCCCGTGCGTTGCCGGGTGTGAAGAAGATTCTGATTGCTTCCGGCCTGCGCTACGACCTCGCGGTCGAGTCGCCGGAATACGTCAAAGAACTGGTGACCCACCACGTGGGTGGCTACCTCAAGATCGCCCCGGAACACACCGAGGAAGGTCCGCTCAACCAGATGATGAAGCCGGGCATTGGCAGCTATGACAAGTTCAAGCGCATGTTCGAGAAGTACACCAAGGAAGCGGGCAAGGAGCAGTACCTGATTCCTTACTTCATCGCGGCCCACCCGGGCACCACCGATGAAGACATGATGAACCTGGCCCTGTGGCTCAAGGGCAACGGCTTCCGCGCCGACCAGGTGCAGGCGTTCTACCCCTCGCCAATGGCCACCGCCACCGCGATGTACCACTCGGGCAAGAACCCGCTGCGCAAGGTCACCTACAAGAGCGACGCGGTGACCATCGTCAAGAGCGAGGAGCAGCGCCGTCTGCACAAGGCCTTCTTGCGCTATCACGATCCGAAGGGCTGGCCAATGCTGCGTGAAGCGCTGACCCGCATGGGCCGTGCCGACCTGATCGGGCCGGGCAAGGACCAGTTGATCCCGCTGCACCAGCCGGCCACCGACAGCTACCAGAGCGCGCGTCGCAAGAACTCGACGCCGGCCGGCAGCCACAAGGTCGCCAAGGAAACCACCACCAGGATCCTCACCCAGCACACCGGCCTGCCGCCACGTGGCAGCGACGGCAGCAACCCGTGGGACAAGCGCGAACAAGCCAAGGCGGCGGCCATGGCGCGCAACAAGCAGGCGGCCAAGGAACGCGCCGACGCGGCCAAGGGCAAAGGCGGCAAGCCTGCGCGCAAGCCGGTCGTGCCGCGTTGATCGCAGCTTGAATATGCAAAACGCCAGCCTCGTGCTGGCGTTTTGCTTTCTAGTCGGTGGGTAGTGTGTTTGTTAAGGTGGCGCCCATTGAATCGCCTTCGCGAGCAAGCCCGCTCCTACATTCGAGCGCATTCTCATGCTGGAACTCGGTCAACTGTGGGAGCGGGCTTGCTCGCGAAGGTGTCAGTTCAGTCATCACCCATTTCAAGGAAGATCACCCCCATGGGCAACCCCCTGGCCGGTATCGGCATGGACTCCAACCGCTCGCAATTCATGGCGCGCCAGCGCATCGAAAGCGAACTCAACCTGCCGCGGATATTTGCTGCCATCGACGCCGACCCCAACATCGTTGGTGCAGGCGTGGTGTATATCGACGCCGACTTCAATGTCGTCACCCTGCGTGAGTTCAAGCCCATCTGCAGCATTCAGCCCAAGCGCATCATTGTGCGCGAGGCGCAGAAATACGTCGCGCCAGCGCAGTTTGCTGACCAAGTGATGAATAACGCGCGCGAGTCGCGGTTGATCAGCGAAGCCTTCAACACCACCTTGTCCTGCGGCGGCGCGGTGCTGGGTTGGCTGGTGATGTTAAGCGGCACCATCGCGGTGCCGTTCAGCGGTGGTGCCAGCTCGGTCATCACCGTCATTGGCTACACCAGCGCCACCGCCAGTACGGCGTCCTGCTTGATGGGGGCTTTTCGCACCCGCAATGAGATCGTCAACCCTGGCATGAATGACTATCTGGATAGCGAGGAGTGGTACCAGACCGCTACCAAGATCATGGATGGCGCTGCCTTGGTGGGCGTGGGTGCGTCTGCGCTGACCACGGTCAAATTGGTCAATGTGGCCCGTGCATCCACCGGCAAAACCCTGCGCCAAGTGCTCAAAGGCCTGAACGGTCAGGAGCGGGAAAAGCTGACAAAAGAGCTGCTGAAAATCGCCGACCCACAGATGTCGACCAAGATGCGCAAGCTGCTGCAATTGCGCGGCGATTTGCCCAAGCGCTTTACCCACACTCAGCTCAAGCACGCCACCATCGTCCAGCTCGGCGACGCTTTCAGTGCAGGGCTGAGCGTCTGGGGGCTGGCGCGCTCAGACAACCCCAAACAGCTCAAAACCTTGGCGATAGGGTTGTACGAGGAGCTTGAATAATGAATGGCGTCCCGTCATTGAAACCCTTTTTGCTGGAACATTTTCCCTCGTTCATCGGCGTGATTCTCGCCGGTTGCCTGGGCGGTTCCGGCGCAATTTCCCTGGCGGCCGCCACCTATTTTGCCGACGTGCCCATGGCCACCAATGCCACCGTCTCGTGGTTCGTGGTGATCTTCGCGGCCTTGTTCGTGGTCAACAGCAACTTCCTGGTCGTGCGCGGGCACGCCTGGGCGGTGTGGGGCATGGTCGGCTTTTTTGTGGTGTGCCTGCTGGTGGTGCTGCCGACGCTGCAATTTCACCCGCACTGGTTTATCTACAGTGAAAGCCTGTTCTGGCCATTGCTCGGGTTGTTGCTGATCAACAGCAAGGGCTATCGGGCGATGGTCAGGAAATTGGTTGAGGTACGGCGCCTGCGCAACGCGTCCAAGGCTGCTTGACTGGGTAGATTCACCACCCCAACCGCGCGCGCACGCCACAAAGATGTGCAGCGTATGCACCATCGCACTGACGATGGCGCTGTTTTGGTGCTGTACTGCAGCGGGTCTTACGATAAAGCGCAATGACGGCCGCTCTGGCATAAGTCTTGCGCGCTTTGTGTCCATGCCCTGGCTCGCAGGAGGCCGCCGTGTCGATTCATGTCGCGTTGCACCACGTTACGCATTACCGCTACGACCGCGCTGTCGAACTCGGCCCACAGATCGTGCGTTTGCGCCCGGCTGCCCATAGCCGCACGCGGATTTTGTCCTACGCACTCAAAGTGCTGCCCGAGCAGCACTTCATCAATTGGCAGCAGGACCCGCAGGGTAATTACCTGGCGCGCCTGGTGTTCCCGGAAAAGACTGACCAGCTGCGCATTGAAGTCGACCTTGTCGCTGAGATGGCGGTATTCAATCCGTTCGACTTTTTCCTTGAGCCCTACGCCGAAAAGATCCCTTTCAGCTACGCCGCCGATGAGCAGCGCGAGCTGGCGCCGTACCTGGAAACCCTGCCGCTGACGCCGAAGTTTGCCGCCTACCTGGCCGGCATCGACCGCACGCCCTTGCCGGCCGTGGACTTTCTGGTCGGCCTCAACCAGCGCCTGGCGGCTGATATCGGCTACCTGATCCGCATGGAGCCGGGTGTGCAAACCCCGGAGTTCACCCTGCAAAACGCTTCCGGCTCCTGCCGCGATTCGGCCTGGCTGTTGGTGCAGTTGCTGCGCAATCTGGGGTTGGCGGCGCGTTTTGTGTCGGGCTACCTGATCCAACTGACCGCCGACGTCAAAGCCCTCGACGGTCCTTCCGGCACCGAAGTGGACTTCACTGACCTGCACGCCTGGTGCGAAGTGTATTTGCCCGGCGCCGGCTGGATCGGCCTGGATGCGACCTCCGGATTGTTCGCCGGTGAAGGGCACATTCCGTTGGCTTGTAGTCCTGATCCATCCTCGGCCGCGCCCATCAGCGGGCTGGTGGAGCCCTGCGAGTGTGAATTTACCCACGAGATGTCGGTTGAGCGGATTTGGGAAGCGCCTCGGGTTACCAAGCCCTACACCGAAGAGCAGTGGCTGGCGATCCAGGCGCTGGGCCGGCAGATCGACGGCGACCTGCTCAAGGACGATGTACGCCTGACCATGGGCGGCGAGCCGACCTTTGTTTCCATCGACGACCCCGATGGCGCCGAGTGGAACACCGCTGCGCTGGGGCCGGACAAGCGTCGCCTGTCTGCCGAGTTGTTCCAGCGCATGCGCAAACACTACGCGCCCACGGGGCTGGTGCACTTCGGCCAGGGCAAGTGGTACCCCGGCGAGCAACTGCCGCGCTGGTCGCTCAATTGTTACTGGCGCCGCGACGGCGTGCCAATCTGGCACAACAGCGCGCTGATCGCCGATGAACAGCAGGATTACGGTGCCGACGGCGTGATGGCCGGGCGCTTCCTGGCCAGCGTCGCCGAGCGCCTGAAGTTGCCGGCGCGCTTCGTGTTTCCGGCCTTCGAAGACAATTTCTACTACCTGTGGCGCGAAGGCGCGCTGCCGCAAAATGTCACCGCCCAAGACCCACGGCTGAGCGACGACCTGGAGCGCGAACGCCTGCGCAAAGTCTTCAGCCAGGGCCTGGATAAAGTCATCGGCCAAGTGTTGCCGCTGGCGCGCACGGCCGCCAATGACCGCTGGCAGAGTGGGCGCTGGTACCTGCGCGACAACCACTGCCGCCTGGTGCCGGGCGATTCGCCGCTGGGCTATCGCCTGCCGTTGGCCTCGCAGCCTTGGGTGACGGCGGCGGAGTACCCGTTTGTGCACCCGACCGACCCGAACCAGGATCAGCCGGCGCTGCCGAGTGCTTCACACTTGCAAAGCCACGGCGAACCCGCGCCCAGCGATGAGCGCGTGCCGAAGGTGGACGAGTCCGCCGATTGGCTGACCCGCACTGCCTTGTGCGCTGAAGCGCGCGAAGGGCGGCTGTATCTGTTTATGCCGCCGCTGGAACGCGTCGAGGACTACCTCGAACTGGTGGCCGCCATCGAAGCCACCGCCGAGGAGCTGCATTGCCCGGTGTTGCTGGAAGGTTACGAGCCGCCGTTCGACACACGCCTGAGCAACTTCCGGGTCACGCCGGACCCGGGTGTGATCGAGGTCAACGTGCAGCCGTCCGCCACGTGGGACGAGTTGGTCGAGCGCACCGAATTTCTCTACGAAGAGGCGCGGCAAACCCGCCTCACCACAGAGAAATTCATGATCGACGGTCGCCACACCGGCACCGGCGGTGGTAACCACTTTGTGCTCGGCGGCGCCACGCCCAAGGATTCGCCGTTCCTGCGCCGCCCGGACTTACTGCGCAGTTTGATCAGCTACTGGCATAACCACCCGTCGCTGTCGTACCTGTTTTCCGGGCTGTTTATCGGCCCGACCTCCCAGGCACCCCGAGTGGATGAGGCGCGAAACGACGCGCTGTACGAGCTGGAAATTGCCTTCGCGCAGATGCCCGAGCCCGGCGAAGAATGCCCGCCGTGGTTGGTCGACCGCCTGCTGCGCAACCTGCTGATCGACGTGACGGGCAACACCCACCGCGCCGAGTTCTGCATCGATAAGCTTTACTCACCGGACGGCGCCACCGGGCGCCTGGGTTTGCTGGAGCTGCGCGCGTTTGAAATGCCGCCGCATGCGCGCATGAGCCTGACCCAGCAATTGCTGCTGCGCGCTTTGGTCGCGCGTTTCTGGCGTGAGCCGTACGCGCCGCCAAAACTGGCGCGTTGGGGCACCGAGCTGCATGACCGCTTCTTGTTGCCGCACTTCATCGAGCAGGATTTCGCCGACGTGATCGTCGAACTGAACGCCGCCGGTTACCCGCTGCGAGCCGAATGGTTTGCCGCGCACCTGGAGTTTCGTTTCCCCAAGGTCGGCGACTACGCCGTCAGCGGCATCGAACTGGAGCTGCGCCAGGCTCTGGAGCCTTGGCACGTACTGGGCGAGGAGGGCGCGGTGGGCGGCACGGTGCGTTATGTGGATTCGTCGCTTGAGCGCTTGCAGGTGAAGTTGAGCGGGCTGCCGCCACAACGCTATTTGCTGACGTGCAATGGCATTCCGGTGCCCCTGCAGCCGACCGGGCGCGTGGGTGAGTTTGTCGCCGGCGTGCGCTACCGCGCTTGGCAACCGGCCAACTGCCTGCAGCCGACCATCGCGGTGCACGCGCCGCTGGTGTTCGACCTGCTCGACACCTGGATGCAACGCTCGCTGGGCGGCTGCCAGTATCATGTCGCCCATCCTGGCGGGCGCAATTACGACAGCTTGCCGGTGAACGCCAATGAGGCAGAGAGCCGGCGTATGGCGCGGTTTTTCCGCTTGGGGCATAGCCCTGGCAAGTTGCCTGTGCCTCCTTTGGTTATCAATGACGAACTACCGATGACCCTGGATTTGCGGCGTTTCCCCAATAAAAATGACTGAATGCGATTTAAATGTGGGAGCAGGCTTGCCTGCGATAGCGATATATCAACCAGCCAATAAGGTGGCTGGAAATCGCAATCGCAGGCAAGCCAGCTCCCACAATAGATTGCAGTGAATTTGAGTTAACCTGACTTTCCCTTGCCTCTGCCGAGCGTTCCATGTCCGACTTGCTCGACCGTTACCCGCTGACCGCGGGCACTTACCACGAACTGCTGGACGACAGTGGCGCGGTGCGTGCCCATTGGCAGCGCTTGCTTGATCACCTGCAACGCAGCACGCCCGCGCAACTGGCCCAGCGCCAGGCGCTGCTGACCCGGCAGATCCAGGAAAACGGCGTGACTTACAACGTCTACGCCGACCCCAAGGGCGCCGATCGCCCATGGGAGCTGGACCTGCTCCCGCATGTGCTGGCCGCCGATGAGTGGCGGCACTTGTCGGCCGGTATCGCCCAGCGTGCGCGCCTGCTCAATGCCGTGTTGGCCGACCTGTATGGCCCGCAGCGCCTGATCAAAGAAGGCCTGCTGCCGGCTGAGCTGGTGTTCGGGCATAACAACTTCCTCTGGCCGTGCCAGGGCATCCAGCCGCCGGACGGTACCTTTCTGCACCTGTACGCCGTGGACCTGGCGCGCACCCCGGATGGCCGCTGGTGGGTCACCGCCGACCGTACCCAGGCGCCTTCGGGCGCGGGTTATGCGTTGGAAAACCGCACCATCGTGTCCCGCGCCTTTCCGGATTTGTACCGTGACCTGCAGGTTCAGCACCTCACCGGTTTCTTCCGCACGCTGCAGGAAACCCTGGCCCGCCAGGCTTCCTGCGACGACCAGTCGCCGCTGATCGTGCTGCTCACGCCGGGGCGTTTCAACGAGAGCTATTTCGAACACCTGTACCTGGCGCGACAGCTCGGCTACCCGTTGGTGGAAGGCGGCGACCTGACCGTGCGCGACAGCACCGTGTTCCTGAAAACCCTCAGCGGCCTGCGCCGGGTGCACGCGATCATGCGTCGCCTGGACGACGACTTCTGCGACCCGCTGGAGCTGCGCACCGACTCTGCCCTGGGCGTGCCCGGCCTGCTGGATGCCGTGCGCCAAGGCAATGTGTTGGTGGCCAATGCCCTGGGCAGCGGCGTGCTGGAGTCGCCGGGCTTGCTCGGCTTTTTGCCGAAGATCAACCAGTTCCTGTTTGGCGAAGAATTGATCCTGCCGTCCATCGCCACCTGGTGGTGCGGTGAGGCGCCGGTGCTCGCTGAGGCTTTGGAGAAACTGCCCGAGCTGCTGATCAAACCGGCGTTTCCATCGCAAAGTTTCACCCCGGTATTTGGCCGCGACTTGAACGACGAACAACGCCAGGCGCTGGCCGACCGCATGCGTGCGCGACCTTATGCGTATGTCGCCCAGGAATTGGCGCAACTGTCCCAGGCGCCGGTGTGGCATACCGTGGATGACCATTTGCAGCACCGCGCCATCGGCATGCGCGTGTACGCGGTGGCCAGCGACGAAGGTTATCGCGTGCTGCCCGGCGGCCTCACCCGTGTGGCGGCCGAGGCCGACGCCGAGGTGGTATCGATGCAACGCGGCGGCGCGAGCAAAGACACGTGGGTGCTGGGCGAACGCGCTGCCGGTAGTGAGCAGTGGCGCGCGCAGCGGCCAATTGGCGCCCACGATCTGGTGCGCCGCGACCCCTACCTGCCGTCACGCGTGGTGGAAAACCTGTTTTGGTTCGGCCGTTACTGCGAGCGCTGTGATGACAGTGCGCGCTGGTTGCGGATTGTGCTGGCGCGGTATGTGGACGGTGACGATCCGCTGGCCTTGCAGGCGGCGGTCGAGCTGGGCGAGACCCTGCGCTTGCTGCCCGAAGAAGGGGAATTGCCCGAGCGGCTGCTTGCCGCCTTGCTTGGCGATGACTGGCCATCGAGCCTGCGTGCCAACCTGCAGCGTCTGCAGTGGGCGGCGTCCCAGGTGCGCGGCAAGCTGTCGCGAGAAAACTGGCAGGCCTTGGTCGAGCTGCAGCGCGAAGCCCTGGAGCTGGAAAGCGAAACCCCGGACTTCGGCGAGCTGCTGGATTTCCTCAACCGCCTGGTGATGTCCCTGGCGGCGCTGTCCGGCTTTGCCCTGGATGACATGACCCGTGATGAAGGCTGGCGCTTCTTGATGATGGGCCGGCGCATCGAGCGCCTGCAGTTCCTGAGCAGCAGCCTGGCGGCGTTCCTGCGTGGTGTGGCGGTGTTTGATCAGGCCGGGCTTGAGTGGCTGCTGGAGTTGGGTAACAGCAGCATCACCTATCGCTCGCGCTACCTGGCGGTGCCGCAGCTGATCCCGGTGCTTGACCTGTTGTTGCTGGATGAGCAGAACCCGCATGCGGTGCTGTTCCAGCTGAAACTGGTCAGCCGCACGTTACGTCGTCTTAACGATGACTTCGGTGTGCCTCGGGAAACCGGGCTGGCGCCGCTGGTGGAGCGACTGGCACGTTTTGACCTGGGTTGCCTGGAGAACCCGCTGTTCGGCGAGTCCAGCGTGCGTGCCGCGTTGGGTGGCCTGGCTGACCTGCTGCAAGCGGTGGCCGATGAGAGTGGGCAAGTGTCGGATCGCCTGGCGTTGCGCCATTTTGCCCATGTGGATGATGTCAGCCAGCAGACGGTGTCGGTGTGATGAGTGCGCGCTACCAGATTTTTCACGATACCCACTACCACTACGACAGCCCGGTGTCGCTGGCGCAACAGCTGGCGCACTTGTGGCCACGGCCTTGCGCGTGGCAGCGTTGCAGTTCGCAGCAACTGGACATCAGCCCGGAGCCGACGGCGCGGCGCGATGAGCTGGACGTGTTCGGCAACCCGATCACCCGGCTGGCGTTCGAACGGCCCCATGATGAACTGCTGGTGAATGCAGGGCTGACCGTCGAAGTGCTGGCGCGGCCTGCGCTGGATTTTCAGCAGTCGCCGGCCTGGGATCAAACCCGCGACAGCCTGACTTACAGCAGCCAGCCGCTGTCAGCCGAACTGATCGAAGCCTGCCGCTATCGCTTCGAGTCGCCCTACGTGCACCTGAAAAAAACCTTCGTCGAGTTTTCCGAAAGCTGTTTTCCGCCTGGCGAGCCGTTGCTGCTCGGCGTGCAGGCGTTGATGGAGAAGATTTTCAGCGAGTTCACCTTCGATGCCGAAGCCACTCAGGTCGCCACGCCGCTGGTGGAAGTGCTGGAGCGCCGACGCGGCGTGTGCCAGGACTTCGCCCACCTGATGCTCGCGTGCCTGCGCTCGCGTGGCCTGGCGGCGCGGTACATCAGTGGCTATCTGCTTACGCAGCCACCGCCCGGCCAGCCACGGCTGATCGGCGCCGATGCGTCGCACGCGTGGGTTTCGGTGTTTTGCCCGGTGTCGGGCTGGGTAGATTTTGATCCGACCAACAATGTGCAGCCGGCACTGGAGCACATCACCTTGGCCTGGGGCCGGGATTTCTCGGATGTGTCGCCGTTGCGGGGGGTGATTCTGGGAGGAGGGAACCATGACCCGGAGGTGCGGGTGACGGTGATGCCGCTGCAATAACAGTGGATTGAGGCGAGCAGGGAAGGCCTGCTCACCTCAACAGAATTTATTCAGCCGGGTCTTTCGGTGTCTCGGTTTCGTCGGTTGCCACTTCACCTTCGGCATCCGGGTTCAGTGCACTTGCTTCTTCATCTGCAGCGGCTTTCTTGCGTTGCAGCTTTTCCTCTTTCTTCTGCTCCTTGGCCAAGTCTCTCTGACGTTTGGCGAAGGAGTAATTAGGTTTGGCCATGGGCGATCCTCTAGGGTCGAAGGTGAGGGTGGCGGCGCGCAGCTGCCTTGGGTCGCTATGGTAGCAGCTTAGCGGCGCGGTTGGCCTTCACTTACCGCAGGCGTACGCGGCCAGCAGACCGTTGAACAGTTGATTCAGATGCATGGCGCGGGCTCCAAGGGGGATGAGCTGATCATAGGCAGGTGGTCGAACTTTGGCTGGTAGATTGTGTTGATCAGTCTGATAGCCTAAAGTTGTATACAATCTGTTGATGCAGATCATAAGAATTCAAGCCTGCTTGAGGCACCCTTGTCGCAATACGCGTTTTTTAAACCCTGCCATGGAGATTCACATGTTTGCCAAAATCGTTGCTGTTTCCCTGCTGACACTGGCGAGCGGCCAGTTGCTTGCTGCAGAGTGCGCGGTCACTGTTGATTCCACCGACCAGATGTCCTTCAACACCAAAGAAATCACCATCGACAAGAGCTGCAAGACGTTCACCGTAAACCTGGAACACTCCGGCAGCTTGCCGAAGAACGTCATGGGCCATAACTGGGTGCTGAGCTCCGCCGCCGACATGCCTGGCATCGCCAGCGACGGCATGGCCGCCGGCATTGAAAAGAATTACCTCAAAGACGGCGACACCCGCATCATTGCCCACACCAAGATCATTGGTGCTGGCGAGAAAGACGCCGTGACCTTCGATGTGTCGAAACTGGCCGCCGGTACGGATTACGCGTTCTTCTGCTCGTTCCCAGGCCACATCTCGATGATGAAAGGCACTGTGACCGTCAAGTAAGCCGATTCCGGTCGAAAAAAAAGCGCCTTGCGGGGCGCTTTTTTGTGGGCGGTCTGTAGTACCGCGTTATCGTTCTTCGCGAGCAAGCCCGCTCCCACACTTGATCGACTTCCAGCATGAGGATGCGTTCAAATGTGGGAGCGGGCTTGCTCGCGAAGGCGATCTAACAATCAGTACAAAACTATCTGGCTCACCTCACGGCGCGAATGGCATGACCCGCTTGTGCTCGGTCTTGCGATACGTGTCGCAAATGATCTTGAACGCCTCTTCACGCACTGGCTCGCCGTGCAGGAAGGCATCAATCTCGGCGTACGTCACGCCGTGGGATGCTTCGTCCGGCTTGCCTGGCGACAAGTCTTCGAGGTCGGCCGTCGGGATCTTCTCCACCAGCGATTCCGGCGCACCAAAGTGCCGAGCAATCGCACGTACCTGGTTTTTCACCAGCCCGCTCAATGGCGCCAGGTCGCAGGCACCATCACCAAACTTGGTGAAAAAGCCCATGACCGCTTCCGCCGCATGGTCGGTGCCGATCACCAGGCCACCGGCCGCGCCAGCGATGGTGTACTGCGCCACCATGCGCATGCGCGCCTTGGTGTTGCCCAGTACAAAATCACGCGACACCGCCGCCTTGCCTTCAAAGGCCGCCACTTCATTGGCCAGGGATTTGACCGCCGGGCCGATGTTCACAGTGTGGCGCTCGTCCGGTTCGATGAAGTCCACCGAAGCCTGAGCGTCGATTTCGTCGAACTGGGTTTCGTAGGGCAGGCGCACGGCGATGAAACGGTAGGCCTCGTCGCCGCTGCTGGCCCGCAGTTCGCGCATCGCACGTTGGGCCAGCAGGCCGGCGGTCAGGGAGTCGACGCCACCGCTGATGCCCAGCACCAAGGTCTTGAGCCCGGAATTGCGCAGGCAATCCTGGATAAAGGTCACGCGGCGGGCAACTTCGGCCTCCAGGGCGGCCTGGTCCTTGAACGGGGCTTGGACCTTGAGCTGCTGCGCAATCTCACGCTGTACGGCTTGCATGATTCACTCCTTGCTGGAAAGGGCAGGTACTTTGAAAAGTGACGCAAATAGGCGACGAAATTCGGATCGGTGCAGTGGGTCTTGCCCGCTTCATCGGAGATTTTCGCGACGGGCTGGCCATTGCAGGCCGTCATTTTAAGCACGATGCTCATCGGCTCAACCCCTGGAATGTCACAGGTCAGGTTGGTGCCGATGCCGAAGCTGACATTAATGCGACCGCGCAACGCGCGGAAAATCTCCAGGGCCTTGGGCAGCGACAGGCTGTCAGAGAACACCAGCGTCTTGCTCATCGGCTCGATGCCGAGCTTGTGGTAGTGAGCGATGGCCTTTTCTGCCCACTGCACCGGGTCACCGGAATCGTGGCGCAGGCCGTCGAACAGCTTGGCGAAGTACAAGTCGAAGTCGCCGAGGAAAGCATCGGTGGTGATGCAGTCGGTCAGCGCGATGCCCAGCAGGCCTCGGTATTCGCGGACCCAGCAATCGAGCGCGGCGATCTGGCTGTCGATCAGGCGCGGCCCGAGTTGCTGGTGGGCCATGATCCATTCGTGGGCCATGGTGCCGAGCGGCTTCATGTCGAATTCGCGGGCCAGGTGCACGTTGCTGGTGCCGACGAAGCGGCCTGGGAAGTCGTGCTTGAGCACGCTGACCACTTCTTCCTGCACCCGGTACGAGAAGCGCCGGCGCGTGCCGAAGTCGGCTACTTGCAGTTCCGACAGCTCGTCGCTGCTGGCGTTGGCGGTCAGCCAGTCGAATTTGCGGTACAGCTGCTCGCGGGCCTGTTCGAGGATCACGGTCTGATAGCGGTAGCGGTTACGCACTTCGCTGACGATGGCCAGCATCGGTACTTCAAACAGGATCACATGCAGCCACGGCCCGCGCAGGCGGATAAACAGCTCGCCGTTCTCGATGCCGGTTTGCACATAGCGCAGGTTGAAGCGGAACAGCCCCAGAAAGCGCAAAAAGTCCGGCTTCATGAAGCTGATGCGCTCCAGAAAGCCCAATTGATCCGGGCTCAGGCTCAGCTCGGCGAGGCGCTCGATCTGGTAGCGGATTTCCGCCAGGTACGGGCGCAGGTCTTCGCTGTTGCGGCAACGGAACTCCCATTCAACTTCCACATTCGGGTAGTTGTGCAGCACCGCCTGCATCATGGTCAGCTTGTAGAAGTCGGTGTCGAGCAAGTTCTGCACGATGCGATCGGCAAACACACTCTCGCTCATAACGGGAATCTCCAGACGGGTCGACGATGGGCGCCGACCTTTACGCACTATTAAGGAATGGCGCTAGTGGCGCATAGACCCGTGGGGTTTTGCCAGTGTTTTTTCAGCTTGGCACTGTTGTTGTGGCCATTGGCGCCTTCGCGAGCGAGCCCGCTCCCACAGTTGGAATGCATTTCAAGTGTGAGAGCGGGCTTGCTCGCGAAGGCGGTATTGCAGGCGACGCACCTCAAACAGGCTTTACCTGTTCCATCATCCACTTCACAAAATCGCGCACCTTGGGCACCTCCGCCGAATGCTCCGGATACGCCAGGTAATACGCATCCTGGCTGGGCAACGCGTGCTGCCAGGGAATCACCAGCTTGCCCTCGGCCAATTCTTCTTCCACCAGAAAGCGCGGCAGCAAGGCCACGCCGCAGCCCACTTGCGCCGCGCGAATGCACATATAGAAGGTGTCGAAGCGCGGCCCGTGGTAGCTGTGCTCGGTGTGGAAACCCTGGCTGGCGAACCAGTCATGCCAGCCTTGGGGCCGCGAGGCGTTCTGCAGCAGTACCAGGTCGCTGAGTTGCGTGGGGTCGGTGAACGGCTGCGCAGGGAGGCTTTCCGGCGCACACACCGCCACCAATGCTTCGCTGAACAGTTTCAGGCTCTCGGTGCCGGGCCGTGAGCCCTGGCCGAAGTAAAAAGCCATGTCGGCCTTGCCTTGCAGCAGTTCGTCCGGCTCCTGCTCGTTGCACAGGTCCAAATGGATGTGCGGATGGCGCAAACGCCAGCCTTTGAGGCGCGGCACCAGCCAGCGCGCGCCGAAGGTGTAGGGCGTGGACACCCGCAGCACTTCGGTCTCGCCGCCGTAGGAGCGCAGGTAATGGGTGGACATCTCCACCTGCGTGAGGATTTTTCGCACCTCCACCAAGTACAAATCACCCGCCGGGGTCATCTGCAAGCGGCGGCGCACCCGGCGAAACAGCAGGTGTTGCAGCAACTCTTCCAACTGCGCGACCTGTTTGCTTACCGCGCTTTGCGTGAGGTTCAGTTCCTCGGCGGCCCGGGTAAAGCTCAGGTGGCGGGTGGCGGCTTCGAAACACTGCAGGGCGGTGATCGAGGGCAAATGTCTTTTGTTCAGCACGGCACGCCTCTTTTTATTCTTTGCATGAATAAACGGAATGATATCTCGCCTAATCGTCGTTTGTTGGCAAGTCTTGGGCCAGCTACAAATAAGGCCAGGATCGCCGTGTCTGTGGCGGCGCGAATTTTCTGTTTGAAATTGAAGGAGTGACCCATGGTTGCCGCATTGCTTGATCGTCTCGGGGTGAACCCGGCGCTGTACCAGTCGGGAAAACAACCCGTGCATTCGCCGATCGACGGCAGCCGTATCGGCAGTGTGCACTGGGAAGGCGCCGCCGAGGTGGAGCAACAGGTCAGTCGCGCCGAGCATGCATTCGAGGCTTGGCGCAAGGTGCCGGCACCGCGCCGTGGCGAGCTGGTGCGCCAGTTCGGCGACGTATTGCGCGAATACAAGGCAGACCTGGGCGAGCTGGTGTCCTTGGAAGCCGGCAAGATCACTCAGGAAGGCCTGGGTGAAGTGCAGGAAATGATCGACATCTGCGACTTCGCCGTCGGCCTGTCGCGCCAGTTGTACGGCTTGACCATCGCCTCTGAGCGCCCGGGCCACCATATGCGTGAAACCTGGCACCCGCTGGGCGTGGTCGGCGTGATCAGCGCCTTTAACTTCCCGGTGGCCGTATGGGCGTGGAACACCACGCTGGCGCTGGTGTGCGGTAACGCCGTGATCTGGAAACCGTCGGAAAAGACCCCGCTCACCGCGCTGGCTTGCCAGGCGCTGTTCGAGCGTGTGCTGAAAACATTCACCGATGCGCCCGAGTACCTGAGCCAAGTGATCATCGGTGGCCGCGACGCCGGCGCCGCGCTGGTGGATGACCCGCGCGTGGCACTGATCAGCGCCACCGGCAGCACCCGTATGGGCCGCGAAGTGGCGCCCAAAGTCGCCGCCCGCTTCGCCCGCAGCATTCTCGAGCTGGGCGGCAACAACGCAATGATCCTCGGCCCAAGCGCCGACCTGGACATGGCTATACGCGCCATCCTGTTCAGCGCCGTCGGCACCGCCGGCCAGCGTTGCACCAGCCTGCGCCGCCTGATCGCGCATGAGTCGGTCAAAGAGGAAATCGTCACCCGCCTCAAGGCGGCGTATTCCAAGGTGCGCATCGGCCACCCGCTGGAAGGCAACCTGATCGGTCCGCTGATCGACAAACACGGCTTCGAAAACATGCAGGACGCCCTGGAGCAGGCCTTGAGCGAAGGCGGCAAGGTGTTCGGCGGCAAGCGTCAGCTGGAAGATAAATTCCCGAATGCCTACTACGTGTCGCCGGCGATTGTGGAAATGCCTGAGCAAAGCGACGTGGTGTGCACCGAAACCTTCGCGCCGATTCTGTATGTGATCGGCTACAGCGACTTTGCCGAAGCCCTGCGTTTGAATAACGCCGTGCCGCAAGGCCTGTCGTCGTGCATCTTCACTACCGATGTGCGTGAAGCCGAGCAGTTCATGTCGGCGGTAGGCAGTGATTGCGGGATCGCCAACGTCAACATCGGCCCGAGCGGTGCGGAAATCGGTGGCGCGTTTGGCGGTGAGAAAGAGACTGGCGGCGGGCGCGAGTCGGGTTCGGATGCATGGCGCGGCTACATGCGTCGCCAGACCAATACCGTTAACTACTCGCTGGAATTGCCGCTGGCGCAGGGTATTACCTTCGACTAAATCCCTGTCGAAACGCGGTTGAAAATGTGGGAGCGGGCTTGCTCGCGAATGCGGTGGATCAGCTGTATATCTGTTGACTGACACACCGCTTTCGCGAGCAAGCCCGCTCCCACATTGACCTCATTGGCAGTTCGGAAAAGTGGTTTGTTGGGTCTCATCGGAGTCTGGCAATGGCATTACGCGAAGCATGTTTGTGGGAGCACCTGACCCCTGGCCGCCCGGACCGGGCCGCGCTCAAGGGCGAGGTCAAGGTGGATGTGTGCGTGATCGGCGCCGGGATCACCGGGTTGTCGGCAGCCGTTCATTTGCTGGAGCAAGGTAAAAGCGTCGCCGTGCTGGAGGCCCATCGCACCGGCCACGGCGGTTCGGGGCGCAACGTCGGGTTAGTCAACGCCGGCATGTGGATTCCACCGGACGAGATCGAAGCCGGTTTTGGCGAGGCGGTGGGCAGCCAGCTCAACCGCATGTTGGGCGCAGCGCCATCGTTGGTGTTCAGCTTGATCGACAAGTACGGCATCGACTGCCAACTGCGCCGCGAGGGCACGTTGCACATGGCGCACAATGCCCGTGGCGAGGCGGATTTACGCAGTCGTGAAGCACAATGGAAGCGCCGTGGCGCGCCGGTTGAGTTGCTGACCGGGCAAGCCTGCGAACACGCCACCGGCACTAAAAAGATCGCCGCCGCGCTGCTGGATCGGCGCGCGGGCACCTTGAACCCGATGGCCTACACCAGTGGTTTGGCGAATGCGGCGGTTGGCCTGGGTGGGCAGCTTTTCGACCATTCCCCGGTCACCCAGCTGGAGCGCCAGGGCGCAAACTGGTCGGTGCAAACCGCGCAGGGCTCGGTGCAGGCTGCACAAGTGGTGATTGCCTCCAATGCCTACACCGAAGGCGAATGGACCGAGCTGCGGCGCAATTTCTTCCCAGGTTATTACTACCAGGTCGCCTCGGCGCCGCTGACGGACGAGGCTGCCAAACAGATCCTGCCTGGCGGGCAGGGCTCGTGGGACACGCGCCAGGTGTTGAGCAGCATCCGCCGCGATGCGGACGGCCGCCTGTTGCTCGGCAGCCTGGGCAACGGTCATCAGAAACCTGCGTGGTTCCTCAAGGCGTGGGCCGATCGGGTGCAGCAGCATTACTTCCCGTACCTCAAATCGGTGCAATGGGAATACACCTGGACCGGCTGCATCGCCTTCACCCCGGACCACCTGATGCGTCTGTTCGAACCCGCGCCGGGCCTGGTGGCGGTGACCGGCTATAACGGGCGGGGCGTGACCACCGGCAGCGTGGTGGGCAAGGCATTTGCCGACTATTTGTGTCACCAGAATCCCCAAGCCTTGCCAATTCCTTTCGCACCGATGCAACCGCTGGCCGGGGTGGGTCTGCGCAGCTGCCTGTATGAAGCCGGATTTTCGCTGTACCACGCGGGCCAATGCCTGCGGATCGTGATCTGATCAGCGAAATACCTGTCAGAAGCCTGCATTTTCTTAGCAGGCTACTAATCTGTATTGGTGCAAGTCGTAGCAATCACGCACTGTAAATGTGCAGTTCCGTTACGCACATTGTTACAGGCGTAGGAACTGTCGTTTATCCGTCTGGTTGCAGGTGCGACCTGCCAGGGTTGTACTTTTTCGTGCCATCGGTTGCACCTCTCGATGATAGACGGTTGCACGTCCTGGCAAAAGGAGTCGAAACGCCTGTAATAACAATGACACCGTGTCTTTTTGAAGAATAAAAACGTAATGGCACGCGGCTTGCTCTGGGCTTTCCCCTGAAAGTTTCAGTTGAAGGTTCGCAGTGAAATCGTAGTGCCAATAAACAAAAACCTCGGAGCACCACTCATGTCCCAGACGTTTTACAAGAAAGGTTTTCTGGCCCTCGCCGTTGCAGCGGCGCTGGGTGTTTCTGCGTTTGTTCAAGCTGATGTGAAGATTGGCGTAGCGGGGCCGATGACGGGCGCCAACGCAGCTTTCGGTGAGCAGTACATGAAGGGTGCCCAAGCGGCAGCCGATGTGATCAACAAGGCCGGCGGGATCAACGGCGAGCAACTCAAGCTGGTGGCCGGCGATGACGCCTGTGAGCCGAAGCAGGCCGTGGCCGTAGCCAACCGCCTGGCGGACCAGGACAAAGTGATCGGCGTGGTCGGGCACTTCTGCTCCTCCAACACCATCCCGGCCTCCGAGGTGTACGACGAAGCCGGCATCATCATGATCACCCCGGGTTCCACCAACCCACAGGTGACCGAACGTGGCCTGGGCGCGGTGTTCCGTATGTGCGGGCGTGATGACCAGCAAGGCATCGTCGCCGGCGACTACATCGTCGACGTGCTCAAGGGCAAGAAAGTCGCGGTCATCAACGACAAAGACACCTACGGCAAAGGCCTGGCTGACGCCACCGCTCAGCAGTTGACCAAGCGTGGCGTCAAGCCGGTGCTGGAAGAAGGCCTGACCCGTGGCGAGAAAGACTTCAGCGCCCTGGTCACCAAAATCCGCTCCACCGGTGCCGATGTGGTGTACTTCGGCGGCCTGCACCCTGAAGCCGGTCCACTGGTGCGCCAGATCCGTGAAGCGGGCCTCAAGGACGTCAAGTTCATGTCCGATGACGGCGTCGTCACCGACGAACTGGTCGCCACCGCAGGCGGCGCGCAATACGTCGACGGCGTTTACATGACCTTCGGCGCCGACCCGCGCCTGCTGCCAGACAGCAAGACCGTCGTGGAAGAGTTCCGCAAAAACGGCACCGAGCCTGAAGGCTACACCCTGTACGCCTATGCCTCGATCCAGGCCCTGGCCGCTGGCTTCAACGGCGCCAAGTCCAATAAAGGCGAAGACGCCGCCAAGTGGCTGAAATCGCACCCGGTCAAAACCGTGATGGGCGAGAAAAACTGGGACGCCAAGGGCGACCTGAAAATCTCCGACTACGTGGTTTACCAGTGGGATAAAGACGGCAAATACCACCAGCTGGAAAAGCAGAAGTAAGAACAAGCACGATCGTTTAAGCGCCTCGATCCCCTGTGGGAGCTGGCTTGCCTGCGATAGCGGTTTCACCTTCAACACAGGTGTTGGTTGTCAGTCCGTCATCGCGGGCAAGCCCGGCTCCCACAGGGAGCGCGGTTGCTCGCACCATCGTGTCAGGCGACAAGTCTGTCTTTTCCTCCAGAAGCGCCGCACACCCACCGGTGTGCAGGTGCTCACCGCGTGAGATTGCGTTATGGATGGTATTTTCCTGCAGCAACTGGTCAACGGCCTGACCCTCGGGTCGGTCTATGGCCTGATCGCCATCGGCTACACAATGGTCTACGGCATCATTGGCATGATCAACTTCGCCCATGGCGAGGTTTATATGATTTCCGCTTACCTCGCGGCGATCAGTCTGGCA
Organism: Pseudomonas sp. MF6747; assembly: GCF_963890955.1. Lineage (NCBI taxonomy): Bacteria > Pseudomonadati > Pseudomonadota > Gammaproteobacteria > Pseudomonadales > Pseudomonadaceae > Pseudomonas > Pseudomonas sp. MF6747. Next base: position 204,415 of record NZ_CAWPSZ010000052.1, read on the forward strand.
CTGCTGGCTTACTTCGGCATCGAATCCTTCCCGCTGCTCATTCTCGGCACCCTGATATTCACCGTGGTCGTCACCGGCGTTTACGGTTGGGTCATCGAGCGTGTCGCCTACAAACCGCTGCGCAACTCCACCCGACTGGCACCGCTGATCAGCGCCATCGGTATCTCCCTGATCCTGCAAAACTATGCGCAGATCGCTCAGGGCGCGAAACAACAAGGCATTCCTACCCTGCTGGCCGGCGCCTGGCGCGTCGATATCGGCAGTGGGTTCGTGCAGTTGACCTACACCAAGGTGTTCATCCTGGTGGCCGCGTTTCTGGGCATGGGGCTGCTGACCTACATCATCAAGTACACCAAGCTGGGCCGCATGTGCCGCGCGACCCAGCAAGACCGCAAGATGGCGTCGATCCTCGGCATCAACACCGACCGGGTGATCTCTTATGTGTTCGTGATTGGTGCAGCGATGGCGGCCCTGGCTGGCGTGCTGATTACCCTCAACTACGGCACGTTCGACTTCTACGCCGGCTTCATCATCGGCATCAAGGCGTTTACCGCAGCGGTACTCGGCGGCATCGGTTCCCTGCCTGGGGCCATGCTCGGCGGGATCATCCTGGGTATCTCCGAGTCGCTGTTCTCGGGGTTGATCAACTCTGACTACAAAGACGTGTTCAGTTTCTCCCTGCTGGTGGTGATTCTGATTTTCCGTCCTCAGGGCCTGCTTGGTCGTCCGCTCGTGGCGAAGGTGTAAACATGTCTGCTGCCAAATCTATCGATATCAAGAAAAGTGTGGTCGATACGGTCCTCGCCGGGCTGATTTCGTTGATCGTCTTCGGTCCGATTGTCGGCGTGGTGCTCGACGGCTACAGCTTCAACCTGGAACCGGCGCGCGTGGCGATCCTGGTCGCCATTGTGATGGCTGGCCGTTTTGCCCTCAGCCTGTTCCTGCAAACCCCCAAGGGCCTGAAGATTCTGCAGGGTTTCGAGAGCAGTGGCTCCGGCGTGCACGTGTTGCCGCCCGACTACAAATCACGCCTGCGCTGGATCATCCCGGCGCTGATCGTGATCGCCATCGTGTTCCCGATCTTCGCCAACAAGTACCTGCTGACCGTGGTCATTCTCGGGCTGATCTACGTGTTGCTCGGCCTGGGCCTGAACATCGTGGTGGGCCTGGCCGGCCTGCTCGACCTGGGTTACGTGGCGTTCTACGCCATCGGTGCCTACGGCCTGGCGCTGGGTTATCAATACCTGGGCCTGGGCTTTTGGAGCGTGCTGCCACTGGCGGCCATTGCCGCCGCGTTAGCGGGCTGCATACTCGGCTTCCCGGTACTGCGAATGCACGGTGACTATCTGGCCATCGTGACCTTGGGCTTCGGTGAAATCATCCGCCTGGTGCTGAACAACTGGCTGTCGTTTACCGGCGGCCCGAACGGCATGCCGGTGCCTTCGCCGACCTTCCTGGGCCTTGAGTTCGGGCGCAAGGCGAAGGACGGTGGAATACCGTTCCATGAGTTCTTCGGCATCGATTACAACCCCAATATCAAGTTCATGTTCATCTACATCGTGCTGTTCCTGGTGGTGCTGGCTGTTCTGTACATCAAGCACCGCCTGACCCGCATGCCGGTCGGCCGCGCCTGGGAAGCCTTGCGCGAAGATGAAATCGCCTGCCGTTCCATGGGCCTGAACCACGTGTTGGTCAAGCTCTCGGCGTTCACCATCGGCGCATCGACTGCTGGTTTGGCCGGGGTGTTTTTTGCCAGCTATCAAGGCTTCGTCAACCCGTCGTCGTTCACCTTCTTCGAATCGGCTCTGATCCTGGCCATCGTGGTGTTGGGCGGCATGGGCTCGACGGTCGGCGTGGTGATTGCGGCGTTTGTATTGACCGTCGCGCCGGAGTTGCTGCGCAGCTTCTCGGAGTACCGAGTGCTGCTGTTTGGCGTGTTGATGGTGGTGATGATGATCTGGCGGCCACGCGGCCTGATTCGCATCAGCCGTACCGGTGTGACCCCACGTAAAGGAGTGGCGCCATGAGCAAGGAAGTCGTCCTGTCCGTGGAACATTTGATGATGCACTTCGGTGGCATCAAGGCCTTGAGCGATGTGAGCCTCAAGGTCGAACGCAACTCGATCTTCGCCCTGATCGGCCCCAACGGCGCCGGCAAGACCACGGTGTTCAACTGCCTGACCGGTTTCTACAAGGCCAGTGGCGGCAAGATCCAACTCAACATCCGCGGCAAGCAGACCAACGTGATCCAGTTGTTGGGCGAGCGCTTCAAGGTCACCGACTTTGTGTCGCCGAAAAGCTTCTTCAGCCGCGTTTACTACAAGATGTTTGGCGGCACTCACCTGGTCAACCGTGCCGGGCTGGCGCGCACCTTCCAGAACATTCGCCTGTTCAAGGAAATGTCGGTGCTGGAGAACCTGCTGGTGGCCCAGCACATGTGGGTCAACCGCAACATGCTCGCCGGCATCCTCAACACCAAGGGCTACCGCAAGGCCGAGAGCGATGCGCTCGACCACGCCTTCTACTGGCTGGAGGTGGTCGACCTGGTGGACTGCGCCAACCGCCTGGCCGGCGAGCTTTCCTACGGCCAGCAGCGCCGCCTGGAAATCGCCCGTGCCATGTGCACCCGGCCGCAGATCATCTGCCTGGACGAACCGGCAGCCGGCCTTAACCCGCAGGAAACCGAAGCGCTCAGCGCGATGATTCGCCTGCTGCGCGACGAACACGACCTCACGGTGGTGCTGATCGAACACGACATGGGCATGGTGATGAGTATTTCCGACCACATTGTGGTGCTCGACCACGGCAACGTGATCGCCGAGGGCGGCCCCGAAGCGATCCGCAACGACCCGAAAGTGATTGCCGCCTACCTGGGCGCCGACGAAGAGGAGCTGGTATGAGTGCACCTATCCTCGAAATGAAGGACCTGGACGTGTTTTACGGCCCGATCCAGGCCCTGAAAAAAGTCTCGCTGCACATCAACGAAGGCGAAACCGTCAGCCTGATCGGCTCCAACGGCGCGGGTAAATCCACGCTGCTGATGTCGATTTTCGGCCAACCGCGCGCCGAGTCCGGGCAGATCCTCTACAACGGCGTCGACATTACCCATAAGTCGTCCCACTACATCGCCTCCAACGGCATTGCGCAGTCGCCCGAAGGGCGGCGGGTGTTCCCCGACATGACCGTCGAGGAAAACCTGCTGATGGGCACCATCCCGATCGGCGACAAGTACGCGCAGGAAGACATGCAGCGCATGTTCGAGTTGTTCCCGCGGCTCAAGGAGCGGCGCACCCAGCGCGCCATGACCATGTCCGGTGGCGAGCAGCAAATGCTCGCCATCGCCCGCGCGCTGATGAGCCGGCCCAAGCTGTTGCTGCTCGACGAGCCGAGCCTGGGCCTGGCGCCGATTGTGGTGAAGCAGATCTTTGCGACCTTGCGTGAACTGGCGGCGACCGGGATGACTATCTTCCTGGTGGAGCAGAACGCCAACCATGCGTTGCGCTTGTCGGACCGGGCGTATGTGATGGTCAACGGTGAGATTCGCCTGACCGGCACTGGGAAGGAGCTGCTGGTGAACGAGGAAGTGCGTAATGCCTACTTGGGCGGGCACTGATCTGAAGGCTTGATGCAATAACCCCTGTGGGAACCAGCTTTATGTGGGAGCTGGCTTGCCTGCGATGCGAACACTTCGGTCTGTCAGGCAAACCGAGGTGATGCTATCGCGGGCAAGCCCGACTCCCACATAAGGCCGGTTCCCACATTTGTTTTTGGGGTGTTCACAGGCTCCCCGCCAAATTGTGGAAAACAAATCCAGCCACCCTCCAAAGCGCGACATATAGCCGCCGCAAATCCCTGTTTTGTCACAGTTTTGACTTGTCCCCATCCGCTGTGGAACCGGCTGTGGGTAACGTGGGAGTAGCTGGCTGGACGCCTTTAAAACCGTGGCTTGCAGGGCGGTGGTTGTTTATTGATCAGCGGTTTTTTCGGGACCTGTCGAGCGCTTTGTCAACCTGTTTAAAGACACAGGTATATGACCGATTTATGTCGTCTTGGCCTGTGGATAAGTCTGTGACTAAACTCTGGAAAGACGGCCGCAGAGGCCGGAATGACTGGCCTGGAGCCATCGTTCGAGTTTGCCTTTGTTAACCGGGCCTACATACGGCCCGTCCAAGGTCAAGCAAAAAACTTTCTAAAACTGCCTGCAGGCCTTGTACACAGCGGCTTTTGGCTTTTTGCACTTGCCCCCAAAGACTGTGGGCGCAGTTGTGGATAACCTGCGCGCATATGGCTGCAGGCCACGGTCTATAAGGCCTCGCTCGCGATGGTTAAAAATTGACCAGCATGGCATGAAGGTGTGTGCACAGCGGTTGCCGCAATCGCGGCGTAAGGGCATTCTGCTGGCAACTTTTTCCCAGATGCCCGCAAGGAGAACACCATGTCCGACACGCTGTTTATTACTGGCGCAACCTCAGGTTTCGGCGAAGCCTGCGCCCGCCGCTTTGCCGACGCCGGTTGGAAACTGGTGCTCACCGGCCGTCGTGCCGACCGTTTGAATGCACTGGTCGAAGAGCTTTCCAAGCAAACCGAAGTGCACGGGCTGGTCGTGGACGTTCGTGACCGCAAGGGCATGGAAGACGCCATCGCCAACCTGCCGCCATCGTTCGCCACGCTGCGCGGGCTGATCAACAACGCCGGCCTGGCCGTGGGCACTGACCCTGCGCCCAAATGCAGCCTCGACGATTGGGAAACCATGGTCGACACCAACATCAAAGGTCTGCTGACCACCACCAGCTTGCTGCTGCCACGCCTGATCGCTCACGGCCGTGGCGCCGGGATCATCAACCTGGGCTCCATCGCCGGCAGCTACCCGTACCCGGGCAGCCACGTGTATGGCGGGTCCAAGGCATTCGTGAAGCAGTTCTCGCTTAACCTGCGTTGCGACCTGCAAGGCACCGGGGTGCGCGTGACCAACATCGAACCAGGCCTGTGCGAGAGTGAATTCTCGCTGGTGCGCTTCGGCGGCGACCAGGCGCGTTACGACGCGACCTACGCCGGTGCTGAGCCGATCCAGCCGCAGGACATTGCCGACACCATCTTCTGGGTGCTGAACACGCCGGCCCACGTGAATATCAACCGGTTGGAGTTGATGCCGGTTAGCCAGACTTGGGCTGGGTTTGCAATTGAGCGTGGGGCCAAGTAAGGCTTAAGACCGAGTCGCTGCCATCGGGGGCAAGCCCCCTCCCACACTCAACCGGGTTTCAACTTTGAAATGCGGTCAAATGTGGGAGGGGGCTTGCCCCCGATGGCGTCAAATCGGCCAAAACACGACATAAGGTACACTCCACCCCTGAAAACCCCTCCGCACTGTGCGGTTTAAAGGTTTTGACGGGAGGAAATGTGAGTAACCGAGGTGAGCAGGCACTGCTCAAACAATCGACGATCCTGATGTTCGCGGTAGCGATCGCCGGGATTGTCACGGGTGTGATATCTGGCGCCCAATCCATTCTGTTCGACGGCTTTTTTTCGCTGATCGCCACCGCCATCAAGGTGTTGATGCTGATCACGGCCAAGCTGATCGCCAAAAAAAGCAACGAGCGTTTCCAGTTTGGCTATTGGCACCTGGAGCCGATGGTATTGCTGATTGAAGGCAGCTTTTTGCTGCTGATCGCCATCTACGCGTTTCTCAACGGCGTGTTCGGCATTATCAATGGCGGGCGCGAGATCGAGTTGGGCCTGGTGATTGTCTATGCGGCGGTGTTTACCGTCGTCGAATTCGCCTATTTCTTCTACGTGCGCTACCGCAATCGCAAGCTGAAATCTTCACTGATCCAGTTCGACAACATCAGTTGGCTGGTGGACGCGATGCTTTCGGTGGGCTTGCTGATCAGCTTTCTCGCCGCGCTGTTGCTCAAGTCTCAGGGGTATGACGAGTGGGCGGTGTATGTCGACCCGCTGATCTTGATCCTGTTGGCCCTGAGCATGCTGGCGCCGGCGTTCAAGATCTTGCGCCCGGCCTTGCGCGAAGTGCTGGGGATTGCCCCCGATCACTTGGACGACAAGGTGCGCGAAGTGATGGATGCGGCGCTAGCCAAGCATGGTTTCGATGACTACGAGTCCTACGTGCAAAAACACGGGCGGGCGCGGTTTATCGAGATTCATGTGGTGCTGCCAGCCGATTACCCGGTGGATAACGTTGCGACCCTCGACGCGCTGCGCGAAGAGATATCCACAGCGCTGGGCACGCCGGATGCGGCGCGCTGGCTGACGATCAGCTTTACCGGGGATCGCAAGTGGATTGCCTAACAGGCAGATAGACCGAGGTGAGGCATTCGCGAGCAAGCCCGCTCCCACACTTGACCGCGGCCAGCCCTTGGAATGCGGCCGAATGTGGGAGCGGGCTTGCTCGCGAAGAGGCCCTGAAAGTCAGCCTAGATACTGGATCAAACCCTGATAGCAGGTCGCCAAGTGATACGGCGTGGTCGACGGCATGTCCCGTCGGCTCACGGCGCCCTTGGCATCCAGGCATTCATGCCAGCCTTTGTCATGCAAAAAGTGCTGTTGCAGCGCCAGCAATTGGCGTTGCAGCACCGCCTCGCTGGCAGGCCGCAAGGTCAGCGCGCGCAGGTATTCAGCCTGGGCCCAGATCCGTTGAGTGCCATCGCGCACCGTGCCGTCCAGGGCGAGCATGCCGCTGACCGCGCCGCTCGATTTATCCACACCCTTGAGCTCGGCGTAGGCAAACGCCCGCGTCAACGAGGCGTGCAGCGCGGTGCCGCGAAGCACGTCTGAAGACGCCAGCAAAAAGAACCATTCGAACTGGTGGCCCGGCTCAAACCAGTTATCCACAGCGCCCAGTGGTTTTTCCATCATCACGCCGTGCTGGCGGTCGATGAAGCGCTTCTGCATAGCCGTGGCAAGGTCCAGCAGTGCATCTTGGGTGACGGCGTCTTCACGCACGGCCAGGGTGGCGAGAAAGCCTTCGGCCAAGTGCATCAGCGGGTTTTGCAGCGGGCCGGACTTGAGGGATGACCAGTTGCGTTCCAATACCGCTTCGTACAGGCCGTCGCCTGTGGCGAAACGGTCGGCGACCACGGCCAGCGCCGCATCGAGCACCGATTCCACCAACGGTTCACGCACTTTGGCCCAGTAGTGGGCACAGGCGAAGATGATAAAGGCGTGGGTGTAGAGGTCTTTGCGCTTATCCAGCGGTTTGCCGTGCGCGTCGATGCTGTAGAACCAGCCGCCGTGCTCGGCGTCGTGAAAGTGCCGTTGCAGGGAGCGAAACAGCGCCGCCGCGCGCGCTTCGGCAAACGCCGCCTGCGGCTCGCCGATCAGGCTGGCGAACAGGTACAGCTGCCGCGCGCAGGCCATGGCCCGGTAGCGTTGCGGGGGCAAAGGCTGGTGATGGGCGTCCAGCGCCTCATAGGGCAACGCCAGCTCGGCATTCCAGCCCGGGCCCTGCCACAGCGGCACGATCAGGTCATGGAAGTGCGTGAGCACGGCATTCAACGAAGGCTGGGAGGCGGAACTTGGAGCGGTGGGCATCGGCTGGCGTCGTCACGGCAGGGGTGTAGGCGCGCATGGTAGCAGGCTTGGGATGGCTGGTGGTTTTGAGACCGCGTTCGCGAGCAAGCCCGCTCCCACATTCGACCGCTTTCCAACGCTAGGACGCGGTTAAATGTGGGAGCGGGCTTGCTCGCGAAGAGGCCTTCAGCAGCGCCGCACATCAGCCCGCCAGCAACCAAACCCCCGTCGCCGCCGAAGCCGCCCCGGCCACCCGCACCAACGGCGCAGCCGCCGCCGGCAGAAAACGCACCACCGCATACCCGGCCGCGTGCAACACCGCCGTCGCGCCGACGAAACCGGCCGCATACGCCCAAGGGCTGGACATGTCCGGCAGCTCCAAGCCGTGCGCCACGCCATGGAACAGTGCAAACAACGCCGTGGCAGCCACCGCGACGAACAGTGGCGGCCGCACCGCCAGCGCCACGGCCAGGCCCAGCGCCAGCACCGAGGCCGCGATCCCGCTTTCCAGTGCCGGCAGTTCCAGGCCTTCAAAGCCCAGCAGGCCGCCAATCAGCATGGTGCCGACAAAGGCGCAAGGCAGCGCCCAGCGTGCGTTGCCTTTTTGCTGCGCCGCCCAGAGGCCGACGGCGACCATGGCCAGTAAGTGATCGATGCCGCCCAGTGGGTGGCTGATGCCGGCTACCAGCCCGTTATCGCCATGCCCGGGGTGAGCGAAGGCGAGGGCCGGGGTGAGCAGCAAGGCTGCGGTCGCGAGAAGTTTGTTGAGACCCATGAACAGGCTCCTTTTAGGGTGATGTCAGGCTGCGGTCAGCAAGCCCTGACGTTCGATAAAGGCGACGATTTCATCCAGGCCGACGCCGGTTTTCTGGTTGCTGAACACGAAGGGCTTGCCGTTGCGCATCCGCTGAGTGTCGCTGTTCATCAATTCCAGCGAGGCGCCCACCAGCGGCGCCAGGTCGATCTTGTTGATGACCAGCAGATCGGATTTGCAAATACCGGGCCCGCCCTTGCGCGGCAGCTTGTCGCCGGCCGACACATCGATCACGTAGATAGTCAGGTCTGACAGTTCAGGGCTGAAGGTGGCCGACAAGTTGTCGCCGCCGGACTCCACCAGAATCAGGTCCAGGCCGGGGAAGCGGCGGTTGAGCTGGTCCACTGCTTCGAGGTTGATCGAGGCGTCTTCACGAATCGCGGTGTGCGGGCAGCCGCCGGTTTCCACGCCGATGATGCGCTCCGGCGCCAAAGCCTGGTTGCGCACCAGGAAGTCGGCGTCTTCGCGGGTGTAGATGTCGTTGGTCACCACGGCCAGGTTGTAGCGATCGCGCAGCGCAAGGCAGAGCGCAAGGGTCAGGGCCGTCTTACCGGAGCCCACCGGGCCGCCGATGCCGACACGCAAGGGTTGTGTGTTCATGTGCTTCTCCACAGAAGTAAAAGGGCTTAGGAACGGAACAGGCGGCTGTACTGGCGCTCGTGGGCCATGCACGCCAGGGACAGGCCGAAGGCGGCGCTGCCAAAAGAGTCGGGGCCCAGGCGGCCGGCGTCGTGTTGGGCTTGCTGCAGCAACGGCAGTAGCTCACTGGTCAGGCGCTGGGCGGCTTGCTGGCCCAACGGCAACGTTTTCATCAGCACGGCAAGCTGGTTTTCCAGCCAGCTCCATAGCCAGGCGGCGAGGGCGTCATCAGGGCTGATCTGCCACGCGCGGGCCGCCAGCGCCCAGCCCAGGGCCAGGTGCGGTTCGGCGCAGCTGTCCACAAATGCGCGCGCGGCGGTGTCCAGTTCCGGCAAACCACTGAGCAGTTGCTGCAGGGAGTAGCCCATTTGCCGGCTCTCCTGGTACAGCTCGCGGGTTTCGCGGCTGGCGCGGTGTTCTTCGCATAACTGTGTCAGGCGCGGCCAGTCCTGGTCCGCCGCCGCGCGGCAATGGGCGAGTAGCAAGGGCGCTTCGAAGCGCGCCAGGTTGAGCAGCAACTGGTCGCTGATCCAGCGACGGGCGCTGGCGGCATCATTGACGCGGCCATTTTCCACGGCCATTTCCAGGCCTTGGGAATAGCTGTAGCCACCAATCGGCAATTGCGGACTGGCCAGACGCAACAGCGCCCAGGCTGGGTTCATGGACGTACGCCGAACTGGTGCAGCTTGGGCGGGTAGTTGAAGTCTTCGTCGCCATGGCGCGAATGATGATGGCCGCCGCCGTAGGCGCCGTGTTCCGGTTGGAACGGCGCTTCGAGGGTTTCGGTCTGCGCCCCGAGCTGTTCGAGCATGGCCTTGAGCACGTAGTCATCCAGCAGGCGTAGCCAGCCATCGCCCACTTGCAGGGCGACGTGGCGGTTGCCGAGGTGGTAGGCGGCGCGGGTCAGTTCAAACGCACTGCTGCAGGTGACGTGCAGCAGTTGTTCAGGGCGCGCGACGACGCGTACGACGCGTCCGTCTTCAGCCTGTAGGAACTCGCCATCATGCAACGGCGGCTGACCGCGCTCCAGAAACAGGCCGACGTCTTCGCCGTCGGCACTGAAACAGCGCAGCCGGCTTTTGCTGCGTGCTTCGAAATTCAGCAGCAGCTCAGCGGCCCAGAGGGTTTGAGGCGCGATTCGGCGGTGGATCACCAGCATCAGGAGGCTTCCAGCTATGAGCGATAAGAGTGCTAGAGCAAGGGGCTTGCCAATCACGCACGCGCGTGGGAAATCCTTGTAGGCAAGCACCGGCGTGCCACCGAATAGGGCGTCAGTCGATTCTGACAGTGCTTCTAATTGGTGCGTGACAGGATTTATAGCACCGGATGTGGGCGTTTTGCGTTGAGATCCGTAGCGCGCTGCATGAAATTTCTTTCATCTGATTCGTGCTGGAATTTTCCAGGAATTGACCTACACGAACGCCGGATAGGGCGTTCAAGAACTTACGGGCTGTTTCATTAGGATATTCGCCGTCCTTAATTCACCGCGGCGTCGATCATGTTCAAAGGTTTTACGTGTCTGGTCATTTTCAGTCTGTGGTGTGCCGCGGGGTCGGTTGCGGCCAATGCGCTGCCTGGCGCGCCGATCACGCGTGTTGTCGACCGCGCCCATGCGTTGCTCGGCACACCTTATAACGGCAGCGGCAACAGCGTCGGCCAAGGGTTCGATTGCAGCGGCCTGCTGGTCTATCTGTTCAAGACCGAAGCCAATATCCGCCTGCCGCGCACTACATCGCAAATGCATCGATCAAGCGCCGCGACGGTTCAGAGAGCCGCGCTCAAGCCGGGCGATGCGGTGTTTTTCAAGGGCAATGGCAGTGGGCAGATCAGCCATGTCGGCCTGTATGTGGGCAAAGGCAAATTTATCCACTCGCCCAGCACCGGCAAGCGCGTGCGCATCGATTCGTTGAGCAGCCGTTATTGGAAAAAGCACTACACCACTGCCAAACGCTTTCACGCGGCGGGCTGATCGGCTTACTCGGTGCTGCCCAGGCCTTGCCAATGCTTGAGGCCGATGAAGATAAAGCGCAATTGCTGGGTGATTTTCGCCTGGGGCGTGAGGTGGGCAGGCAGGGCCTGGGCCGGCGGGTCGATAATGTCGGGCAGGGTGGCGAATACACTTTTGACGATCAGGTCGGCCATCACGTGCAGGCCTTCGGCATCCAGGTGCTGGAGCTTGGGCATCAGCGTGAGGTCAGCCGCCAGGTCACTGGTGATGTCTTCGCGCAAGGCGCCGATGGCTTGGCGCACGGCCAGGCAGCCGCCGTATTGCTCGCGGGCCAGGAACAGAAATTGCGATCGGTTGGCCGACACCACATCCAGAAAAATCCGCACGGACGCATCAATGATGCCGCCCATCACGAACTCGTTGTGGCGTACCAGGCGAATTGTGGCGCGGAAGGTTTGGCCGACTTCACTTACCAGCACCAGGCCCAGCTGATCCATGTCGTCAAAATGGCGATAGAAGCCGGTCGGCACAATGCCAGCGGTCTTGGCCACTTCGCGCAGGCTCAGGCTGCCGAACCCGCGGCCACACTCCATCAGATGGCGGGCTGCGTCCATCAAAGCGAGGCGGGTCTGTTGCTTCTGTTCAGCGCGGGGCAGCATCGGCGGGCGGACTTTGTCGGCAAGTACAGCGACGCACTCTAGCAAAACAGCTTCGTCGGCGTCGAACTTGGCGGGAGTGAGGCGGGAGGCGGTCTGTCAAAAAGCAAAAGCCCGATCGGCTGATCGGGCTTTTTTCTCGGCCACCACGGGCTTAGCTCTGTGCTTGATGCAGTTCTTGCAGACGATCAGCACCGCCTTCGGCAACGCCATCGGTGTAGGCGCGTTTGTTGGCTTGTTCAGCACCGCCTTCTACCAGACCTTTCTGTTCCAGGCGATCACGGCCACCTTCAGCAACACCTTCGGTGTAAGCACGTTTGTTGGCGTGTTCCGAACCATTTTCTGCAACGGCGCCTTTGGCGTAGTCACGGTTTTCGTCTTCTTGCGAACCGCTGCGAGCCAGGGTTTGGCTGGATTGAACGGCTTGAGCTTTGTTCTGTGGGGTGGCTTGTTCAGTGGCTGGCAGGGCAAAGGCGCTGGAAGCCAGGACAGACAGCAGAACAGTAGCGAGTATTTGGCGTTTCATGAGGGTTGCTCCTTAGGAGGGCGATAAAGTGGGTACAGGGCTAATGCTACTCTCGATAAGTCGATATAAAAGTTCATAAACACAATGGTAATAATCAACAGAATTGATTGTTCCCATCAGAGGCTCTAGAACGCGCCTCTCAAGCCCGCGGTTTTGCACCATGGTGGGTATTTTCGACCCGTTCATGGGTAACACCGGTGCATTGTTGATGGTTTGGTCGATTCGAGCTGTAGGAGGAATCGCTTTTTTTGCTCGGAATTCGTACTTGGGCTAAACCCCCACGCCATTTGTCAGTCGTAGCCTTATAAGCTGTAGTCAAAAGGTGCGTGGCAACGCGCACCCTCAGTCGTAACCAGGAGTCCTGTGCAATGACGCGCACTCGTAAAATCGTCGCTTGGAGCTGCGCCAGCTTCGTTCTGTTAATCGCCGTGGTGGTCTTGGTGCTGGTGTTCTTTGACTGGAACCGCATAAAACCGCCGATCAATGCCAAGGTCTCCGAAGAGCTGCATCGCCCCTTTGCCATCAATGGCAACCTGGCGGTGGTGTGGGCGCGTGAGCCTGACGAAGGCGGCTGGCGTGCCTGGGTGCCGTGGCCGCACGTGATTGCCGAAGACCTGACGCTGGGTAACCCGGACTGGTCGAAAAAACCGCAGATGGTCACGCTCAAACGCGTGGAACTGCGCATTTCACCGCTGGCGCTGCTGGCGCAGCGTGTGGTGATTCCACGTATCGACCTCACCGAGCCGAGTGCCGACCTGCAGCGCCTGGCCGACGGTCGCGCCAACTGGACCTTCAAGTTCGATCCCAAAGACCCCAACGCCGAGCCGTCCAGCTGGGTGGTGGACATCGGTGCCATCGGCTTCGACAAGGGCCACGTGACCCTGGACGACCAGACGCTCAAGAGTCAGTTGGACGTCATCATTGACCCGCTGGGTAAACCGATTCCCTTCGGCGAGATCGTCGGCGACGCCGATGCCAAGAAGGCCCTGGAAAAAGGTTCGGCGCCTCAGGATTACGCGTTTGGCCTCAAGGTCAAAGGCCAGTACCACGGCCAGAAACTCGAGGGCACGGGCAAGATCGGCGGCCTGCTCGCCTTGCAGGACGCGGCCAAGCCGTTCCCGCTGCAAGCCCAGGTGAAAATCGCCGACACCAGCATCGCGCTGGCCGGCACCCTGACCGACCCGCTGAACCTTGGCGCCCTGGACCTGCGCCTGAAACTCGCCGGCAGCAGCCTGGGCAATCTGTACCCACTGACCGGCGTGACGCTGCCAGATTCGCCGGCCTATTCCACTGACGGCCACCTGATCGCCAAACTGCATGAAACCAGCGGCGCGTCATTCCGCTACGAGAACTTCAACGGCAAGATCGGCGACAGCGACATCCATGGCAACCTGGCTTACGTCGCCAGCCAGCCACGGCCCAAACTCAGTGGCGCGTTGGTTTCCAACCAACTGCTGATGGCGGACCTCGCGCCCTTGATCGGCGCCGACTCCAACGCCAAGCAAAAAGCCCGCGGTGGTGAAAGCAAGCAACCGGCGACCAAAGTGCTGCCGGTGGAAGAGTTCCGCACCGAGCGCTGGCGCGAGATGGACGCCGACGTAGAGTTCACCGGCAAGCGCATCGTGCACAGCGCTGAATTGCCGTTCACCGACCTCTACACCCACTTGGTGCTCAATGACGGCGAACTCAGCCTGGAACCCCTGCGTTTCGGCGTCGCCGGCGGCAAGCTGGATGCGCAGATTCGCTTGAACGGTCGCACCGTGCCGATGGAAGGTCGCGCCAAACTCACCGCGCGTAACTTCAAGCTCAAACAGCTGTTTCCAACCTTCGAGCCAATGAAAACCAGCTTCGGTGAACTCAACGGCGACGCGGACATTTCGGGGCGCGGCAATTCCGTGGCGGCGCTGCTGGGCACGTCCAACGGCGACCTGAAAATGCTCATCAACGATGGCGCGATCAGCCGTGGGCTGATGGAAATTGCCGGGCTCAACGTAGGCAACTACGTGGTGGGCCGCTTGTTTGGCGACAAGGAAGTGAAGATCAACTGCGCGGCGGCAGACTTCGGTATCAAGACCGGCCTGGCGACGACGCGTTTGTTTGTGTTCGATACCGAGAACGCGATCATCTACATCGACGGCACGGCGAACATGGCGACCGAACAACTGGACCTCACCATCACGCCGGAGTCCAAGGGCTTTCGGCTGTTCTCCCTGCGTTCGCCGCTGTACGTCAACGGTCCGTTTATCAAGCCTAATGCGGGCGTGAAAGCCATTCCTCTGGCCCTGCGCGGCGCCGGCATGGTCGCGCTGGGCGTCATCGCCGGCCCAGCCGCCGGGTTGCTGGCATTGGTAGCACCGAGCGGCGATGAGCCGAACCAGTGCGCACCGTTGTTGCAGCAGATGAAGGAAGGCAAAGCGCCGAAAACCGTGAGGTAACTGACAAATCGAAAACCAAAAGTGGGAGCTGGCTTGCCTGCGATAGCGGTGGATCAGTCGATACTTTCATCAACTGACACTGCGCTTTCGCGAGCAAGCCCGCTCCCACAGGGGGCAGCGGTGTGGCGGATGGCAGGACTGACAAAATATCTGCCCTGTCAGGCGCGAAAACGGTGAATGAGTAACTGACGAAACCCAAAACCAAATGTGGGAGCTGGCTTGCCTGCGACAGCGGTGGCTGAGTCAATATCTTCATTGACTGACCCACCGCTTTCGCGAGCAAGCCCGCTCCCACAGGGATTCAGCGGTGTGGCGGGTGGCAGGGTTGACAAAATATCTGCCCTTTCAGCCGCCGGACACGGTGAAAAAGTAACTGACGAAACCCAAAACCAAATGTGGGAGCTGGCTTGCCTGCGAAGGCGATGGCTGAGTCGATATCTTCATTGGCTGGGCCACCGCTTTCGCGGGCAAGCCCGCTCCCACAGGGTTCAGCACTGTGGCGGGTTACTGGGCTAACAAAATATCCACCCTGATCAGCCGCCGGACACGGCGAAGGAGTAACTGACGCAACCCAAAACCAAATGTGGGAGCTGGCTTGCCTGCGATAGCGGTGGTTGAGTCGATATCTTCATTGGCTGGCCCACCGCTTTCGCGGGCAAGCCCGCTCCCACAGGGGTTCAGCGGTGTGGCGGGTGGCAGGGCTGGCAAAGTATCCGCCCTGATCAGCCGCCGGACACGGTGAAAAAGTAACTGACGCAAGCCAAAACCAAATGTGGGAGCTGGCTTGCCTGCGAAGGCGATGGCTGAGTCGATATCTTCATTGGCTGGGCCACCGCTTTCGCGGGCAAGCCCGCTCCCACAGGGTTCAGCACTGTGGCGGGTTACTGGGCTAACAAAATATCCACCCTGATCAGCCGCCGGACACGGCGAAGGAGTAACTGACGCAACCCAAAACCAAATGTGGGAGCTGGCTTGCCTGCGATAGCGGTGGTTGAGTCGATATCTTCATTGGCTGGCCCACCGCTTTCGCGGGCAAGCCCGCTCCCACAGGGGTTCAGCGGTGTGGCGGGATACAGGGCTCTCAAAGTATCCGCCCTGTCAGGCGCCGAAAACAGTGAAAGAGTAACTGACGCAACCCAAAACCAAATGTGGGAGCTGGCTTGCCTGCGATAGCGGTGGTTCAGTCGACACTTTCATCAACTGACACTGCGCTTTCGCAAGCAAGCCCGCTCCCACATGGGTTCAGCGGTATGGCGGGTTACAGGTCCTGCAGAATATCCGCCATGTCGTCGGCGTGTTCTTCTTCCTGGGCCAGGATTTCTTCAAAGATGCGACGCGTGGTCGGGTCTTTGTCGCCGATGTACTGGATGATTTCGCGGTAGCTGTCCACGGCAATGCGCTCGGCTACCAGGTCTTCGTAGACCATTTCCTTCAGGTTGTTGCCCGCCACGTATTGAGCGTGGGAGTTTTTCGACAGCAAGTCGGGGTTGAATTCCGGCTCGCCGCCCAGTTGCACGATGCGCTCGGCCAGTTTGTCGGCGTGCTCGGCTTCCTGGGTGGCGTGCTCCAGGAACTCATCGGCCGCGACGCTGGCTTTCAGGCCGGTGGCCATGAAGTAGTGGCGTTTGTAGCGCAGCACGCACACCAGCTCGGTAGCCAGTGACGCGTTGAGCAGGCGAATGATTTCTTCGCGGTCAGCGTCGTAGCCTTCGGTGACGGCGCCGTTTTCGACGTTCTGGCGGGCGCGTGAGCGCAGGGTCGCAACGTCAGTCAAATGTGCTTCAGTCATCTCAATCTCCTGGTGCTAATCCGGTTTTACGCCACGCTCTGCCGGCGTGATCGCTCCAAGTTGTGAGTGCTGCGCGACGCAAAAAGTTTTATCGGATTTTAAAGTGTCTGGCCGGACAGCTTCGCTTGCGCCTGTACCCACTGGAAAAACGCGCGCACCGGCGGATGCCGTTCACGGCCCGGCACGCAAAGCGCACTGTAACCGGCCCCTTGCACGCTGATCTGCGGCCGGTAGGGCACCAGTAAGCCGGTGGCAACGCTTTCCGACACCAGAATATTGCTTGCCAGCACCAGGCCCTGGCCGGCGATCGCCGCTTGCAGCGCGTAATGCTCTTCGTCGTATTCGCGCAACGGCAGTGCGTGGTTCAGCCAAGTCTCGCCGGCCTTTTCGCACCAGGCTTGCCAGCCGAGGGCATAGAGCCGGGAATTGTGCCAGCGCACGCTGATCAGCGTCGGCACTTGCGCGCTGGCCCGCGCGACCACGTCAGGCGCGCCATACACCGCAAAGCACTCATCGAACAGGCACTGGCCGTAGAGATTCGGGTAATCGCCGATGCTGTAGCGAATCACCAGATCGATGCTGGCGTCCTGCTGCAGGTCGACCACCTCGCACTGGGTGTCCAGGCGCAAGTTGATATCCGGGTGGGCGGTGTAGAAGCGCCCCAGTCGAGGCACCAGCCACAGGGCTGCAAACGCCGGCGTAGTGGACACCGTGAGATGGCCGGCGCTGCGCTGCGGGCGCAGGCTGTCGACGCTTTGCGCCACGTCCAGCAGGGCGCCGTGCACGCTGTGAAACAAGCGCTCGCCGCCTTCGGTCAGGCGCACCTGCCGCGGCAGGCGTTCGAACAATCGCACGCCCAGCCAGGTTTCCAGCGCGCGGATCTGGTGGGACACCGCCGTGGGTGTGACTGACAGTTCCTGGGCAGCAGCCTTGAAGCTCAACAGGCGCGAGGCTGATTCAAAGGTGCGCAGGGCAGTAAGGGGCAGCGAGGCAAACATCAGGGGCTCCATGAATGAGATGAATTCATCTGGAATAACTATTGCTCATTTGTCGGTCAGCGCGCCCGGCTCTAGATTTGCGAGCAAGCGCGGCAGTTATACCGATTGCCCGAGTCTACCCTGTGAAGGTTTTAACAGATGAAAAAAATGCTAGTGGTCCACGCCAGCCCGCGTGGCGAACGTTCTCACTCCCGGCGTTTGGCCGAATCGTTTCTCGATGCCTGGCAGGCGGCCAACCCTGATGCGCAGATCACCCGGCGCGAAGTCGGTCGGGCTTTTATTCCGCATGTCAGCGAGGCGTTCGTCGCGGCAAATTTTTACCCCGAGCCGCAGTCCCTGCCGAAGGTGATGAAGGCCGACCTGCAACTGAGTGACGAGCTGGTCGGCGAGCTGATTGAACATGAGCGGCTGGTGATTTCCATGCCGCTGTACAACTTCGGTGTACCCAGCGGCCTCAAGGCCTGGATCGATCAAATCGTGCGCATGGGGCTGACCTTCGACATCAGTCACGACAGCCAGGGCATCGCGCACTACCAGCCGTTGCTCAAGGGCAAGCGCGCACTGATCATCACCAGCCGTGGCGGCAACGGGTTTGGCCCCGGTGGCGAAAACGAGGCGATGAACCACGCCGACCCGCACCTGCGCACAGCGCTGGGTTACATCGGCATCGATGACATTCGGGTGATCGCTGCCGAAGGTGAAGAGTCGGACAAAAGCGTGTTCCTGCGTGCCTGTGTGGAAGCCGAGCGCCAGCTGCACGACCTGGCGGGGCATTTCTAAAGCGCTGGCGGTCACGGGGCGGTCATCTCGCGTGGTCTAGGATGACCGTATCGTCTTCCCGATCAGGATATCCGCTGCATGGACGAATCCCTCGCCACGCGTTACCCGCTTGTGTTGGTGCCCGGCATGCTGGGTTTTGTGCGCCTGGGGCTGTTCCCCTACTGGTACGGCATTGTCCCGGCGTTGCGGGCGGGCGGCGCGCAGGTGTTCCCGGTGCAGGTGGCGCCGCTGAACGCCAGTGAGGTGCGCGGCGAGCAGTTGCTGGCCCAGATCGAGCGCATTCGCCGGCAAACAGGTACCGAAAAGGTCAACCTGATCGGGCACAGCCAGGGCTCGCTGACGGCACGTTACGCGGCGGCCAGGCGTCCAGAATGGGTGGCGTCGGTGACATCGGTGGCCGGGCCTAACCATGGCTCGGAATTGGCAGACCACTTCCAGGTTCATTACCCCGCAGACCATTGGAAGGGCCGGCTCGTAAGCGCGGTGCTGCATTTGGCTGCCTGGGTGATGAGCGTGCTTGAGACCGGCTATCGCGGGCCGCGCTTCAAGGTGGATGTGCAGGCCTCGCACCAGTCCCTGACCTGCGAAGGCGTGGCGCTGTTCAACCGTCAGTTCCCCCAGGGTTTGCCGTCAACATGGGGCGGGCAGGGCGCCGAGGTGGTCAACGGCGTGCGTTATTACTCGTGGTCCGGCACCTTGCAGCCGGGCAAGACCGATCGCGGGCGTAACCTGCTGGACGGCACACACCGCAGTTGTCGGTTGTTTGCGCGCAGCTTTGTGCGCGAAAAAGGCCAGTGCGACGGCATGGTCGGGCGCTACAGCTCACACCTGGGGCTGGTGATTGGCGATGACTACCCGCTGGACCACTTTGATATCGTCAACCAGTCGATGGGGCTGGTGGGCAAGGGGGCGGAGCCGATTCGGTTGTTTGTTGAACATGCGCAGCGGTTGAAGGCTGCCGGGGTTTAGCTGGTGGGCCGCGTCATCGTTCATCGCAGGCAAGCCAGCTCCCACATTCGCCCCCATTCCAAGCTTGGAACACGGTCAGCTGTGGGAGCCGGGCTTGCCCGCGATAGCGGTCTATCAGGCGACGCTGACCTCTTGGCGCACCGGCGTGGTCCAGCGCTCCGACAAAATCACCCCGCCCAATGTCAGCAATCCACCCACCAAGTGGTACATCGCCAGCTCTTCCTTGAGCACCACCGCCGCAATCAGCGCGGTAATCAACGGCAGCAGGTTGAAAAACAGCGTGGTGCGGCTTGGCCCCAAGGTCTTCACCGAATGCATCCACGCCAACGGCGCGAGCATCGAGGCGAGCAGGCAGGCATACAGCACCAGCGGAATATTCGCCCAGCCCAGGCCAGCCTTGTTCGAGAACAGGAACAATGGAAACAGCACCACCACCGCCACCAGCACCTGCAAATACAGCAACACCAGGGGCGGCAGGCGCAACTGCCATTTTTTCAGCAGCGTGCTGTAAACCGCATAGGCCAGGGTGGCGATCAGCATCATGGCGTCGCCCAGGTTGAGCCCATGTTGCAGCAACGCGCCCAGACTACCGGCCGACACCACCACCACCACGCCGGCAAACGACAGTACCGCACCGGTCAGCGCGCCGAAGGTCAGACGCTGGCCGAGGCTGATAATGGCGGCGGTCAATGCCATCAACGGCATCAGCGAGAGGATGATGCCCATGTTGGTCGCCGAGGTCAGGGCCGCGGCGTAGTAGGCCAGGCTTTGATACACCGCCATGCCCAATACGCCGAGGATGAAGATCTTGCCCAGGTTCGGGCGAATCAGCGTCCAGTTGGCGATCACCGGCTTGAGCATGAACGGGGTAAACAGCAGCGCCGCCAGCAACCAGCGGTAAAAGCCGATTTCTGCCGGGAAGAGGGTGCCCACGGCCAGTTTGTTGACCACGGTATTACCGGCCCAAATGAAGATGGCCAGCAGGGGATACGCGTATTGCATTGAAAGGAACCAGGTGTGTTGATGAGGCGGGATTATCCCTTGTCTGGATCGAAGCCTATACTGCGATCCAGACAACCGACCTTTGTATCCAGACAATATGGCCAGACACACCGTACGCCTCGCGGATTTCCACAGCCTGCCGAGCCCGGTCTACTTTCGTTACTCCGATTTCGCCCCCGACACCGAGTGCACCCCGCACCGGCATTTCTGGGGTTCGCTGGACTATTCGGCCAACGGCGTGATGCGCATGGAAGTGGCCGGCAGCCGCTTTATGTCGCCGCCGCAGTACGCGGTGTGGATCCCGCCGAACACCGAGCACAGCTCCTACAACGCCCAGGCGATTGTCTATCGTTCGGTAGGCCTGGCCCCGGAACTCTGCGAGCAATTGCCGCAGGCGCCGTGCACCCTGGCGATCAGCGAGATTCTCAAAGCCATCCTCAGCGACTTTGCCCAGCGTGACGTCAATATCCCGCAGACCGAAGCCGATATCCGTTTGGCCCAGGTGCTGGTGGACCAACTCAAACAAGCGCCGATTCACGATTGCTTCCTGCCCTACGCGCGTCACCCCGGCCTGCTCGGTGTGCTTGAAGGCATGCAGGCCGCGCCCGGGGACAACCGCCCGTTGGCGCACTGGGCCGAGCAGGTGCATGTGAGCGAACGCACCCTGGCGCGGCAATTTGTGCGGGAGTTGGGCATGAGCTTTGGCGAATGGCGCCAGCGCCTGCGCTACCTTGCGGCCATCGAGGCTCTCGACAGCGAGCGCAGCGTGCAACACGTGGCATTTGACCTGGGTTACAGCACCGCCTCGGCGTTCATCGCGATGTTCCAGCGCCACGCCGGCTGCACACCGGAGCAGTATCGTCGAACTAATATTCGCGGTCGGTGAAGATGTAACGGGCTTTGACTACACTCCTGCGTAGGCCGTGCCCCCCCGGCACGGTAACAGGGAGAAAACTCCATGAAGATGCTGCGTATTCCGCTGTTGATGATGGGCCTGCTGCTGTGTTCCCAAGGGTTTGCCGCCACCGCCGCACAGACCGCCCAGCAACAAAAAATGACCACCTGCAACGCCGAAGCCAAAGGCAAGACGGGCGACGAGCGCAAAACATTCATGAGCACGTGCCTCAAGGCCGCTCCGGCAGCCAACGACGCCAAGACCCTGACGCCCCAGCAGCAGAAGATGAAAGACTGCAATGCCACGGCGAAAACCAAGGCGTTGACCGGCGATGCACGCAAGACCTTTATGAGCACTTGCCTCAAGGGTAGCTGATCACGCTTTCGCGTACGCTGGCGTTCAGGTGTGGGAGCCGGGCTTGCCCGCGATGCAGACACCTCGGTGTATCAGGCAAACCGAGGTGATGCTATTGCGGGCAAGCCAGCTCCCACAGTTGATCGCATTCACACCCTGGCCTCTCGCTTGATTCCCTCAAGGCTGGCAGACTGCCCATCCTTTAACGCCGTTCGTTTTGAGGCTGTATGCCAACGTTTTCTCAGCGTCACGTGTTGTTGCTGGTCAGTTGCATCATCATTTTCGGTGGGTTATTGCTGGTCCTGCCGCTCAAGCTGCTGCCCAGCCTGCTGGCCGGCCTGTTGGTTTATGAACTGGTCAACATGCTCACCCCGCAATTGCAGCGGCTGATCGAAGGTCGGCGCGCGCGCTGGCTCGCTGTGGCGTTGCTCGGCACCTTGATCGTCAGCGTGCTGGCCCTGATCTTTGCCGGCGCCATCAGTTTCCTGCTCCACGAAGCGGAAAATCCCGGGGCTTCCCTCGACAAATTCATGGGTGTGGTCGATCGCGCGCGCGGCCAGCTGCCGCCGTTTTTCGACGCCTACCTGCCCGCCAGCGCCGCCGAGTTTCGCGTGGCCATCGGCGACTGGCTGAGCAAGCACCTGAGCGAACTGCAACTGGTCGGCAAAGACGCTGCCCACATGTTCGTCACCCTGCTCATCGGCATGGTGCTGGGCGCGATCATTGCCCTGCAGCGCGTGCCCGACCTGACCAAGCGCAAACCGCTGGCCGCCGCCTTGTTCGACCGCCTGCACCTGCTGGTCCAGGCGTTTCGCAACATCGTCTTCGCCCAGATCAAGATCGCCGCGCTCAACACCCTGTTCACTGCGATCTTCCTCGGGATCGTGCTGCCGCTGTGCGGGATTCACCTGCCGCTGACCAAGACCCTGATCGTGCTGACCTTCCTGGTCGGCCTGCTGCCGGTGATCGGCAACCTGATCTCCAATACGCTGATCACCATCGTCGCGTTGTCGCTGTCGATTTGGGTCGCAGTGGCGGCGCTGGGGTATTTGATCGTGATCCACAAGGTCGAGTACTTCCTCAACGCGCGCATCGTTGGCGGGCAGATCAGCGCCAAGTCGTGGGAATTGTTGCTGGCGATGCTGGTGTTCGAAGCCGCATTCGGCCTGCCGGGCGTGGTGGCGGGGCCGATTTACTATGCGTACTTGAAGAGTGAGCTGAAGCTCGCCGGAATGGTTTAACGCACTCACTTGAACTTTAAAGGGAATTAAGGGGAAGCAAGCAGTGAGCGACAATATCTACGCTCCGCCAGCGGCGGAGCTGACCGAGACGGTAAAGACGACTTCAGAGTTTTACGTCATTTCCAAAACCAAGCTGCTGGTGTTGAGCGTTCTGAGCTTTGGGCTGTACACCTACATCTGGTCGTATAAAAACTGGAGTTTGTACAAAAAGGCCAATCAGGTGGACATCTCGCCGTTGGCGCGCGCCATTTTTTTTATTTTCTTTATCCACCAGCTCTATCGTCGGGCCGCTGATCGCGTGGCCCGCAGCGGCCGAAAGTTCGATTTTGACTTTGAGCAATGGGCGACGGTGTTCGTGGTGGTGACGGTCGGCGCCCGGCTTTTCGAAATAGCCGCTGACCGTTTCCAGCCCTGGTTTGCCTATAAGCCGCTGATGCTCCTGGCGGTTCCGCTGTGTGCCTACATCCTTCAACACGCCCAGGGCCTGGTCAATTTCGCGGCAGGTGACCCGGAAGGGCAGAGCAACGCTCGCTTTAACCTGTGGAACTACCTGGTGATCGTGCCGGGCGCGGTGGTGTGGGGCCTGATACTGATTGGGGTGTGGACGGTTTATCACCACTAGGCGGTCTTCACCGTTCAAAAAAATGTGGGAGCGGGCTTGCTCGCGAAAGCGGTGTGTCAGTCAGCACATCTGGTACTGAAGCACCGCCTTCGCGAGCAAAC
Organism: Pseudomonas sp. MF6747; assembly: GCF_963890955.1. Taxonomy (NCBI): domain Bacteria; kingdom Pseudomonadati; phylum Pseudomonadota; class Gammaproteobacteria; order Pseudomonadales; family Pseudomonadaceae; genus Pseudomonas; species Pseudomonas sp. MF6747. The sequence continues at coordinate 227,707 of NZ_CAWPSZ010000052.1, forward strand.
CCGCTCCCACATTTTGGATTTGCTGTGTGAGTGAAATCGGGGCCGGTCAGCTGCCGTAACGCTTGCTGGCCTCAATCGCCAAACCACTGCCGATACTGCCGAAGATATTGCCTTCCACGTGCCGCGCATTCGGCAACATCGCCGAAATGCTGTGGCGCAGTGCCGGAATGCCGCTGGAGCCCCCGGTAAAGAACACCGTGTCCACTTGCGCCACACTGACCGACGCATCGGTCAGCAGCTGCGTGACACTATTGCGCACGCGCTCGAGCAAGCCATCGATGGCCGACTCGAACAGCGCGCGGCTCAGCTCCACGCTCAACCCCGGCTCAACCCGGTCGAGCAACACGTGGCGGCTGTCCTCGTGGGTCAGCTGGATCTTGGTTTCTTCCACTTCCATGGCCAGCCAGTGCCCGGCGCGCTGTTCGATCAGCTTGAACAGGCGGTCGATGCCGCCGGTGTCTTCGATGTCGTAGCGCATGCTGCCCAGGGCCAGCTGGGATTTTTGCGAGTACACCGAGTTGATGGTGTGCCAGGTGGCCAGGTTCATGTGGTGGCTGGTGGGCATGTAGGCGCCGCTTTTCATGCGGCTGCCGTAGCCGAACAGCGGCATCATGCCTTGCAGGCTGAGCTGTTTGTCGAAGTCGGTACCGCCGATGTGCACGCCGCCGGTGGCAAGGATGTCGTCGTGACGGTTGTCATTGTGACGGCGATCCGGTGACAGGCGCACCAGCGAGAAGTCGGACGTACCACCGCCGATGTCGACGATCAGTACCAACTCTTCCTTCTCAATGGTGGACTCGTAGTCGAACGCTGCTGCAATCGGTTCGTACTGGAAGGAAATGTCCTTGAAACCGATTTTGCGGGCGACATCGACCAGGGTGTTTTCCGCTTCCTGGTCGGCCATCGGGTCGTCATCGACGAAAAACACCGGGCGACCCAGTACCACTTCTTCGAATTCACGGCCGGCGTTGGCTTCGGCGCGGCTCTTGAGCTGGCCGATAAACAGCGCCAGCAGGTCGGTGAACGGCATTGCCGTGCCGAGTACGCTGGTGTCGTGCTTGATCAGCTTGGAGCCCAGCAGGCTCTTGAGCGAGCGCATCAGCCGGCCTTCGTAGTTTTCCAGGTACTCGTGCAGGGCCAGGCGACCGTACACCGGTCGGCGCTCCTCGAAGTTGAAGAACACCACCGACGGCAACGTGATCTTGTCGTCCTCCAGCGCAATAAGCGTTTCCATGCCGGGGCGGATCCAGCCGACGGTGGAGTTGGACGTGCCGAAGTCGATACCGCAGGCACGGGCTGGGGATGGGTTTTTCATGTCTATCGGGTTCCGGTTGAAAAACGGCCGCGCAGTGTATGCCAGTCGGGCACGGATGCGTAGGCCGACCATCCGTTAAATCGTGCTTGAAAGTGCGGGATTTGCCCCCACATCTATTGCATACGGCTAGCGCCGATAACACTTTGACGCACCCCCAGGCCACATCACTCAACAGGTGCATGCAGCGCACGTTGTGCCCCGGGCTGTGCGATCTCGATTAAGGATGGTGAACCGCCGATGGATTTCAAAGACTACTACAAGATTCTGGGTGTCGAGCCGAGCGCCGATGACAAGGAAATCAAGGCCGCCTATCGCAAGCTCGCACGCAAATATCACCCGGACGTGAGCAAGGAAAAAGACGCCGAAGAGAAATTCAAGGACGCGTCCGAAGCCTATGAAGCGCTTAAAAGCGCTGATAAGCGCGCGGAATACGACGAACTGCGCAAATATGGCCAACATGGCCAGCCGTTCCAGGGGCCTCCGGGCTGGCAGAGCCGTGGCGACTTTGGCGGCGGCCAGGACGCGGGCGACTTTTCGGACTTCTTCAGTTCGATCTTCGGCTCGCGCGGCGACGCGTTTGGCGGCGGTCAGCGCCGTCAAACCGGGCGCAAGGGCCAGGACGTGGAAATGCAGCTGTCGGTATTCCTTGAAGAGACGCTGTCCACCGAGTCCAAGCAGATCAGCTTCCAGGTGCCGCAATACGACGCCTCGGGTCGTCACGTCAGCAACACCATCAAAAGCCTGAACGTGAAAATCCCCGCCGGCGTGGCCGACGGCGAGCGCATCCGCCTCAAGGGCCAGGGTGCGCCGGGTATTGGCGGTGGCGCCAATGGCGATCTGTACCTGATCATCAAGTTTGCGCCGCACCCACGGTTTGAAGTGGACGGCGAAAACCTGATCATCAACCTGCCCCTGGCGCCATGGGAATTGGCCTTGGGCGCAGAAGTGGCCGTGCCGACCCTCACCGGCAAGATCAACCTCAAGGTGCCGGCCGGCAGCCAGAACGGCCAACGCATGCGCGCCAAAGGTCATGGCCTGCTGAACAAGGCCGGGCAGCGCGGTTACCTGTTCGTGCAGCTCAAGGCCGTGATGCCGAAGACCAGCGACGATGAGGTCAAGGCGTTGTGGCAGGAGCTGGCAAAAAAAGCCGCGTTCGATCCGCGAGAAAACTGGAACAGCTGACGCCAGGACGCTCGCGTCCAGGCACCGAGCACTGCAGGGCAGCACTGCATAGATAGGCCCAGCCAATGGTGGGTGGTGAATAAGCTCCAGCGCTTTATCACCTCCCAAGGGAACCCGCCATGGACCTTCACATCACCCTTCCCCCGGCGCTCGCGCTGCCGGGGGACCAAGGGCAGCATTACGCGTTTCTGTCCTCTGTCATCCCGCCGTATCTGGTGCAGGCGTCTACGCAAAACCGTTCTGGCTTGCGCGGCGTCAAACCCCTTGTAGCGCCCTGGTATGCGCAAGCGACACCGGCGCAAAAAGACACCCTCAAAACCGTGCTGGACGCCACCTGGCAGTCAACCAACGCCTGGGAAAAGCTCCAGGGCAAGGTCCAGACGCTCGTTGCGTTTGCCCGGCCGTTGCTGGAAACCGCGTTGAAACACGCGGGGCATGAACTGGACGTAGAGCAGACCTTTGTGCGCCTCTATAGCCCGGCTCAGGATACGTTCGGCAGAGCGACCGGGGGTTTCGTGCCCAAGACCTTCTCCCTGCTGCAGGCGGCCCTGAACAATTTCGAGGCGCCTGAAACAGCAATCGGTCATTTCAACAGCGCGTCCGGCTTTATCACTCAACCCGATGAGCGCGGCCATTTCGAGCGGCACCCCACGCGCATGACGCTTGAGGCGTTTGCCCGACTGTGTCGCGACCTCGATCTGGGCGGCCAGTACCAGGCCTACCTGCAGTCGCATTTGCGTTCTGATGACGTGGTGTCCCAGGCCGTCTTGCGCCAGCGCTATCTCACCGCCCAAAAAGATGCGTTCAGCGCCGCAGCCCATCTGGCGCTGCTCAAGGGCGACATTGGCGACGGCGATTTCGCCTTGTTGATGCGCGTGGCCAGCGGCGAGAAAAACATCCGGGTCGGCGACAAACAGCTCTGGTATCGCACGCCAACCGTGATGAACCTGCGTTTGCAGGGCTGCGTATTGATCGAGCCGTGCGTCAAATACCGCTACAGCACCTGGTTTATCGCCTGGTTCCCCAACGACCCGCAGCACCCGATCAAACGCTACGAAACGTCTTCGGCGTTTGTGCAGGCCATGACCGACCGATTGACTCAGGGGGCGCCCCGGGCCGACCGTTCGCAGCCATGGTCGCCCACCGACTTCCAACTGTTTTTCAGCCGCTTCGTGGCGCAAAAAGATCGACCTTATTATTTTCATCGGCTGACCGAACTGGTCGTCGACGCGCCGCTGCAGTCGCAGGCTGCCCAGTGGCTGCGCTCCGAGCAAGGGCGCTTCTGGTCGGGTGTGCTGGCGCCTGAGACGCGCTGGGCGAGCTCAAGCCTGGGCGACCCGGCGCACACCTCGCGCGTGCCAGTCAGCGGGCCGAACCTGCATATCAATGGCGTAGCGTTCAAACAGATCTGGGAAGAGGTCGAGCTGTGGGACGAGCTGTATGAAGGCATGCTGGTGCGCCTGTTCGACGATGCTAAAACACAGGCCATCCCGACGGCCGAAGCGGATGCGCGCGACCGCTCCAGGCGCCTGTCGCACTACCTGAACCTGGGGCTGTTGGTGGTCAATGTGGTCTCGATGGCAGTACCGCCGCTGGGTTACGCCATGCTCGCGGTGACGGCCGGGCAGTTGCTGTACGAGACCTTCGAAGGTGTTGTCGACATGGCGCAAGGGGACCGTGAAGCTGGCTGGTCACACCTCAACGATGTCGTGGAAAACCTGGCGATGCTGGCCGCCGGTGGCGTGGCGTTTCACTTCACGGTGTCGCCGTTTATCGAACAGCTTAAAAGCGTGCGGCTGCCCGGCGGGAAAACCCGTTTATGGAAGCCCGACATCCAGCCCTATGTGGCGGACATTGCCTTGGCGCCTGAGTCTGTCGCCTCTGAGGAGGGCGTACATCGACGTGCCAATCAGCATGTGCTGAACCTGGAAGGCAGGACGTTTGTGCTCAAGCGCGAGCCGTATCCCGGTAAAAGTCGCCTCCAGCATCCTGGCCGGCTGGAGGCTTATCAGCCTGAGGTGCGCCATAACGGTGTCGGTGGCTGGGTGCATGAGGCGGAGTATCCGCTGGGCTGGGAGCAGCCGCGCCTGATGCGGCGCCTCGGGCCGTTTCTGGATGGCTTGAGCGACGCCCAGCTTGAGCAGATTCGGCGGGTCAGTGACGTTGACGAAAGCGTGTTGCGCCGCTTGCATGTCGAAAGTGAACCGGTGCCTGCGGTGTTGATCGACACCGCGCGGCAGTTTCGTGCCTACGCCGATGCGGTGAGTGTGAGTGAGCAGATCGACCGTGGGCGTTTATCGAGCCGTTTGGCCAGCTATGCGGCGGCGCTGATGGTGCACCTGCCAGGTTGGCCGCGTGCCTGGGCGATTGAGGGGTTCAGGAGCGAGGGTGGCGACGCGGTGCTTTACGGCGATGGGATTACCCCGGTTCAGAAGGTGATCCGGATCAGCCTTCCGGACCTGATGGCGGGCAAGCTCCCCGAGCGGGTGGCGCGTGCGCTCAGTGATGAGCATGCCCGCGAGCTGCTCGGGCAACACGCGCCCCACGACCCGTTGCAGCGTGCGACGTTGCTGCAGAACCGGCTGGCGCAGCACGCCCGGCAGTATCGATCCACGCTGTTCCAAAGCTTCTATGCCGACCAGCAACCGCCCACCGAAAAAGCTGTGCAGCTGTTGCAGCGCGACTTCAAAGGGGTGCCCGCGATCATGGCCCGCGAGCTGCTGGCGCGGGCGCGGCCCAGTCAGGTGAGCGCGCTTGAAACCCGCGGCAAAATGCCTTTGGCGTTGGCCACGCAGGCGCATCAACTGCAACGCCAGATGCGTTTGGTTCGCGCCTATGCAGGCCTTTACCTGGATGCCCTGGCCAACCCGGACACCGAGGCGCTGGTGCTCAACACCCTGGAAACCCTGCCGGGCTGGCAAGACGACTTGCGCCTGGAGGTACGTGCCGAGGGGTTCAATGGTGCGTTGCGGGCCAGCTATGGGCCCGTCAATGCTTCCCACCGCAAAGTGATCGTGCAGGTAGCGGACGGGCAGTACCAGGCCTTCGACGAGGAGGCCAACGCCTTGCATGGCATCAACAGTTTCTACGACTCGTTGCAGCACGCGCTGACTGACGCGCACCGGACGTCGTTGGGCCTGCCTCATGTTGGGCAAGGGCTGGCGCTGAAAGCGTTGATTCAACGGTATGCGCTGCCCCGTCAGCAATTGCTCAAGGTACTGGGGATGCAGCCCGACAGCCGGCCATTTTTTGTCCCGGCGCGGCGACTGCCGGACGGCCGCCGCGGGTATCCGCTGAGCGGCAGAGGGCAAGGCACCTGGGGGCAGATTATTGAAGAGCGTGTGCGTGCATTGTTCCCGGACATCAGCACCGAAGAACTGACGCAATTGCGCGCAGACAACGACCCCTTCAATGACCAGTGGCTCAAGAGCCTGGAAGGTGAATACAAGACCCTGGATCACACCTTGCAAACCTGGCTGAGCGCGCCTATCGAAGGTGTCGGTGAATTCGGCAGTGCCGCTTACCGGCGGCAACTGCAGGTGCGCAGCAAAATTGTGCGCGCGCTCAAGGACGCCTGGCGTGGCATCGGGCCCCGGCATATCGATCACTTGGGCAACTACCTGGGCCAGCAGATCGACTTGAGTGGCGTGCGCATTCGCCGCCAGCTCGACAGTTTGCCGGCGCTGACGGCCCGCTTTGGTCACGTCAGTGAATTGAACCTGTCCGAAAGCGATTTTGGCGATGATAACCACCGCTTCCTCACGTACTTCACCGGCGTGTCCAGCCTCAATCTGGAGAATTGCCGGTTGACCCGCCTGCCCGCGCCGCTGTCGCGGATGCCGCGCCTGGGGGTATTGAGCCTCTCGGAAAACCACATCGTGCTGGACGCGCACGGCGTGGCGCAGTTACGTGCACTGCGAAGCCTGTGGATGCTCGAACTCGAAGGCAACCCGCTGGGGCTGGCGCCGGATGTCAGCCAAATGCCCAACCTGCAGATGCTGTTGCTGAGCAATACCGGGCTGGACCGTTGGCCCACCGGCCTGTTCGGGCGGGTCAGGCCGCGTGGGTTCTATCTGAACATGACTGCCAATCGGTTGAGCCGTATACCCGATGTGGCACCCGGCTCTGACCGCGCGGCGCTGATTGCCCGCACGGTGGTAGACCGCAACCTGTTGAGCCCCGACGTTCTCGCCAGGCTCAAGCTGTATATCGAATCGATTGGTCTGGACCCCGAACGCCGGTTTCCGCCACGGGGCGCGCAAGACAGTATCCACTGGAAGGGCGAGCTGACGCCGACGCAGTGGGAAGCCAAGCAACCGCTGTGGGATGCACTGGAGGCGTCGCCGGGCGCCGAGGGTTTTTTTGACGAAATCAGAAAGCTCTCCGAGTCGTCCGACGCGGCCTCCCCGGCCTACAAGCATGAATTGGCGGCTAAAGTCTGGCGCATGCTGGAGGCCGCGTACGCCGATGCCTCTCTGCGCGACAAGCTTTTCCAGATGGCCAGTGCGCCCACCACCTGTGTCGATGCCGGTGCGCAACTGTTCAACGCCATGGGGGTTGAAGTGCTCCTGAGCGAAGCTTATTCGGTGCCCAATGAGCAGTTGGTCGGGCTTGAACTGCTGGACCTCGCCAAGGGCAAATCACGCCTGGACGAGCTTGGCCGGATTGCCCATGCCCGCGTAGGCGAATTGCTCAAGAGCGGCCGGCGCTTTGCCCAGTACAACGGCAATGGCGACCCGATTGTTCACCGCGATGCGCAGGGCAGGGTGTTGCGCCCGATTGACGAAGTCGAGATCCACCTGGCGTACGTCACGGGGCTCGCGCAACGCTTGGACCTGCCCTGGCAGTCGCGCAGCATGATGTTCCGCGAGCCGGACGTCACGGCGGCGATGCTGGATGCCGCGTTTGAGCGTGTCACGCGCCTGGAGCAAGGTGACCTGCTCAGGGAAAACCTGCTGGAACAGGACTTCTGGTGCACTTACCTGGAAGGTGCCAACCGTGCGCAGTTCGATGAGTTGAAAGCCAAGGCCGATGCCCTGGACGACTTGCTGGTGGCGCAGCAAGCGTGGGCTGCCGACGGCGGTCTGGCCGCGCCGCACAAACTCGCGCTGCGCAAGACCATCGAAGAAGCCGGACGGCGCCTGGGGTTGCCTGCCAGCGAGCTGAGCCCGGGGCAGGTGATATCGGATGAGGTGTACTTCGCGCAGTTGAGCGCAATGGGCGTGGCGCGCAAAAACCTGCTGCGCCAACTCAGCGACCAGGCCTTGGGCAGAACCCCATGACCTGGTTGCCGAGGCGTCAGAACAGGAAGTAACGCTGCGCCATCGGCAGCACGTCGGCCGGTTCGCACCACAGCAGTACGCCGTCGGCCTTGACCTGGTAGGTCTGTGGGTCCACTTCGATAGCCGGCAGGTAGTCGTTGTGGATCAGGTCGGTTTTCTGCACGTCGCGACACCCCTTGACCACCGCAATCTGCTTTTTCAGGCCCAGGGCTTCGGGCAATCCGGCTGCCTGCGCCGCCTGGCTGATAAAGGTCAGGCTGGTGGCATGCAACGAACTGCCGAAGCTGGCGAACATGGGGCGGTAGTGCACCGGCTGCGGTGTGGGAATCGACGCATTGGCGTCGCCCATCAGGCTTGAGGCAATCGCGCCGCCTTTGAGAATCAGGGTCGGTTTGATACCAAAAAATGCGGGGCGCCACAGCACCAGGTCGGCCCACTTGCCGACTTCGATAGAGCCGACGATATGGCTGATGCCGTGGGTGATCGCCGGGTTGATGGTGTACTTGGCGATGTAGCGCTTGGCGCGGAAGTTGTCGTTGCCTTCGCCGTCACCCGGCAACGGACCGCGCTGTTTTTTCATTTTGTCGGCCGTCTGCCAGGTGCGCGTGATGACTTCACCGACGCGGCCCATGGCCTGGCTGTCCGAGCTGATCATCGAGAACGCGCCGAGGTCGTGCAGGATGTCTTCGGCGGCGATGGTCTCGCGGCGGATGCGGCTTTCGGCGAAGGCCACGTCTTCGGCAATGCTGGGGTCCAGGTGATGGCAGACCATCAACATGTCCAGGTGCTCGTCGATGGTATTTCGAGTGAACGGCCGGGTCGGGTTGGTGGAGCTGGGCAGCACGTTCGGGAAGCCGCAGGCCTTGATGATGTCTGGCGCGTGGCCGCCTCCGGCGCCTTCGGTGTGGTAGGTGTGAATGGTGCGGCCCTTGAGCGCGGCGAGCGTGGTTTCGACGAAGCCCGATTCATTCAGCGTGTCGCTGTGGATGGCGACCTGCACGTCATATTCATCGGCGACGCTCAGGCAGTTATCAATGCTCGCAGGCGTGGTGCCCCAGTCTTCGTGCAGCTTCAAACCGATGGCGCCGGCCTTGACCTGCTCGATCAAGGGCTGCGGCAAACTGGCGTTGCCCTTGCCGGTGAAGCCAATGTTCATCGGGAACGAATCGCTGGCCTGAAGCATGCGCGCCAGGTGCCACGGGCCTGACGTACAGGTGGTGGCGTTGGTGCCGGTGGCCGGGCCGGTGCCGCCGCCAATCATGGTGGTGACGCCGCTGGTCAGCGCTTCTTCGATCTGCTGCGGGCAGATGAAATGCACGTGGGAGTCGATGCCGCCGGCAGTGAGGATCATGCCTTCTCCGGCGATCACTTCGGTGCTGGCGCCGATGGCCATGGTTACGCCCGGCTGGATATCCGGGTTGCCGGCTTTGCCGATCGCGTGAATGCGGCCATTCTTCAGGCCGACGTCGGCCTTGACGATGCCCCAGTGGTCAATGATCAGCGCGTTGGTGATCAGCGTGTCCACGACCTCATGGGCGAGCAACTGGCTTTGGCCTTGGCCGTCGCGGATGACTTTTCCGCCGCCGAACTTCACTTCCTCGCCATACACGGTGAAGTCTTTTTCGACTTCGACGAACAGCTCGGTGTCCGCCAGGCGGACCTTGTCACCGACGGTGGGGCCGTACATGTCGGCGTAGGCTTGGCGGCTGATTTTCATGTGTGTGAACCCTGAAAAATTATGTTGAATGTGAGTCCGCTATCGGGGGCAAGCCCCCTCCCACCTTTGGTTTGTGGACGCGGTCAAAATGTGGGAGGGGGCTTGCCCCCGATGAGGCCCTAAAGGTCGCCCATGATCCGTCCGGCAAATCCGAACACCCGCCGCCCGCCGCTCAAATCGACCAGCTCGACCTCACGGCTCTGCCCCGGCTCGAACCGCACCGCCGTCCCGGCCGGAATATTCAGGCGCATGCCACGGCTCGCCGCGCGGTCAAACGTCAGCGCGTCATTGGTTTCAAAAAAATGGTAATGCGAACCCACCTGGATCGGCCGGTCGCCGCTGTTGGCCACGCTGAGGCTGACGGTACGCCGGCCCACATTCAGTTCGATATCGCCAGGCTGGATCTGATATTCACCAGGAATCATGCAGGTTGCCCCAGGGTCTTGTAGTAGATGGCGGTCGGGCTGTAGCGCCCGTCCGGGCTTTGGCAGTAGTCGGGCAATTCACCGATTTTGGTGTAGCGCAGCGACTGGTAAAAGGCTTCGGCACCGGAGCCGGCTTCGGTGTCCAGGTACAGCAGGCCGCGCTTGTGCTGGCGCGCGGCGAGTTCCAGAGCGCTCATCAATTGCTGGCCCAGGCCATGGCGGCGGGCGCTGCTGTGTACCAACAGTTTTTGCACTTCGGCGCGGTTGAGGCCATTGGCTTTCTGGCACAGCGCCAATTGCACGCTGGCGATCACCTGTTCATCGCGCACCACCACCCACAGCAGCAGGCTGGCGTCTTCGATGCTGGCTTGTACGCCCTTCAGATAGTCGCGGGCCTGGGCTTCATCGAAATCCGCCATGAAGCCTACCGACGCACCATGCTTCACCGCGTCCAGCAACAGCTCGATCAAGCCCAGACGGTAATGGGCAAAACTTTCAGCATTTACTCGACGCAGTTGAGCAGTGTTCATCGATCTCACTCCTTGGGCGGTTCGGCGCCCGGATTCAATGTCAGTTGCATAAAGGTCAGGTCCAGCCAGCGGCCGAACTTGATGCCCACTTGCGGCATGTGCCCGGTGGTGGTGAAACCCAGGCGCTCATGCAGGCGAACAGACGCCTGGTTGCCGCTTTCGATGGCTGCGACCATCACGTGTTTGCCGGCGCTGCGGGCGCGCTCGATCAGCGCTTGCATCAGGCGCGGGCCGAGGCCTTTGCCGCGCTGGTCATTGCGCACATACACCGAGTGCTCGACGCTGTAGCGAAAGCCTTCAAAGGGTCGCCAGTCGCCGAACGAGGCGTAGCCGGTGACTTCATCGTTTTCCACCGCCACCAGGATCGGGTACGCCTGGGCCTGACGCGCCGCGAACCAGGCCTGACGGTTGGCCAGGTCGACGGGTTGTTCGTTCCAGATCGCCGTGGTGTTGAGCACCGCGTCGTTGTAGATGTCTCGAATGGCCGGCAGGTCTTGCTCGGTTGCATCACGAATCATGATCGGCTCTCACGCGATAGGCTGGTGGACGGTGACCAGCTTGGTGCCGTCGGGAAAGGTGGCTTCCACCTGGATATCCGGGATCATTTCCGGGATGCCTTCCATCACTTGCTCGCGGCTGAGCAGGGTGGTGCCGTAGTGCATCAAATCGGCGACGGTGCGGCCATCGCGGGCACCTTCCATCAAGGCAGCGGAAATGTAGGCGATGGTTTCCGGGTAGTTGAGCTTCACGCCTCGTGCCAGGCGGCGTTCGGCGACCAGGCCTGCGGTGAAGATCAGCAGTTTGTCTTTTTCCCGTGGGGTCAAATCCATGGTTCAAGGTCCTTCATAAACAGCATTCTTAAAAACAACAGAGATCCGAGAGTGGGAGCGGGCTTGCCTGCGATGGCATCACCTCGGTACATCAGCTATACCGAGTTGCCTGCATCGCAGGCAAGCCAGCGCCCACAGGGGACAGGTTCCACTTCAGATCGTCATGTGCTCCAAATTCTTGGTGGAACCGCCTCTCGCCCCAGTACGGTCGGACGCAGCAGTTTCCACACATCAATCAACCAGCCCCGCGCCAGCAGCGCTTCACTGGCCAAACAGCGGGCCACCAGCAGCCCGGGCAGTTGGGTCAGGTCGCCGCGCACCGCATGGGGCAAGGCGCGGCAGCTTTCCAATAAGTCAGGCTCGATATCGCCAGTGAGCAGCAGTGTGGCGAACACCGGTTGCCCGTCCAGCCCGATGGGCGAGTCGAGCAACCCGTCGGCGCCTACAATGCGCTGGCGCTCATGCCAGAGCAACTGGCCGTCGCGGCGAATATCCAGGTGCGCTTGAAAGTGGCCCAGGTCAAAACGCTCGCCGCTGGCTGGCCGGCCGAGAGCGACCACGTCCCAGTAGAACAGCCGGGCATCGCCTTGCAGGTCAATGCGGGTGGTGAGTTCGGCCTGGGCGGCGCTGAACACGATGGTTTCCTGGGGCAGCCACTCCAGCGTGGCGCCCGCTTCCACGGTCAATTCAAGCTGTTGAAAGGCCGGGCCGCTGGCGCGGTACCACTTGGCTGCGCCGGGGCTGGTCAATTGCGCCCAGGCACCGGCGCCAACATGGGCGCGGATGTCCAGGCGATCACCGCCGGCAATCCCGCCGGGCGGGTGCACGATGATGTGCTGGCACACCTGAGGACCTTCGGCGTACAGGTGCTTTTGCACGCGCAGCGGGCCGAGGTGGCGGCGCATCACCGGGCGCGTGGTGTCGCCGAAACGCGCGTAGCCGAGGTCCAGCTCGGCATGCCAGCTGGGGGTGAACAGGGCAGGGGAAACGGGCAGGTTCATGGTTGAGTGCTTATCGTCAGGACGCTACAGATTAGATGGTAACCAGCCCGCGTACACCCTCACTTTCCATATTTTCACCGCGGCCTTGCTGGACGATTTCGCCGCGTGACATCACCAGGTATTGGTCCGCCAGCTCGGCAGCGAAGTCATAGAACTGCTCCACCAGCAGGATCGCCATATCGCCGCGTGCGGCGAGCTTCTTGATCACCATGCCGATTTCCTTGATCACCGACGGCTGGATGCCTTCGGTGGGCTCATCGAGGATCAACAGGCGCGGGCGGCTGGCCAGGGCGCGGCCAATCGCCAACTGTTGCTGTTGGCCGCCGGACAAGTCACCGCCGCGCCGGTGTTTCATTTGCAGCAGTACGGGGAACAATTCATAGATAAACGCCGGCACTTGCTTGGCCTCAGAACCCGGAAAGCGCGACAGGCCCATCAACAGGTTCTCTTCCACCGTCAGCCGCGCAAAAATCTCCCGGCCCTGTGGCACGTAGGCAATGCCAGCGTGCACGCGCTGATGCGGCTTGAGCCCGGTAATGGCTTTGCCTTCCCAATTCACCGCGCCTTCTTTGGCCGGCAGCAAACCCATCAGGCACTTGAGCAGGGTGGTTTTGCCCACACCGTTACGGCCGAGCAGGCAGGTGACCTCGCCGATCTTCACGTCAAAAGACAGCCCGCGCAGGATATGGCTACCGCCGTAGTACTGATGCAGCTTGTCGACTTGCAGCATGTTCAAATTCTCCTCAAATCCCTGGTAGGAACCGGATCAACTGTGGGCGCTGGCGTGCCTGCGATGCAGGCAACTCGGTATGCCTGATGGACCGAGTGATGCCATCGCAGGCAAGCCAGCTCCCACATCTGCATCGGTTCCCACGAAGCAGCCCGCATCTTGGGTTAGCGACCGAGGTAAACCTCGATCACTCGCTCATTTTCCTGCACGTGTTCCAGCGACCCTTCGGCCAGCACGCTGCCCTGGTGCAACACCGTCACGTGGTCGGCAATCGAGCCGACAAAGCCCATGTCGTGCTCCACCACCATCAGCGAATGTTTGCCCGCCAGGCGCTTGAACAGTTCGGCGGTGAATTCGGTTTCGGCGTCGGTCATGCCCGCCACGGGTTCGTCCAGCAGCAATAGCTGCGGGTCTTGCACGAGCAGCATGCCGATTTCCAGAAACTGCTTTTGCCCGTGTGACAGCAAGCCCGCCGGGCGCTGCGCCGAGGCGCTCAGGCGCAGGGTGTCGAGCACTTCATCGATGCGGTCTTTTTGCTCGCCGCTCAAGCGTGCGCGCAGGCTGGCCCACACGGATTTGTCGGTTTTCTGCGCCAGCTCCAGGTTTTCGAACACGCTGAGGGCTTCGAACACGGTGGGTTTCTGGAACTTGCGGCCGATGCCGGCCTGGGCGATCTGCACCTCGCTCATGCCTGTCAGGTCGAGGGTTTCGCCGAACCAGGCCTTGCCGTGGCTGGGGCGGGTCTTGCCGGTGATCACGTCCATCAGCGTGGTCTTGCCCGCGCCGTTGGGGCCGATGATGCAGCGCAATTCGCCGACGCCGATGTAGAGGTTCAAGTCGTTGAGCGCCTTGAAACCGTCGAAGCTGACGCTGATGTCTTCCAGGGTCAGGATTGTGCCGTGGCGGGTATTGAGGCCCTTGCCGGCGGCCTGGCCGAGGCCGATCGCATCGCGGCTGCTGCCCGCGTCTTTGTTTGGCTCAAGAATGGGTTCGAGCATAAATTCCGCCGTCGCTGTGACTCTCATTGTTCACCCCGTTTCTTCAACAGGCCGATCACGCCCTTGGGCAAATACAAGGTGACGAGGATGAACAGCGCCCCCAGAAAGAACAGCCAGTATTCCGGGAAGGCCACGGTGAACCAGCTCTTCATGCCGTTCACCACACCGGCGCCGAGCAATGGCCCGATCAGCGTGCCACGCCCGCCCAAGGCCACCCACACGGCGGCTTCGATGGAGTTGGTCGGCGACATTTCGCTGGGGTTGATGATGCCCACTTGCGGCACATACAACGCGCCCGCCAGGCCACACAGCACCGCGCTCAATACCCACACAAACAGCTTGAAGCCACGCGGGTCATAGCCGCAGAACATCAAGCGGTTCTCGGCATCGCGCAGGGCGGTGAGCACGCGGCCGAACTTGCTCTGCGCCAGGCGCCAGCCGGTGTAGAGGCTGGCGACCAGCAACACGACCGTGGCAAAAAACAGCACCGCCCGCGTGCCCGGTTCGGTAATCCCAAAGCCCAGAATGCTGCGGAAATTGGTGAAGCCGTTATTGCCACCAAACCCGGTCTCGTTGCGAAAAAACAGCAGCATCCCGGCGAAGGTCAGGGCCTGGGTCATGATCGAGAAATACACGCCCTTGATCCGCGAGCGGAAGGCGAAGAAGCCAAACACCAGCGCCAGCAACCCCGGCGCCAATACCACCAGGCACATCGCCCAGAGGAAGTGTTCGGTGCCAACCCAATACCAGGGCAGTTCGGTCCACGACAAAAAGGTCATGAACGCCGGCAGCTCATCGCCGGACGCCTGGCGCATCAGGTACATGCCCATCGCATAACCGCCGAGGGCAAAGAACAAACCGTGGCCGAGGGACAGCATGCCCGCATAGCCCCACACCAGGTCCAGGGCCAGGGCAACGATGGCGTAGCAAAGGATCTTGCCCACCAGCGTGAGGGTGTAGGCCGACACGTGCAGCGGGTTTTCCGGCGCCAGCAGCGAACACAAAGGCAACGCCAGCAGCAGGATCAGGATCACCGCGCCGACGGCTATCGTCAGCGTGGGGCCGGCCTTTTGCGTGGCCGTAAGCATCAATGGCTGGTTCATCAGTCGATCACCCGTCCTTTCAGTGCGAAGAGTCCTTGCGGGCGTTTCTGGATAAACAGAATGATCAGCGCGAGGATCAGGATCTTGCCGAGCACGGCGCCGATCTGCGGTTCGAGAATCTTGTTGGCGATGCCCAGCCCGAAGGCGGCCATCACGCTACCGGCCAACTGGCCGACACCGCCGAGCACCACCACCAGGAACGAGTCAATGATGTAGCTCTGGCCCAGGTCCGGACCGACGTTGCCAACCTGGCTCAGGGCCACGCCACCCAGGCCGGCGATGCCGGAGCCCAGGCCAAAGGCGAGCATGTCCACACGCCCGGTGGGCACGCCGCAGCAGGCGGCCATGTTGCGGTTCTGGGTGACGGCACGCACGTTGAGGCCCAGGCGCGTCTTGTTCAGCAACAGCCAGGTCAGCACCACCACGCACAGCGCGAAGGCAATGATCACGATGCGGTTGTACGGCAGCACCAGGTTGGGCAGCACTTGAATGCCACCCGACAGCCACTGCGGGTTGGAGACTTCGACGTTCTGTGCACCGAACACCAGGCGCACCAACTGGATCAGCATCAAACTGATGCCCCAGGTGGCGAGCAGGGTTTCCAGCGGACGGCCGTAGAGGTGACGAATCACGGTGCGTTCCAGGGCCATGCCGATGGCGGCGGTGACAAAAAACGCCACCGGCAACGCGATCAATGGGTAGAACTCGATGGCCGCGGGCACGTAGCGCTGCATCAGCAGTTGCACCACGTAAGTCGAATAAGCGCCGAGCATCAGCATCTCGCCGTGGGCCATGTTGATCACGCCGAGCAGGCCGAAGGTGATCGCCAGGCCCAGGGCCGCAAGCAGCAGAATCGAACCCAGGGACATGCCGCTGAAGGCCTGGCCGAGGATCTCGCCGACCATCAATTTGCGTTTGACCTGCGCCAGGCTGGTCTCGGCGGCGGTATGCACGGCGGCGTCGGTTTCGACCCCCGGCGCGAGCAGGGCTTCGAGGCGCGTGCGCGCCAGCGGGTCGCCGGTGCTGCCGAGCAAGCGCACGGCAGCAAGGCGCACCACGGGGTCGGTATCAACCAATTGCAGGTTGGCCAGGGCCAGGCTGAGGGCGGTGTGCACGTCTTCGTTGGTTTCGGCGGCCACTTGCTGGTCGAGGAATTTGAGCTGCGCAGGCTGCGCGGTTTTTTGCAGGGTTTGCGCGGCGGCCAGGCGCACCTTGGGGTCGGCGGCGAGCAACTGCTGACTGGCCTGCACGTTGTCGATCAAGCCACGCAGGCGGTTGTTCAGGCGCACGGTTTTGGTTTCGCCGTTGAGCGTGATCTGGCCTTGTTGCAGGGCGTCCACCAGCTCGATGCGTGCCGGGTCAGGCTGGGCGGCCCAGTCCTGCAGCAGCTTGGCTTGTTGCATCGGGTTGGCGGCAAGGAAGTCTTCGGCGTCGCCTGCATATACCGCCAAAGGCAGCAGCAACAAGGCCGTGAGGATGAAACGGTGCAGGGCAGTGGGCATAACAAAATGTCCTGATCATGCGCGGACAGTGTGGGAGGGGGCTTGCCCCCGATGGCTGGGTGTCAGGCACTGCATGTGTTGCCTGATGCACCGCAATCGGGGGGCAAGCCCCCTCCCACATTTTTAATCTGCGCTAGGGGCCTTAGTTGCTCTTGACGGCGTAATCCGGCTTCTTGTCATTGCCAGGGATGTACGGGCTCCATGGCTGCGCACGAATCGGCTCCTGGGTCTGCCACACCACCGAGAACTGCCCGTCAGACTGGATCTCGCCGATCATCACCGGCTTGTGCAGATGGTGGTTGGTTTTATCCATGGTCAGGGTGAAGCCCGACGGCGCGGCAAAGGTCTGCCCGGCCATGGCTTCGCGCACTTTGTCGACGTCGGTGGACTTGGCTTTCTCCACCGCCTGCGCCCACATATGGATACCGACGTACGTGGCCTCCATCGGGTCGTTGGTCACCGCTTTATCCGCGCCCGGCAGGTTGTGGGCCTTGGCGTAAGCCTTCCAGTCGGCGACGAATTTCTTGTTCACCGGGTTCTCCACCGACTGGAAGTAGTTCCAGGCGGCGAGGTTGCCCACCAGCGGCTTGGTGTCGATGCCGCGCAGTTCTTCTTCACCCACGGAGAAGGCCACCACCGGTACGTCGGTGGCTTTCAGGCCCTGGTTGGCCAGCTCTTTGTAGAACGGCACGTTGGAATCGCCATTGACGGTGGAGATCACCGCGGTCTTGCCACCGGCCGAGAACTTCTTGATGTTGGCCACGATGGTCTGGTAATCGGCGTGGCCGAACGGGGTGTAGACCTCTTCGATATCTTTGTCGGCTACGCCTTTGGAGTGCAGGAACGAGCGCAGGATTTTGTTGGTGGTGCGCGGGTACACGTAGTCGGTGCCGAGCAGGAAGAAGCGCTTGGCGCCGCCGCCTTCTTCGCTCATCAGGTATTCCACCGCCGGGATCGCCTGTTGGTTGGGCGCCGCACCGGTATAGAACACGTTCGGCGACATCTCTTCGCCTTCGTATTGCACGGGGTAGAACAGCAAACCGTTGAGTTCTTCGAACACCGGCAGCACGGATTTGCGCGACACCGAGGTCCAGCAGCCGAACACCACGGCGACTTTGTCCTGGGTCAGCAGCTGACGGCCTTTTTCGGCGAACAACGGCCAGTTCGATGCAGGGTCGACCACCACCGGCTCGAGCATCTTGCCGTTCACGCCGCCTTTGGCGTTGATCTCGTCAATGGTCATCAACGCCATGTCTTTGAGCGAGGTCTCGGAGATTGCCATGGTCCCGGACAGCGAGTGCAGGATGCCGACCTTGATGGTCTCGGCGGCCTGCACGGTCCAGGTCAGACCCATGGCGGCAATGGAGGCGGACAGGGTGAAAGCCTTGATCAAACTGCGACGCTTCATGGTGCGATCTCCAGAAACTCAAGTTGTTATGAGGGCATTGCACAGGCTTTTGCAAAGGCTGTGCCGAGGTGCACGCGGGCGCTTGTTTGCGCAGCAGACGGACGCTGCCGGGCCGGGCGCGCGCACCAGATCGGCGCGCTGGCGGGGTGGGCGTGCACGGGGTGCGCTGAAGTGGTGCCGGGGTCGACAACTATCTAGCGCCGCCTGGAATCGCGTTGATGGAACAGTGACCGCTCCTCACTTTCCAAGGACTGAACTTATGCCACGTACCCCAAGAGTCGCTGCGCCACAGCCGACCCTGCCGGTCTTGAGCCCGCCGTTTATCAGCGCCGACGATGCCGCGCGTTGGGCCTATGGGCAGGGCGACTACGCAGCGGCCAACAAGGAATTGGGTGGCGCGATCCTCAAGCAGGGCCACTACTGGTTTGCCACAACGCCTGTGGCCGACCAGCACGTCACCTTCGATCATCGGATCGTGCTGGCCACCGACGCCGAGGATAATTTCATCGCCCCCGAGGGCTATACCTGCGAGGCGCTCTATCACTCGCACCCGCCGGACATGGCGCAGGTGAAGCGGCACAACCCCGGCATGAGCGATGAGCAGGCCTCGGTGTTCATCAGTTTTTTCTCGCCTGCCGACCTGCGTTTTATCATCGAACACCGGTGTTCAGTGGTGGCGCACTATGTGTTCGGCCCCGAAGGCTCATTGCTCAAATACGTGAGCAGTGGCTCGGCGGCCGAGGTGCTATTGAGAAAGCGCATTGCCGGTGAGGAGCCATTCGCGCCCTCTGCAGACTTCGAGTCGTTGATCTGGCAGGCCGCGCAAGCCGGCGATCTGCGCGCGGTGGTGGCCAACGCGCATTGGGGCGGCGTGCGCGGGCGGGTCAAGCACGGCTGGCGGATCAACGCCGCCGTCACGCAGGTGACAGAGGAACAGCCGTTCTGCACGCCGGTCTTTGAGCGCGCAGACCTGGCGCTGATGGCCGCGCGCGCGTTGTTCCCTGAAGGCTCAGCTCAGGGCTTTGTGCTTAAGCACACGCGCGGCGAAGCGTATGTGGCCACTTACCCCGAGGCCCTTGGCACGCCGTTGTTCTCTCCCGCAGAACGGTTTCCGTTGCGCGCCGATGGCCAGTTACGCCTGCCCTCAAACTTTCGACTGGAGGCCATCTACTACCGCGCCACGCCCTTGGCCGCGGACATTCCCGCACGTGAACCCTGGCTGTATTCCACCTTCTTTACCCCCGCCGAAGTGGCTGCCGCCATCACCCAGTCGCGCGCGACCCTGGCGCTGCAGGACAAGGCGCGTGGGCTCCAGCTGTATCTGCAGGCATCGGATGGCGCGCTGCTCAAACTGCAAGTGCCCGGCGCCGAGACCGACCTGGCCGGCGCTGATGTTGACGACAACGGCGCCCAGGCCGCGCTGCTGGCCGGCACGCTGAGCCCGCGTGGCTATGTGCGCCGTGTGATTGCCTCAACGACGGTGTCGGTAGTGGCGGCGGGGTTGCTTTGGCGAACGGTCGGCCCGGTGGACAATCGCTCGGCAGTGCTGGACGGTGTTTCGCGGGCGGTGATAAGCCGCGCCTTTATTTCGGCTCACGATGCAGCGGTGTATGCGCACGAGCAGATAGGGCGGCGCCGCGAGCGTGCCTACGGCGGCTACGTGCTCAAAGACGCTAAAGGACATTTCTTTATCACCGCGCCTGAGGCAAGTGATGCCAACCCGTTCGCCCAGTTGCTGTTTTTTCCTGCGGATGGGCAAGGCCCGTTGATTCCGCCTGAGCCGTATCAGGTATTTGCGCGTTACGGCTCGCACCCTGCGCTGTCGATGGTCGACCCCGAGTGGGTGGCGCAACGACGCTGGAGCCGTGAAGACGCGCTGATCAACCTGCAGGTTTTTTCCGCCGATGAAATCCACGCTGTGATCAGTCACAGGCAGCCGGCCTATCTGTCGGCCGCCGAGGATTGTTTACTGGCGTACACGCCGAGTTTTTCCAGTGCTGAGCAACGGCTGCTGAGCCAAACTGCGCCGCAACCGGGTGGCAGTGCCGCTCAGCAACGGCTGGACAGCGGGCAGGTCAAGCCTGCGCAATGGGTCATCGTGCTGGCCGAAGCCGGTGATTTGCGGGTGATCCTGGGCAATGCCTTGTGGGGCCCGCGCTCGCCGGTCTATGACGACTGGACTGCGTATTTTGACTATGCGCCAAGAGTCGGCGCGCCGGACTACGCGACCTATGGCGCGCTGTTTGCCAGCGCAGACGCGGCCGCTCGCAACCTTCACGCACGGGTTCATGGGCGCAACCTTGCCGAGCAGGCGTATTTCGGTTTTATTCTCAAGCACAAGGACACCGAGCAATACCTGGCGAGCGAGGTCGCAGGCGCGGGCGACCAGAATGCCCTGTTCAAGCTCAACCGTGTGTTTGCCCCGATTGCGGGCGGCGATTTCCGTTTTCCTGACGGGTTCGTTCTGTGTGGATTGTTTCGTTCGCAGCAGTGGCAACCGGCGGACCTGCCTGCCCCAACCGCCTGGCTGACCCGCTACTTCGTGATGCCCAAGGTGCTGTACGTCGCCCTCTACGACACCAAGCGCGCGGGCGAAAAATACAACCATGGCAAAAACCTGCCGGTGTACTTCTCGACCGAGGAGGGCGCCTTGCTGCGGTACGTGTCGCTGCCCTTCAACGTGGGAAGTGGCGGCCCGGTGGACAGGGTCCTTGAGGAAGACGAACGCTTGTTGATTTCGGGCCAGAAGACGGCGCAAGCCTTTGTCCGCGACTGGGCCGACCGAGGTGAACTCAAGGTGATCCACACCAGCCAGTGCTGGGACACCCCGGGCGTGGTATCGCGTACCTGGGCCGGCTACGAGCACCTGGCTCGACGCCGGTTGAGCCCGGCCTTCGCCAGCGCGGATGATGCGGCGCGTTATGCCGCCGACATTATCGGCGAGGGACGCCGCCGCGCCTATGGCGGGGTGCTGCTGCGGCAGGCGGATGGCCTGTACGTGGCGACGGACCCATTGGCCTTGCCGCCCCAGGGTTTTGCGCTGAACTGGGTGTACCCCGATGTGGCCGTCACTGGCGGGCTTTATCCCCATGGCAGCACTGTCGTTGCGCGCTACCGCTCGGTGCTTGGCGAGGAGACGCAAATGCTGTTGGCCGCCGAGCAAAAGGCTATCTACCAGAGCATGCTGCCCACCGCCGTGCTGTCGAACCTGTTGCACCGTGACCCGCGCATACAGCGCGAATACCTGTTCGGGCCCCACGGCACGATCCTGCGTTACCAGTTGACCGGCTCGGTGGAGGAAGCGGCGCTGAAAGCGCGTCTGGTGCCCCTGAACCCACTGAACGGCAACCAAGTAGACACCGAGGTTGAACGCCAACTGCGGGCCGGTACCCTGCTGCCGGGTGACTTCGTCGGCCAGGTCGCCAAGGCCGGCGACCTGCGCGTTATCAAGGGCAATGCGTTGTGGGGGTTTGCCCGGCGCGTGAGCGCGCCCTTCGTGGCGAATCTGGCGACCCTGCCGGCCCTGGAGATCAAGCAGGTATTCGCCGATGCGCCGTGCAGCCCGATCTTTGCCCGCGCCGACGACGCCGTACGTTATGCACAACGATTGGCATCGCCCCGGCCAGAGGTACAGTTCGGTTACGTGCTCAAGGCCGTCAATAAAAATGCCTACATGACCACTCTGCCGCTGGTGCGCGGGGATTGCACGCGGCTCGCACAGGTTTTTGCCGACGGGTTGCTGCCCCAGGGCTATGGCTTGGATGGCCTGTATTTATGCGCCTCTACCGCTGCGATTGCGCCGCCCAGCGATGCCATGGCCACCAGCTTCTTCACTCCCCAGGCGTTGGCCGGTGGCGTCGGCTTCGTCAGCAATTTGTCCAAAAGCCGAGGCTTGCCGCTTTACCTGCTGTGTGCCGACGGGGCGCTGCTCAGCTATGTGGTCAACAAGAACGGCCGGCAATTGGCCTACGCGATGCTCAGCCAAGCGGGCGCCATCGCCCGGCGCATGCTTGAGGGCAGCTCGACCGTCGCAAGCTTTGTCAGAGAACTGGCGGCCAAGGGCGCGCTGGAGGTGCGGGTGCGCAGCACCGTGTGGGGCAAGGAGCAGGCCGTGACGGCGCAGTGGCAGCCCAACGCCGAACCCTGGCCGTTCGAACACAACCCGCACGTGCTGTCATTTTGTGGGCCGTTGTTCAGTCATGCCGATGATGCGGCGCGCTGGGCTCGTAAACAGGTGGGCCCGTTCAAGGGCGTCGAATACCTCGGCGCGGTGCTGACCTGTCCCGGGATTACGGGGTTTGTGTCACTTGACCCGATAGAGGACCGCCACGCCTGGCTGCAGGACACGATTGTGAAACTGTTCCGGTTCGAGCGCGCCGGGCTTGAGGTCACGGTCGCCCACCCGCTGTTCGGCTACGCGGTCAACGCCGTCCAGGCCTTCTACAAAGGCATGGCTGCCGTGCCGAACCTGCAGGCGCAGGAATGGAAGCTGCTGAACAATTTTGTCTCCGGCACCGAGCTGAGGTCGTACTTGGACATCGTCAAGATCAACCACCCCGTCGCCGAGAGTGTCTACCTGACGTGCCGAGGCGGCGCGCTGCTCAAGTATGTGCCCGGTTTTACGGCGGCCGAGACGCAATTGCTGAGTGCCGGTGCGTCGGTTTTGCCCAGCGCGTTGGTCAGCGGTTTGTGGGCGGCCGGCCAGCTTGCGGTGCTGGAAACCGACGCCTTCTGGACCCGCGCAGGGGTGTTGGGCACGGCGTGGCAAGCCAACCTGCAGGCCGAACCTGATCCGCTGGACGTCCAGTACGGTCGGGACAAGGACGAACTCTGAGGTGTTATCAGCGCTTGCGCATCAGCCCGATAAAAAACAGCCCGCCAATCGCCGCCGTGGCCACGCCGATCGGCAAGTCCTCGGGGGCGATCAGCGTGCGTGCGGCCACGTCGACCCACACCAGGAACACGCTGCCCAGCAGCACGCACACCGGCAATAAACGCCGATGCTCGGCGCCGACCAGGCGCCGGGCAATGTGCGGCACCATCAGCCCCACAAAACCGATGGAGCCGCTGATCGACACCAGCACTGCGGTCATCAACGAGGCGACCAGGAACACCTTCAACCGCACGGTGCGTGCGTTGAGGCCGAGGGTCACGGCGGTCTGTTCGCCGGCCATCAAGGCATTGAGCGGGCGCGCCATGCTCAGCAGCAACAGCAGGCCCAGCAGCACCGTGATACACGGAATCGTCAGCAGCTCCCAACGTGCGAGACCGAGCCCGCCAAGCATCCAGAACATCACCGCCGACGCGGCGCGGTGGTCGCCCATGAACAGCAACAGGTTGGCTGCCGCCATCATGACAAACGACACGGCCACGCCGCACAGCAGCAGGCGATCGCTCTCCAGTCGCCCGTTGCGGCTCGCCACCGCCAGCACCACCAGCATGCTCAGCAGCGCGCCGATAAAGGCGGCGATGGGCAGCGTGAGCAGGCCGATGATTTCCCCCACATGCAGCACCACGATCACCGCGCCGAGGGTGGCGCCGGAGGTCACGCCCAGCAGGTGCGGGTCGGCCAGCGGGTTGCGCGTCACCGCTTGCAACACCGCACCGATCAGCGCCAGCCCGGCGCCCACCAGTGCACCGAGCAGCATGCGCGGCACGCGGATCAGCCAGACGATGTGTTCCTGCCCGGTGCTCCAATTCACTTCACCGAGGCCGAACGCCTTGTTCAGCAAAATCTGCCACACCACGTCCACCGGCACCCGCGCCGAGCCGAACCCCAGCGAAATCACGCAGGAGACCAACAGCAACGCACCCAGGGCGCTTAAGAGCAGGACGTAGCGCCGCGTGATCATTCGCCGTGGAACCCCTTGGCCAGGGTTTCCACCGCCAGCACGTTATCGATGCCCGGTGTGGCCTGCACGTAGGGGATGACGATAAAGCGCTGATTACGGATGGCGTCCACCGATTGCAGGGCCGGGTTGTTGAGCAGAAAGTGCGCCTTTTGCTCGGCTGTGACTTCGCTGTAATCGACGATCACGATCACCTGCGGGTTGCGTTCCACCACCGTTTCCCAGTTGACGCGGGTCCAGCTGGCGTCGATGTCATCGAGAATATTGCGCCCACCGGCGGCCTCGATCAGCGCCTGCGGCATGCCCAGGCGGCCGGAGGTCATGGCGCGGTCTTCGCCGCTGTCGTAGAGGAACACGCGAGGCTTCTCGGCGGGCAGGTCTCTTTGCACCTCGGCAACGTGCGCCTGCATCTGCGCGATCAAGGCGTTGGCGCGGTCCTGCACGTCGAAGATCCTGCCCAGGTTGCGCAGGTCGTTATAGGTGTCTTCCAGCGTGGCGGCGGGGCGCTTCATCACAAAGGCGCACGACTCGGTCAGCTCATACACGTTGATGCCCAAAGGTTGCAGGGTTTGCGGCGTGAGGTCGCCGCCCACGCGCATGCCGTAGTCCCAGCCGGCGAAGAAGAAATCGACGTTGGCATTGAGCAGCGTTTCCACCGACGGGTACTTGCTCGCCAGCTCCGGCAGGCCGTCGAGGCTGCTGGCCATTTGCGGAGTGACCGACTTCCAGCCGGTCACTCCGCTGTAGCCGGCCATCTGCGGCTTGAGGCCGAGCGCGAGCATCATCTGGGTCATGTTGATGTCGTGGCTGACCGCATGTTTGGGCGCTTGCTGAAAGGTCACGTCGCGGTTGCAGCTTTTGACGGTCACCGGGTAATGGGTCGCTTGGGCGAACGCTTGGGCAGTGCCGAACATCAGGGCGAGAGACAACAGGGCGCGCAGGGTCATGGTTGGGTTATCCAGGTGATTCGGGGGTAGCCGGACAAGGGGTGAGTGTCGATCAGTGCGTCAACGCCAAACACGTCACGCAGCAACTCGGCGGTCAGCACGTGGTGAGGTGTGCCGCTGGCGACGATGCGCCCGTGGTTGATCACGTACAGGCGGTCACAGAAGGCGGCGGCCAGGTTCAGGTCGTGGATGCTCGCCAGGGTGCCGATGTTCAGGCGTTTGATCAGCCGCAGTAGCTCAAGCTGATAGCGCGGGTCGAGGTGATTGGTCGGTTCGTCGAGGATCAGCAATTGCGGTTGCTGGGCCAACGCGCGGGCGAGGATGACGCGCTGCTTTTCACCGCCCGAGAGGGTGGCGAACGCATGGTCTTCAAAGCCCTGCATGCCGACTGATGCCAGCGCTGCTTGAATCAATTGTCGGTCGTGAAGCGTGTCGCCATCGAACAAGCCTTTATGAGGCGTGCGGCCCATGGCGACCACTTCATCCACGCGCACACCGAAGGCGTCGGGAAACTCCTGCAGCACCACGGCGATGCGTTGTGCGCACCACTTGGCGCTGTGCTTCCAGACGTTTTGGTGTTCGAGCAGTACGTCGCCGTGTTCCGGTTTGGTGAAGCGATAGGCGCAGCGCAACAGGCTGGTTTTACCGCTGCCATTGGGACCGATCAGCCCGACAAACTCCCCCGCACCGACCTGCAGGCTGGCGTCACGCAGTTGGAACTGGTGATTGCAGTGGTCGTGGCCCGGTGGGGTCCAGGTCAGGTCGGTGAGTGAGAGTGAGGCCATTCATGTTCTCAAGGTCAGCGCAGATCAAACGACGTGGGAGCGGGCTTGCTCGTGAAGGCGGTGGTTCAGTGAAAGACGTGTTGGCTGACACACCGCATTCGCGAGCAAGCCCGCTCCCACAGGGTTCCATGGTGTATTCGTTAAAAGGTGTAATCCGCCGTCACGAAGAACGAACGTGGCTCACCCAAAATCCACTGCTGGCCGTTGTTGTACTGGCTGACCGCGTAAGTGCGGTTGAACAGGTTGTTCAGCTCCAGGCCCAGCGTGGTGTTGCGCATCGCCTTCCACGACACGGTCGCGTCGGCCACGGTGTAGCTCGGCACCTCGCTGCTGTTGGCGGTGTCGGCATACCGCGCGCTGACGTAACGCACCCCGGCACCGGCGCGCACATTATCGGTCACGGCCTTGCTCAGCCACAGGTTGGCAGTACGGTTGGGGACGTCCACCGGGCGGTTGCCGGCGCGGGACACCGCCTGGCCATTCACCGCTTCGGAAAAGTCGTCGTACTTGGCCCGCACGATGGCGGCGTTCGCTTGCAATTGCCAGGCGTTCGGCAGTTGCAGGTCGAGGCTGGCTTCCAGGCCGGTCGAGGATTGCTGGCCGACTTGTTGTTGCAGCGTGGTGCCGGGGATGTTGGTCAACAGCTTCTTTTTGACGATGTGATAGGCCGCCAGCGTCCACTCGCCGCGCGAGTCCCAGTATGCCTGCTTGATACCGACTTCGGCTTGCTTGGCAGTGGACAAGCCAAACTGCTGCTGGCTCGGGCTCAAGCTGATCAGGCTGCCGACGCCGTCGGTGCTGGTGGCGTATTGGCCGTAGACCGAAGTGTCCGGAGTGATCGCGTAGACCAGGCCGGCTTTCCAATTGTTGCCGGTGAGGGTTCTGTCGGCGTCCTGGTTCGCTGTGGTCAGGTCGTTGCTGTCGATGTGCAGATAGTCACGGCGCGCGCCGGTGATCAGCGACAGTTTATCGGTCAGTTGCAGGCGGTTTTCAGCGAAGGCGGCGAGCTGCCTGGTGGTGCTGACCGACTGCGCAATAAAGGGGCTGTCGCTTTCAAACGGTTGTGGCGCCGGATGGTTGATGTCCACCGGCTGGCCGCCACCCGGCAGGTCGTCGAAGGGCGCGTTGCTCGCCAGACGGAAGCGAATACGGTTGTACTCGACCCCTGTCACGGTCTGGCTGTCGAGGCCCAACAGGGTGTGTTTGAAGGTGAAGGTCTGGCGATCGCCGACCTGCTCCTGATCGTGCTTGATGCCCAGGTAGCTCTGGCGTACGAGGCCACCCTCGACATAGTTGTAGCTCTCGGCGTTTTGCCAGCGACGCTGGTTTTTCAGGTACGACAGCTCGTTGGTGGCCGTGACGTTGTCGTTGATTTGCCACTCGCTGGTCAGGCGTGTCCACTGGTCGTTGTAGTGCTGTTTGTCGTCGCTGACGTTGTAGTTTTTGTCGCGCAGGCTTTTGTGCAACTGGTCATTGATCAGCGGCGTGCCGTAGTAATTCTGCGGGGCCTGGTCGCCATAGTCGTGTGCCAGGGTGACGCTCAGGTTGTCGGCCGGCTGCCAGCGCAGGGCGCCGCTGACGAAGTCGCTGGCAGAGTCGCCGCGCGCGATGAAACCGTTGCTGCGCAGGCGGTTGATGTTCAGGCGGTAGCTCAGGGTGTCGGTCAGTGAGCCGCCGCTGTCCAGGGCTTGCTGCTGGCGGTCATAGGAACCGTAGCCCAGGCGGAGGTGGTTTTCGATCTCGCCTTCAAAAGGCTTTTTCGGCAGGGTGTTGACCACCGCGCCCGTGGCGCCCTGGCCGTAGATCACCGAGGCGGGGCCGCGCAACACATCCACGCGTTCAACCGACCAGGTGTCTACCGGGAAGGTGGACGTGCCCGCGCCGTCGAACATGCGCTGGCCGTCGTACAGTTGCAGCACCGCACTCTGCCCGGTAAAGCCGCGCGCCTGCAACGAGGTGCCGCCGTCGCCCGGCGTGCCGGTGCGGCTGATGCCGGTGGCGCGCGAGATAGCGTCCTGCACACTGGCGTCGCCGCGTTCGCGGATTTTTTCGCCGGTCTGGCTTTCAACACTGCCAGGGGTTTGCAGGGCCGTAAGGTTCAGGCGCGAGCCCGCAGTGGTCGGGGTGTTGAGGTCGACGCGTTCGTCATCCACGGCGGTTGCGGTGACGGGGCTGGCGGGCAGAGTCAGGGCCTGGGCACTGGTGTGCAGGGCGAGCAGGCACAGGCCGGGCGCTAGGTACTTGTTCATCGATCAATCAATCACTTCTTGGAGGGGTACTCGCCGCAGTGCGCGGCGAGCAACGATAACGCAGAAAGTGTTATAAGTTAACACTTATTGGCTGCGGGACAAAAGTCGCGCAAGGCTACAGAAGGGTTCTGCCGTGGGCATCTCGCCTGCCTCATGCAGAACCTGAGGTAGATTCACGTTGGTTGAACACGCGCGCCAATACCAGCCGATCCAATGCCCACACCCCGATCAACGAGGCGCCGACCAAGGGGAAAATGATCGCCAGCGCGAGCATGATCCCCATCGCGGCTTTCCACTTCGGCACGTCATGGCGCAGCGGCGGCACACCCAGGCCACCGGCAGGCCGGCGTTTCCACCAGATCACCACGCCACTCACCGCGCTGAGCAAAATCATCAGGCAGATCAGCAGCACGATCAGTTGGTTGACCCAACCGAACATCTTGCCTTCGTGCAGCATCACACCCGTTTCGGTGGCGCGCGCCACCGTGTTGTAGTGTTCCCAGCGCACATCGGCGAGCACCTTGCCGGTGTATTGGTCCACGTGCAGGGTCGCGTCGTTGCGTGGGTCGTTGGCGAACACCGCGACGGTGAACACACCGTCGGCGGTGCTGGGAAAGGTGATGCTGTAGCCGGGTTCAACCTGGCGAGCATTGGCCAGATCGACCACCTGCTGCAGACGCACGGTTGGCGCAGCCGGGCCCGAATGCATGGCGCCGTGGTTCATGTGTTCGGCGTGGTCGCCGGACATTGGCATCGGCGTGTTTTCCATCGCCCACGGCACGGTTTGCTGGCTGGCGGTATTGAGGCTGCGCGCCTGCTGATCCGACTGCGGCACGGCGTTCCACATCGCCGCCGGAAAGCGATTCCACAACGCGGCGTATTGCTTGCCCCAGAAGCCGGTCCAGGTCATGCCGCTGAGCAGCATCACCAGTAAAAACGCCGCCCCCCAGAAACCGGCGACGGCGTGCATGTCGCGCCAGAACACGCGCCCACGCGCGTTGAACCGTGGCCATAACACCCCGGCCGACGACTTGCCGCGCGGCCACCACAGGTACAGGCCGGACACCACCAGCATCACGCCCCAACCGGCGGCGAGTTCCACCAGGCGGTCGCCGACGGTGCCGATCATCAGCTCACCGTGGAGTGCGCGGGCGATGGCTTGCAGGTTGTATTTGGCATCCTGTTCGCCAAGCACGGTGCCGCGGTACGGGTCCACGAATACGGTCACTTCGCGGCCGTTGTCATGCATCACGAACTGCGCGCTGCTGGTGGCGTCGGCCGGTGGCAGGTATTTACTGATTTTGCCCTGGGGAAAGGCTGCCTGCGCGCGCTGTAATTGCTCGTCGGCACTCAAGGCGTGTTCGGCGCTTTGCACGGTGAGCAGGTCGGCGTACATCAGCGGGTCGAGCTGGGGTTTGAACAGGTAGATGATGCCGGTGAGGGCCAGCAGCACCATGAAAGGCGCGACGAAAAGCCCGGCGTAGAAGTGCCAGCGCCAGGCCAGGTTGTAGAAGGAAATCTTTTGAGTGGTCATCAGGATGCTCCGCAAAGGCTTTAAAAATTTTTATTCAGTTATGCCGCCTTCGCGAGCAAGCCTCTCCCACATTTGAAATGCATTCCAAGTGTGGGAGCGGGCTTGCTCGCGAAGCTTTTAGAAGCTCATGTCCACCTTGGTCCAGAGCGTGCGCCCCGGTTCCTTGATGGCTTGCGGGTCATTGGCCGGGTAGCCGAACCCGGCGTTGCCGGCTAGGTTCAAGTGCTCGGCATAGGCTTTGCCAAACAGGTTGTCGACGCCGGTGCTGACCTTGAAGTGCTTATTGATGCGGTACGCCGCGTTCAGCGAGAACACGCCAAAACCGCCGCTTTTGTCGAAGTCCTTGCCGACCACGTTGCCCTTGTTCGGGTCGATGCGGTTTTGCGCTGCCACCACGCGCCACAAGGCACCGGCGCTCCAGTCGTCTTCGCTGTAGGTCAGGCCGAAACGCGCGTCCAGCGGCGGCATTTGCGGCAGGGCCTTGCCGTCGCTGGTGTTCTTGCCCCAGGCGTAGGCGAGGCTGGCATCGGCCTTCCAGTGGCGCGTCAGCTTATAGGCCGCACCCAGTTCGCCGCCCATGATGCGGGCATCGACGTTACGCGCCTGGGAGGTGGTGCCCATCATGCCGGGCGTGTAGTCGAACAGGATGAAGTCGCGCACCTGGCCGACATAAGCCGAGGCCCAGGCTTCCATGTCAGCGGTTTTGTACTGCGCGCCGAAGTCGAGTTGAGTGGTTTTTTCCGGCTTCACGCCCTCGAAAGCATTCACTGAACCGACCGCGCCGGTGTTAGGGGAAAACAGCTCCCAGTAATCCGGGAAACGTTCCGAATGGCCCAGCCCGGCGTAGACAGTGGTGGGGCTGTCGGCCAAGTCGTGCTCAAAGCGCACAAAGCCCGACGGCAGCGTATCGGCGCGGGTGTCGTCGGCGGTCGGGTTGGGGCGGAACATCATCCCTGAACCGGTCGTCTGGCGAAAATCCTTGGCCGAGGCGCGGTCCAGACGCGCGCCGGTGATCAGGCGATCGCGGTCGGCGGCGTACCAGGTCAGTTCGCCGAACGCACCATAGTTGTGGAAGTTGGCGTCCTTGTTGCGCGGCAGATCCTTGTAGGTGTCGACGCCCATGCTGCTGCGCTGGCGGTGTTCGTTGGTCTGCGCGTCCAGGCCGCTGATCAGTTGCACATCGGCCCAGCGCCAGGTGGCCTTGATCCGCGCGCCGAGGGTGCGGCGGTCGACGTTGGAGGCCATGGGCCCGGCCATCATGCCGGTGCCGGACGGCGTGCGCAGGCTGTAGTTGTCCATCACATGGTCGGCGTAGTTGTAGTAGACCTGGGCTTCAACTTTATCCAGCACCTCGCCGATGTTGGATTTTTCGAAGCGTAGGCCCAGGCTTTCGCGCAGGAACTGCGAACCGTCCATGCCGCGCCCGGCGTAGCGTGCTTCGCCATCGCCACGGCCGGCGGTAAGTTCCAGCAGGGTGTCGGCGTCGGGGGTAAAACCGACGGCGACATCGCCGTTCCACTTGTCGTAGCGCGAGGCAACCGTGTCGTTGTTGCCGTCCTTGTAGTCATCGGCGTGTGCCTGGTTGCCGATCACGCGCACGTAGCCCAGGGGCCCGCCGGCGGCGGCATCGATGACTTTGTCGAAGCGCCCGTTGGAGCCGGCCAGCACGCTGGCGTTGACCCGCGTGCCCAGCTCGCCGAACTGCTCCGGCTCACGCTCGAACAGAATGGTGCCAGCCGACGCGCCCGGGCCCCAGAGCACGGTTTGCGGGCCTTTGATCACGGTGAGCTTGTCGTAGGTTTCCGGCGAAATGTAGGAGGTCGGTGCGTCCATCCGGCCTGGGCAGGCGCCGAGCATCATGCCGCCATTGGTGAGGATATTCAGGCGCGAGCCGAACATGCCGCGCAGCACCGGGTCGCCATTGGTGCCGCCGTTGCGCACCAGGGCGAAGCCAGGGATGGTCTTGAGGTAGTCGCCGCCATCGCTGGCGGGCACCGGTTGGCGCGGGTCTTTGGGGTTGGTGATCACGGTCAGCGGCGAGCTGGGGGCAATCGCGGTGATCACCGTGGGGCTTAACTCATGATCATCGGCGTGTACCTGTGGCACCAACAGTGCGCCACACAGAACAGCGAAAACGGGGGTACATCCCATACGGGTGTCAGCAGAAAACCTGGACATGAAAAATTCCATCAATCATTCGTAAACAACACGGCCAGCAGCCTGCGGCTGTCTGTCTAAAGTCGGCCGGTGTGAAGTAGCGCGGTGAAAGGCTTACGCGGTGATGGGGGGCGCGCGGCTGCGGGCGCCGGGGAAAATGCTCTGCCGGGCATGGCCCAGGCGTGGGGCGGGGGTGAGGGCGTTGGCAGGTGGCGCGGTGCCGAGGGTGATATAGGACACGCTGCCGGGCAGGGCCGGGCAACTGAAGAGCAGGCTGCAATAGCCGCACTTTTCCCAGAGCACGTGGTGCTCGTCAGGCGCTTTGCTGTGTTGCGGTGCATCGCCATGGCAGCTGGGCATGTCCATGGACATTTCCATCGACATTTCCATCGACATACCGGCGTGATGATCCATCGGCATCGCTTGGGAAATCAGCGGACCGATAAAGATCATCAGCATGGCGAACAGGCTGATCCAGCTGGCGCGCATCAAACCCAGGGGCTTGCGGCGTTGCGCGGATAACCTGGCGCGAGGGGCGCCCATCGAGGTTGGCCTATTGAGCGTGCATAGACTCGTGGCCAGCCGCTGGCGGCGTTTTCTGAACCGAAACTTCGACTTCAACCTTGCCGGCTTTTTCGAAGGTCAGGGTCAATGGGAATTGCTTGCCGTCGGCCAGCAGGCTGCGGTCTTTTAGGCCCAGCAGCATCACGTGATAGGCCATTGGCGCGAAGGTCAAATCCCCCTTGGCCGGCACGGCAACGCTGGGCACTTGTTGCATCTTCATCAAGTCGCCTTGCATCACATGCTCGTGCAGCTCGGCTTTGTCCGCTACCGGCGTCTCGACGCCAAGCAGGCGGTCCGGCGTTTCGCCGGCGTTATGAATCACGAAATACGCAGCGACGGTCGGCGCATTCGGTGGCAGCTCCTGTGACCAGGGATCGCTGACCAGCAGGTCGCCGGCCTTGTAGTCATCGGCATTCGCAGCAACACACACCGGCAGCAACAACGCAGCCAGAAGCAGGGAAGATTTGAGCATGGCAGTTCTCCAGAACGGTTCTAAACGCAGTTCACTTGCGAAGAAATCAGACCGTTGGAGACGCGCGCGGGTTGAGGCTCGGCCATTGCTGGCGCGGGGTAGGGGCTTGCAATGAAGGCGGCGGCAGGCTCTGCGCCGCTGCAAAACGGGTGAGATACAACTGCGGCACATGCCCCGGCAAGGCCACCAAAGGCGGTGAGCCCGAGCAACACCAGCAGTGCTGCATGGTGGAGTGGTCGTCCTGCTGCGGCGCCGGAATGTCCAGCTTGCCCAGGGCAATGGTCTTCAGACTGGCGCCATTGGAGGAGCAAAAACTGCCCCATAGCAATTGCTGAACAGGGTCGCTGGACTGCTGCATCGCACTCGCCATCGGCATGGCAAAGGCGTTGAACAGCACTGCAAAGCAGGCGATCCACACAATTGCAAAGCGTTGACGGGCCATGGCGGACAATCCGTAGGGTTAAGCGATCAGGTGCGTATTTAGCCTGATCGGTGGGGATAAGTAAAAAAGGCCGGTGTGGTTTGGTGTCGCAGTGGTTGTCTACAGGATAGCCGGGAACCACAGATTGCCAATTTTGCAGATGGATCGCGACATTCAGCGTGACGCTGAACCCTGTGGGGGCTGGCTTGTATTCGGCGGTGGATGGAAGCGTATAGAAACGTCCGACAAAGATTTAAGGTTGTCCCTAGGAAGATGGAACTCTAGTCCCCGTACACCGCTGAAAACGCAGCGAAACACTCGCCTCGGCCAATGCGCTGAGGTGCGACCTTGCCTTTGACCTGGATGGCCCGAAACCAGAGAAATTGCTCGGCGTTGCGCAGTTGATTGAGCTGGCGCAGTTGCTGGCCGATCGAGTGCACAAGGGCGTCGGACAAACGAAAACTGCAGCCTGATAACGCAGTTCCAAATGTGGGAGCGGACTTGCTCGCGAAGGCGGTGGATCAGTAACGGCCAGGCTCACTGACCCACCGCCATCGCAGGCAAGCCGGCTCCCACACTTATTTGTGCCTGGGCAAAATTTTGCGCCAGTCACAAACCAAATGTGGGAGCCGGGCTTGCCCGCGATAACGGTGGGTCAGCCAGTGATTGATTGGCTGACCCAGCGCCTTCGCGAGCAAGCCCGCTCCCACATTGGGAAGGTGATGTTTAGAGAATGTTGACGGCCTGTAGCACCGCAGCCACGTCGGTGAACTCTCGATCTACCGCAGCCAGCACTGGACGCTTCAAGACAAGCACCGGTATTCCAAGCTCCCGCGCCACTTCCAGTTTCGGTTCGGTCGCCATGCTGCCGCTGTTCTTGCTGATCAACACATCAATCCCACGCCGCTCAAACAACGCGCGCTCGTCTTCAATCAGAAACGGCCCACGTGCGCCGATGACTTCACAGCGTGCATTGCCGGGATACACATCCAGCGCGCGCAGCGTCCAGAGCTGATCGGCGGGGATCTCATCAAGATGCTGCAACGGCTCGCGCCCCAGTGTGAACAACGGGCGCTTGAACGGCCTCAACGCTTCAACCAGCTCGGCCCAATCACTCACCTCACGCCAGTCATCGCCGGCCTGCGGTTGCCACGCCGGACGGCGCAGCGCCCAGCAAGGGATGCCGCACAGCCGCGCCGCCTGCGCGGCGTTCCGGCTGATCTGGGCGGCATACGGATGGGTGGCGTCGAGGATCAGGCTGATGTGTTCATCGCGAACAAACTGTGCCAGCCCTTCAACCCCGCCATACCCACCGACGCGCACGTGGCAGGTGAGGTCGGTAGGCACCCGGCCCACACCGGCCAGACTGTAGATATGTTCAGGCCCCAGCGTACGCGCGATGGCCAGCGCTTCAGTCACGCCGCCCAACAGCAGGATGCGTTTCATAACGGCTTGACCACTTCCAGCAAGGTAATCGGCAACGCCTGGCGCCAGGTGTCGAACTCGCCCAGCGGCTGGGCCTGCGCCACGTGAATGCGAGTCAGCTCGCCGCCGTGCTCCGCGCGCCAGTTCATCAAGGTCATTTCGCTTTGCAAGGTCACGGCGTTCGCGACCAGACGGCCGCCCGGGCGCAGGTGCTCCCAGCACGTGTCGAGCACGCCGTCGCGGGTGACGCCGCCACCGATGAAGATCGCGTCTGGTGCTTCCAAACCGTGCAGCACGTCCGGCGCCTTTCCACGAATCAATTGCAAACCGGGCACGCCAAGGGCGTCGCGGTTATGTTCGATCAGGCCTTGGCGGCCTGCGTCGGCTTCAATCGCCAGCGCGCGGCAGCTGGGGTGGGCACGCATCCATTCGATGCCAATGGAGCCACTGCCCGCGCCTACGTCCCAGAGCAACTCGCCGGGCATCGGTGCGAGGCGGGCGAGCGTCATGGCGCGCACGTCACGCTTGGTCAGTTGGCCGTCGTGCTGGAAGGCTGAGTCCGGCAGGCCGGCGAGGCGCGACAGGCGCGGTGTGTTGGCGTCGGCCACGCAGTCAATGGCGACGAGATTCAAATCCGCAACCGAGGCGTGTGGCCAATCAACCGCCAGCCCATCAATGCGCTGTTCATCCGCGCCGCCCACGTGTTCAAACACACTGATACGGCTGGCGCCAAACCCGGACTGAACCAGTAGCGAAGCAATCGCCGCAGGGCTGCGGCCATCGTTGCTCAACACCAGCAACCGCACGCCGCTGGCCAGATGCGCATTCAGTGCCGCCAGCGGCCGCGCCACCACCGACAACGTCACCAGGTCCTGCAACGGCCAGCCCAATCGCGCCGCCGCCAGCGACACCGACGACGGCGCCGGTAAAACCAGCAACTCTTCAGCCGCCACCTGCCGCGCCAGGCTGGCGCCCACGCCATAGAACATCGGGTCGCCGCTGGCCAGCACGCACACAGGCTCGCCGCGTTGCGCCAACACGGGCGCCAGGGAAAACGGGCTCGGCCACAGCTGCCGCTCACCACGAATACACACCGGTAACAGGTCCAACTGACGCTGGCCGCCTATAATCCGGGAGGCGCGCAACAGGGCATGCCGGGCGTTTCTGCCCAGCCCCTTGAAGCCGTCTTCACCGATGCCTACTACCGTCAGCCAGGGCGACATATCAATTCCTTGAACGACATCCGACGGGCAGGCTTTTCATGCCGCCGGACAAAGCAGGCATAATACCGCGCCTTTACCCGTCAACCGGTAGCCCCGTGAACCCAACACCTGCTCTGAACACCTTGCGCCCCTCGGCTTGTCCGGGGTTGCTGCGTATTGTCCAGGCGTTGGATGGCGGCATTTGCCGGATCAAATTGGCCGGTGGGTCCATCAGCGCCGCGCAGGCGGTGGCCGTGGCGGACGCGGCCCAGGCCTACGCCGGTGGAGTGATCGAGGCCACCAACCGCGCCAATCTGCAGATTCGCGGGATCGGTGCCGAGCAGCAGGCCTTGATCGCCGCGCTGCTGGCCGCAGGCCTGGGCCCGAACAACGCTGCTGGCGATGATGTGCGCAACCTGATGCTCAGCCCCAGCGCCGGTATCGACACTCAAATGTTGTTCGACACCCGACCGTTGGCCGGGCAGATCCTCGCGACCTTGCAAAACCATCCACGTTTCCATGAGTTGTCGGCCAAGTTCGCCGTGCAGCTCGATGGCGGTGAAGCCCTGGCAATGCTCGAGCATCACCACGACCTGTGGCTGTCGGCGTTTGAGCGCGATGGCGAAACATTATTGGCCTTCGGGCTGGCGGGTTGCCCTGGGTTGGATGCGCCGGTGGCGGCCGTGCCCCTGGAGCAGGGTCATGCCCTGGTCGTCGCAGTGCTGGAGCTGTTTCTCGACTTGGCGACACCGACGCAAACCCGCATGCGTCATGTGTCTGTGGATAACTTATTGGCCCGTCTGAGCCTGCCGCTGCTGCCGGTGGAGGGCTTCAAACGCCCGGCCAGTGGGGCTTTGCTGCACTTGGGCAGTTATCCACAGCGGCAAAAAGATCAATTCTACGTCGCCGCCGTTGCACCGCTGGGTCGCCTGGATTCAACCATGCTCAAAGGCGCCGCGCAGTTGGCCATGGAGTTGGGCGACGGCACTTTACGTTTCACGCCATGGCAGGGCGTGCTGCTGCCCAACATTAAAAGCCACGGCGCAGTGACTGAGCGTCTGGAGCACCTGGGCTTTCTCTGCTCAGTCGACCAGCCCCTGGCGCGCCTGATCGCCTGCACCGGCTCAAGCGGCTGTGGCAAAGGCCTGGCCGATACCAAGGCCGACGCCCTGCAATTGGCCGCGTTGCAACCTGGCGTTGAGGTGCACTTATCCGGCTGCGCACGCTCCTGCGCGGCCGCGCACACCGCGCCAGTCACGTTACTGGCAGTGAGCCCCGGCCACTACGACGTCTATTTTCGCGATGCAGCCCAGCCAGGTTTCGGCCGGCTGCACGCGCGCACTCTTTCCATTGAAGCGGCGGGCGCCCTGTTACGCGCACGCTCACGGAGCAACACCGATGATTGATTACATCCGCGACGGTCAGGAGATCTATCGCAACTCCTTCGCCATTATTCGCGCGGAAGCCAAGTTGGACCGCATCCCGGCTGATTTGGAAAAACTCGCGGTGCGGGTGATCCACGCCTGCGGCATGGTCGAGGCCATCGATGGCCTGCAGTTCTCCGAAGGCGCAGGCAAGGCCGGGCGCGATGCGCTGGCCGCCGGTGCGCCGATCCTGTGCGATGCGCGGATGGTCTCTGAAGGCGTAACCCGTGCGCGCCTGCCGGCCAACAATCAGGTGATCTGCACCCTGCGCGACGACAGCGTGCCGGAACTGGCGCGCGCGTTGGGCAACACCCGTTCCGCTGCTGCCCTGGAGCTGTGGCGCCCGCACCTGGAAGGCAGTGTGGTGGTGATCGGCAACGCGCCGACCGCGCTGTTCTACCTGCTGGAGATGCTCGATGCCGGCGCGCCAAAACCTGCATTGATCCTGGGCTTCCCGGTCGGCTTTGTCGGCGCTGCCGAGTCCAAGGCCATGCTGGCGGCCGACAGCCGTGGCGTGCCTTTCGTGATCATGCAAGGGCGTCTGGGCGGCAGTGCGATGGCGGCCGCTGCGGTCAACGCCCTGGCCACGGAGGTCGAATAATGTCGGCACGCGGACGTTTGATCGGCCTGGGCGTGGGCCCCGGCGACCCGGAACTGATCACCCTCAAGGCCCTGCGCCTGCTGCGCGAATCGCCAGTGGTGGCGTACTTCGTGGCCAAGGGCAAGAAGGGCAATGCGTTCGGCATCATCGAAGACCACCTGGTTGCGCAGCAGACCCTGATGCCACTGGTGTACCCGGTGACCACCGAAGTGCTGCCGGCGCCGCTGTCCTACGAGCAAGTCATCAGCGACTTCTACGACACGGCAAGCCTCGACGTAGCCGCGCACCTGGACGCCGGCCGCGACGTGGCGGTGATCTGCGAAGGTGACCCGTTCTTCTACGGGTCCTACATGTACCTGCACGACCGCCTGGCCGAGCGCTATGACGCCCAGGTCATTCCCGGCGTGTGCTCGATGCTCGGCGGCGCCTCGGTACTCGGCGCGCCGCTGGTGTATCGCAATCAGAGCCTGTCGGTGCTCTCGGGCGTGCTGCCCCACGACGACCTCAAGCGTCGCCTGGCGGATGCCGATGCGGCGGTGATCATGAAGCTTGGGCGTAATTTCCCCAAGGTGCGTCAGGTGCTGGAAGAACTCGGCCTGGCCGAGCGCGCGCTGTATGTCGAGCGCGCGACCATGGCCAACCAGAAAATCGTGCCGCTGGATCAGGTCGACCCGGCGTCTTCACCGTACTTCTCGCTGATCATCGTGCCCGGCGAACGGTGGCAAGGTTGATGCGCCCGGCGATTGTCATTCTGGGCCAGGGCAGCCTGGCCACGGCGCGCAAAATTGCGCAGGTTTACCCCGGCGCGCTGATCCACGGTTTGGCCGGACGCGTTGAAGGCGCCGACCAGACCTACAGCGAGTTCGGCGCGACCCTGCGCCAGCTGTATCAACAGGGCACGCCGCTGATTGCGCTGTGCGCTGCCGGCATTGTGATCCGCACCCTGGCGCCGCTGCTGCTGGAAAAAGGCGAGGAGCCCGCCGTGCTGGCCGTGGCGGAAGACGGCAGCGCCGTGGTGCCGTTGCTCGGCGGCCTCGGTGGCGTGAACGTGATGGCGCGCGACATTGGCGCTGCCTTGGGCGTGTCTGCCGCGATCACCACCAGTGGCGAGTTGCGGTTCGGCACCTGCCTGCTCAACCCGCCTGCGGGTTATCAACTGGCGGATCTGGAGCTGGGCAAGCGTTTTGTCTCGGACCTGCTGGCCGGCGAAAGCGTGCGCATCGAAGGCGCAGCGCCCTGGCTGGCTCAGGCCAATCTGCCGCAGGATCAGCAGGCACGCCTGGCGATTCATGTGGGCAGCGCCGAGCGAGTGCCCGCCGCCAACGAGTTGCTGATTTACCCGCAGAACGTGTGCGTCACCTGCAAGCCCGGCACGCACCTGGCTGAACGTGTGCGGGCGGCATTGCACGACGCGGGTATTGCCGTTCAATCCCTGGCCTGCGTGTTGGCCAGCGATACACAGATGGCCGAACCTTCGCTGCACGAGGCTGCGCTGGCATTGAGTGTGCCGCTGCTGTTTTCCAGCGTCACGCAGGAGGCGGACATCGTCATCAGCGTCGCCGAGCAGCCCCTGGACCTGGCGCATGTTGGTCGCCCGCGAGGCCGTCTGGCGGTGATTGGCCTGGGCCCTGGCGCCGCCGAATTGATGGTGCCGGCGGTCAAGGCTGAACTGG
Organism: Pseudomonas sp. MF6747; assembly: GCF_963890955.1. Lineage (NCBI taxonomy): Bacteria > Pseudomonadati > Pseudomonadota > Gammaproteobacteria > Pseudomonadales > Pseudomonadaceae > Pseudomonas > Pseudomonas sp. MF6747. Next base: position 267,033 of record NZ_CAWPSZ010000052.1, read on the forward strand.
CGCGCTGCACCGATGTGCTCGGTTACGAAACCTATGTGCGCATGGCCGGGCCATTTCGTGACGACCAGGTGCAGCACTGCACCGATAACCGCGAAGAAATGCAGCGTGCGCGCCATGCCTTCGAGCTGGCTGCGCAAGGGCGTTCAGTTGTGGTGGTATCGTCCGGTGACCCCGGCGTATTCGCCATGGCGGCGGCTGTGATCGAGGCCTTGCATGAGTCGAGTGACCCGGCCTGGCATCAGGTTGACCTGCAGATTCTGCCAGGCGTCTCGGCTTCGCTTGCCACCGCTGCGCAAGCGGGTGCGCCGCTGGGGCATGACTTCTGTGTGATGTCGCTGTCGGACAACCTCAAGCCCTGGTCGATCATCGAAAAGCGCCTGGACCTCGCGTCCCAGGCCGACTTGGCGTTGGCGTTCTACAACCCGATCTCGCGTTCGCGGCCATGGCAATTGGGGCGCGCGCTGGAAATCGTCGCGCTGCACCGCACGCCTGAAACGCCGGTGGTGCTGGGGCGCGATATCGGTCGTCCAGGCCAGACACTGCGTGTCACCACGCTTGGGCAACTGACGCCCGAACAGGTCGATATGCGCACCATGGTGCTGATTGGCTCGTCCACCACGTGCGTATTTGCGCGCGCCGGTGGCGGTGAGTGGGTGTACACGCCGCGCTGGTATGGTGAAAAACCCGCCTCCTGAAAACGGCCTGTCGCACGCCGGAAAGCTCCGAGTAACGCTGGGTGAACGCCCGCCGTTATTCGGGGCTTTTTCTTTTTTTATCGACGAAATCCGGAAGGGCCCACGGGCAGCCCAGCAATCGTTGGGTGGCGGGGACTTGTCGCATGCCGGCAAGTGATGTTTGTGGCCTGGAAAGCGCGCTCGCGGCTGGACTAGTGTGAACACACGCCCCATGTGGGGTGCTTGTGGAGAACTGAAAACGGAGCGACAGCACCGAAGGATCAACAGCGTAAAGAGGCGCAAGTTGATTGCCGCCTACAAGTTGCCGGGAGCGCCGGGTGCACAGACCTCTGTGCCGATGAGCGCGGACGATGACAGCAATGCAGCGGTGGTGAACAACGGCGTGATCTCGTTTATCGAGGGGATGTCCGCCCTGAACCGCGAATACGTTCGCAAGAGCTACTTGCTTGCGAGCAGCTACGTCAGCGATGTGTTGAAGGTCCAACGCGGCACCGAAGCCTGGTACGACGAATTTATCAAGGTGATGGTCAGCCTGGGCTGGCTGCCGGTGCGCAGCCGCTTCGAGCGGGTCACGCGCTCGGGCAAAGGCCTGACCGTGCAATTGGCGGCGCTGAACATCATTGCGGCGATGCTGGCCTCGATGTCACTGGCCGGACCTTTGCTCACCGCACTGCCCAAGCTGGCGGCGGATGCGTTGGAGGCGTTGAAGCAGCAACCCGCGACGTTCGACCTGTTCAAACGCAATAGCTCGGTGCATCAGGGCGGTGATTTCGGCCTGGCTTCCTGCGCCGAAACCGAAGGGGAAGTGATGATGGTGCTGGTGACCTACAGCAGCCACGGTGTGAGCAAACAGGTGGGCTTGCCCTTTCTGGAATGGGACAGCGCCTCGTTCGAGGCCTTCAGCGGGCAAACCTGCCTGGTGCTCAATACCGCGGTGGTCAACGAAACGACGCTCCAGCTGATGCGTGAGAGCGCCGGTGACAAGGTCCAGCTGGCCATCGCCAAGTACCGTATCTAGGGCACCAGGTAACCGCGTACGCCGGTAAAGATGATCTGCGCGGCGAGGGCGCACACGAACAATCCCATCAACCGGCTGACAATCTGCAAGCCCTGGTCGCCCAGAATGCGTTCGATGCGATTGGACAGGTACAGCACCACGCCCACCGTGAGGCTGGCCAGGGCAATGCTGAGGATCGCCATGATCTTGTCATCCCAGTGCGGCTGGCTCACACCCATTACCAGCAGCGCACCGATGGTGCCCGGGCCGACGGTGAGCGGGATGGTCAGCGGCACGATGGTTACGTCCTGCTGCACGTTGTCGGTCTGCACTGCCGACTTGCCTTGGGCCATACCCAGCGCCGAGATGAACAGCACGCTGCCGGCGCCAATGCGAAAAGCGTCCACGGTGATGCCGAACACGCTGAAAATCACTCGCCCGAACAGGTACAGCAACACGCTCGAGACCAGCGTTGCCAGCGCTACTTTCCAGGCCAGTCGCCGCCGCTCCTTGCTGGAGTAGCCGCGGGTCAGGCTGATAAAACAGGACAGCACGAAGAACGGGCTGTAGAGCACCAGCATCTTCAGGTAAACGCTGAATAACACGTGGAGCATGAGGGCGGCTCGCGGGCGGAAAGATGGGGTGAGTCTAACAGGCGGCGCAGATCAAATGTGGGAGCGGGCTTGCTCGCGAATGCGATGGATCAGTTAAAGATGCATTGACTGACACACCGCATTCGCGAGCAAGCCCGCTCCCACATTTTGATTGTATTTCAGGTCAGGAAGGCGCGTGTTCCGGTCGTTGCTGGCGCTGCGCCACCCAGAACTCCACCAGCTCGCGCAACTGCGACAACTCCACCGGTTTGGCCATGTGCCCATCCATCCCGGCCTGGCGCGCGCGCTCTTTATGTTCCGACAGGATATGCGCCGTCAGTGCGACCACCGGCGTTCGAATGCGTTGGTGGCTGACTTCCCACGCGCGCAGTTGCTGGGTGGCGGAAAAACCATCGAGGATCGGCATTTCACAGTCCATCAGCACCAGGTCGTAACGCTGAGCCTTCATCGCCTCGAGGGCTTCTTCGCCATTGCTGGCGGTGTCCGGGTTGAGGTTGAGCTTGCCGAGCATGCCGCGGATCACTTTGGTGGAGATGCTGTTGTCTTCTGCCACCAGGATGCGGAAATCGGCCGGCACGGTCACGGCTGCCGGCGCGCTGATGGCCGCGCGCGGCTGCACCACGCCTTTGCTGCGCTGGGTCAGTTCGTCGGCCAGCGTGGTCTTGAGCGTGTAGCCGGCCACCGGTTTGGCGAGGATGCGCTTGATCCCGCAGTTGCGCGCGATGATCTTGCTCGGCGCGTTGCTGATACCGGTGAGCATGATCAACAGGATGTCGTGGTTCAGGCTCGGGTCTTCCTTGATCTTGGCGGCCAGTTGCATACCGGTCATGCCGGGCATGTTCTGGTCCAGCAGGACCACGTCGAAGTAGTCGCGCAGGTGCGCCTTGGTGCGCAGCAACGCCAGGGCTTCTTTGCCGGACGGCACGGCGCTGACGTTCAAGCCCCAGGCCGTGCATTGCTGCACCAGCACTTTGCGGCAGGTGTCGTTGTCGTCGACCACGAGCACCCGTGCGCCTTTGAGCGGGCCGTCGAGGTCGGAGGTCGGGTGTTCCAGGCGTTCCGGGTCCAGCGGCAGGGTCAACCACAAGGTGCTGCCCTGATGGCTGCCGCTCTTGATGCCGAACTCGCCATTCATCAACAGGATCAGCTGTCGCGCGATCACCAGGCCCAGGTGGCCGCTCAAGCGCGTGGCCGAGAGGAAGTTCTTGCTGTGCAGTTCGCTGTGCAGCAACGCGTCGCGCTCGGCGGCTTCCATCGGCAGGCCGCTGTCTTGCACGGCAATGCGCAGGCGCGGCTTGGTGCTGCGTTCATCGAGTGCAACGACGATCAGCACTTCACCTTCGTCGGTTTTTTGCAGGGCATTTTCCAGCAGGCTTAACAGCGCTTGGCGCAGACGCGTCGGGTCACCGCTGATCACGCGGGGCACCTGGGGCTGGATAAAGCTGATCAGTTCGACGTTCTGTTGCTCGGCCTTGGCGCGGAAGATACTCAGGCAGTCTTCGATCAATGCGTTGAGGTCGAACTGCACGTCGTCCAGCTCGATTTGCCCGGACTCCAGCTTGGAGATGTCGAGGATCTCGTTGATCAACGTCAGCAGTTCGTTCCCGGCGCTGTGGATGGTCTGCACGTAGTCACGCTGCTTGACCGACAGCGGCGTGCCCAGCAGCAGCTCGGTCATGCCCAGCACGCCGTTCATGGGGGTGCGGATTTCGTGGCTGATCTTCGCCAGGAACTCGGCTTTGGCGGCGATCTCGGCATTGCTGGCCGCCAGGTCGCGGCTGAGGCTGAAGCGCGCTTCGACAATTGCGCGCTGGCGTTCGCCCAGGGCCAGGCTCATCAGCAGGCCGCTGAGGCAGATAAAACCGAGCAGCGTGACGATCAAGCCTTGCGGCGCCACCAGCGTCAGGCCGAGCAGGGCAGGCAGGATGATCAGTGTGCCGATGTTGAACACCACCATGCCCGCCACGAACAAACGTGCCGGCCGGTAGCCTTTCTGCCAGTGGTAGGCCGAGACAAACAGCATGCTCAGACCGGCCAGGGCCACCAGGGCGTAAGTGATGATGTTCAGCGGCAAGGTGTTGACGAACAACAGCAGCAGGCCGCACAGCACGATCAGCAGGATGTCGGCCATCAACAGTTTGTTCAGCGGGTGCGGGCCCAGCGGCATGAAGAACCGGTAGGCGAACATCAGCCCGCACGGCGCGGTCAGCAGCAGGGCGAGGTAGGCGCCCGGGGTCTGGATAGCGTGCCAGTTCGGCAGCCACGGCCCCACCAGGTTGAGCAACAGTGCCAGGCTCAACATCAAGAGCAACTCGCAGGCCGCCAACCACAGGCTGCTGCGCGAGCGATGGTAGGCGAAGCGCGTGAGGTTGTGCAGGATCAGCATCAGCAGGCAGCCGAACAACAGGCCGTAGATCAGCGTCTGGTTCTGGTTGGCGGCGGCCAGTACGGCCGGCTCCAGGGTGATGTAGGGGCGCAGTTCGTGTTCCGACACCAGGCGCAGGTACACCTCGAGGGGCTTCTGGCTCTGGGGCATCGGCAGCATGAAATCGCTGCTGGGCAGCGGGCGTTCCGCCTGCGGCTGGCGGGTGCCGGTACTTTGTTGTTCCACCAGGGTGTCGCCGTCCAGTACATAGAGGCTCAGGTGGGACAGGTCGGGGGCAAATACCCGCAGCACTTGCTCGTGCTTGCCAGGTTGCAACTTGAAGCGTACCCACAGCGCACCGTCCGGCTCGGCGGCGGTAATCCGGTCCAGTTCGATGGGGCTAAATTGATTGGTGTAGCGGGCGGAGCGGATATCGCTCAGTTGCAGGTCGGCCTGTTCATCAAGCAATACTGCCCATCCACTGCCTTGCGCGGCGGCCTGGGCCGGGAACAAGCAGAGCAGGGTCAGCAGACTGACTGTGAAACCTATGGCGATCCTGAGCCAGCGCACGGCGAAATCCCTTCGTAGGTTGATTGCACGGGTTAACTATGCGCGGGGCGACATGGGTACGGCAAGGGCCAGAGACCCTTGCCTAACCGAACGGATAGCGACTGGAGGGCAGTTACTTATTGGTTCTCGCCACGTTCACGGGCAATGGCGCGGTAGCCGATGTCCGTGCGGTAGAAGCAACCTTTCCAGTCGATTTTCGCGGCCAGCTTGTACGCCTGTTGCTGCGCGGCGTCGACACTGGCACCCATTGCGGTGGCGCACAATACACGGCCACCTGCGGTTACAACCTTGCCATCCTTGAGCGCGGTGCCCGCATGGAACACCTTGCCTTCCAGCGTAGCAGCTGCGTCGAGGCCTTCAATCACATCGCCCTTGGCGTAGTCGCCAGGGTAACCACCGGCTGCCAGCACAATGCCAACGCTCGGACGCGGGTCCCATTGCGCTTCAACCTTGTCCAGCGCCTGGGCCAGGGCCGCTTCCACCAGCAGCACCAGGCTCGATTGCAGGCGCAGCATCACCGGTTGGGTTTCCGGATCACCAAAGCGGCAGTTGAACTCGATGACTTTCGGGTTGCCGGCTTTGTCGATCATCAGGCCGGCGTATAGGAAGCCGGTGTACACATTGCCTTCGTCGGCCATGCCGCGCACGGTCGGCCAGATCACCAGGTCCATGACGCGCTTGTGTACCTCAGCGGTGACCACCGGGGCAGGGGAGTAAGCACCCATGCCGCCGGTGTTCGGGCCGCTGTCGCCGTCGCCGACGCGTTTGTGGTCCTGGCTGGTGGCCATTGGCAGAACGTTCTTGCCATCGACCATCACGATGAAGCTGGCTTCTTCGCCGTCGAGGAATTCCTCGATGACCACGCGCGAACCGGCATCACCAAATGCGTTGCCGGCAAGCATGTCGCGCACCGCGTCTTCGGCTTCTTGCAGGGTCATCGCCACGATCACGCCTTTACCGGCGGCCAGGCCGTCGGCCTTGATGACGATCGGTGCACCTTTTTCACGCAGGTACGCCAGGGCCGGCTCGATCTCGGTGAAGTTCTGGTAGTCGGCCGTCGGGATCTTGTGGCGGGCCAAAAAATCTTTGGTGAAGGCTTTCGAGCCTTCCAGTTGGGCTGCGCCGGCAGTCGGACCGAAGCAGTCCAGGCCACGGCTGCGGAACAGGTCGACGACGCCAGCCACCAACGGCACTTCCGGACCGACGATGGTCAGGGACACGTTTTTCTCGGCGAAGTCGGCCAACTGCTCAAGGGCCAACACGTCGATGGCGACGTTTTCGCACTTGGCTTCAATGGCGGTGCCAGCGTTGCCGGGTGCGACGAATACTTTCTGGACGCGCGGGTCCTGGGCAACTTTCCAGGCCAGGGCGTGTTCACGGCCACCGCTGCCAATGATCAAAACATTCATTTCAAAAACCTCGGATGACGCAAATTCTGGGAGCACCGTGGGCCGCGTTTCTGTGGCAGCTGGCTTGCCTGCGATAGCAACACCTCGGTGTACTTGATACACCGAGGCGCCCGCATCGCAGGCAAGCCAGCTCCCACAGAGGGCCAGTGCCCGCTTGGGATCAATCTGTCAGTGGCGGAAGTGACGCATGCCGGTGAAGACCATGGCAATGCCAGCCTCATCAGCGGCGGCGATCACTTCGGCGTCACGCATCGAGCCGCCCGGTTGGATCACTGCGGTAACGCCGGCTTTGGCGGCGTTGTCCAGGCCATCACGGAACGGGAAGAACGCGTCGGAAGCCATCACCGAACCGGCTACCTGCAAACCGGCATGCTCAGCCTTGATCGCGGCGATACGCGCCGAGTTCACGCGGCTCATCTGGCCGGCGCCGACACCGATGGTCTGGCGGTTCTTGGCGTAGACGATGGCGTTGGATTTGACGTACTTGGCGACTTTCCAGGCGAAGATCAGGTCGTTGATTTCCTGCTCGGTCGGCGCGCGTTTGGTCACGACCTTGAGGTCTTCGCTGCCGATCATGCCGATGTCGCGGCTCTGTACCAGCAAGCCGCCATTGACGCGCTTGTAGTCCCAGGCAGCCGCACGGTCAGCCGACCACTCGCCACAGGCCAGCAGGCGCACGTTGGCTTTCGCGGCAACGATGGCGCGGGCTTCTTCACTCACGCTTGGGGCAATGATCACTTCAACGAACTGACGTTCGACGATCGCCTTGGCGGTTTCGGCGTCCAGCTCTCGGTTGAAGGCAATGATGCCGCCGAAGGCCGATTCGGTGTCGGTGGCGTAGGCCAGTTCGTACGCCTGGCGGATACCGCCTTCAGCGTCCGGGCTCACGGCCACGCCGCACGGGTTGGCGTGCTTGACGATCACGCAGGCCGGCTTGACGAAGCTCTTCACGCATTCCAGCGCGGCGTCGGTGTCGGCCACGTTGTTGTAGGACAGCTCTTTGCCTTGCAGTTGGGTCGCGGTGGCGATGCCGACTTCAGCAGGTTTGGCCTCAACGTAGAACGCCGCGCTTTGGTGCGGGTTCTCGCCGTAGCGCATTTCCTGGGCCTTGATGAACTGGCTGTTGAAGGTGCGCGGGAACTGGCTGCGGCCCTCTGTGCTCAGGGTCTCGGCGGCCTGGTTCACAGTGCCCATGTAGTTGGCGATCATGCCGTCGTAGGCGGCGGTGTGTTCGAACGCCTTGAGCATCAGGTCGAAACGCTGGGCGTAAGTCAGGCCGCCGGCTTTCAGGCTTTCCAACACGTTGGCGTAGTCGCTGGCGTTCACCACGATGGCCACGTCTTTGTGGTTCTTGGCTGCCGAGCGAACCATGGTCGGGCCGCCGATATCGATGTTTTCGATGGCGGTCGGCAGGTCGCAGCCTGGCTTGTTGATGGTGGCTTCGAACGGATACAGGTTAACGGCCACCAGGTCGATCGGCTTGATGCCGTGCTCGCTCATGATGGCGTCGTCGATACCGCGACGACCGAGGATCCCGCCGTGGATTTTCGGGTGCAGGGTCTTGACCCGACCGTCCATCATTTCTGCGAAACCGGTGTAGTCCGCGACTTCTACTGCGGCCACGCCGTTGTCCTGCAGCAGTTTGAAGGTCCCGCCCGTGGAGAGGATTTCCACGCCCAGGGCTTCCAGCTCCCGGGCAAATTCGAGGATCCCGGTCTTGTCGGAAACACTGATCAAGGCGCGGCGGATCGGCAGGCGGGTAGTCTGGTCGGTCATTTCAATTTCCATCAAAAGCAAAGGAGTCAGCAAAAAAGGCGTCCGTTTTTTACGCGGGCGCCTTTCTGGTTTGATTGAATGCTTACAGCAAATCGTACTGCTTGAGCTTTTTGCGCAAGGTGCCACGGTTGAGGCCCAGCAGCTCACTGGCTTTGGTCTGGTTGCCCTTGACGTAGTTCATCACGCTTTCGAGCAAGGGCGCCTCGACTTCGGAGAGCACCAGGTTGTACACGTCCGTGACGGAAGCGCCCTCTAGGTGGGCGAAATAATTGTGCAGCGCCTTCTCGACACTCCCGCGAAGGGTCTGGCCTTCTTCGCTCGGCGTGTTGAGGTGCTGTTTCAAATTGACGTTGTCGCTCACGGGTGTTGTTCCACTCACTAAAGTCTCGGTCATCATCGTCATGCGGCCACCCCCTCTCCGTCCCCTGTCCCCAGGCTCTTGTAACGCTCGCTGAAGAACTCACGAACGTTGGCGCACTGTGCTTCCGTATCATCCAAACGATTGAAGTGGGCGCGAAACTCCCTGGCGCCCGGCAAGGTTGCGAGATACCAGCCGACATGCTTGCGAGCAATGCGTACTCCCATCACGTCTCCATAGAAGGCGTGCAGGGCGGCCAGATGCTCTAGCAGAATACGTTCCACCTCGATCAGCTCCGGTGCCGGCATGACTTCGCCAGTACGCAGAAAATGCTCGATCTCACGAAAAATCCATGGCCGCCCCTGGGCGGCCCGGCCAATCAACAAGCCATCGGCACCGGTTGCGTGCAGCACGCGCCGGGCTTTCTCGGCTGAGTCGATATCGCCATTGGCAAAGACCGGGATCGACACTGCCTGCTTGATCGCGGCAATGGTGTCGTACTCGGCTTCACCGGTGTAAAGGTCGGCGCGGGTGCGGCCATGCACCGCCAGCGCTGTAATGCCTGCCTGTTCGGCGATCTTCGCCACCGTCAGGCCGTTCTTGTTGTCCCGGTCCCAGCCGGTACGAATCTTCAGGGTGACCGGCACATCCACGGCGGCGACAACGGCCTGCAGGATCTCGGCTACCAATTGCTCATCTTTCAACAGGGCGGAACCGGCGGCCTTGTTGCAGACCTTCTTGGCCGGGCAGCCCATGTTGATGTCGATGATCTGTGCGCCCAACTCCACGTTGGCCCTGGCCGCGTCCGCGAGCATCTGTGCATCGCCACCGGCGATCTGTACCGAGCGGGGCTCGGGATCACCTTCGTGGATCATGCGCATCCGCGATTTGCGGGTGTTCCACAAGCTCATGTCGCTGGTGACCATTTCAGAGACTACTAGACCCGCGCCCAAACGCTTGCACAGCTGACGAAAGGGCTGGTCGGTGACGCCCGCCATCGGGGCGAGGATCAAGCCGTTTTGCAATGTGTATGGGCCGATGCGTACCGCCGACATAGGACTTCCCTGTTGTGGGGCCGGATCATTAGAGTTCGAAAAAGGGTTGGCATGATACCCGCTCTCGATGACTGGATAAAGGCTGAATTGGATAAAATCTGAACAGTTATTTCTTTATCGCGGTCGGTTTGGTTGCGCAGTGCCCAGTCAATAATCTGCCGTCAAACCTTGGCGTGCGCGGCGCCTCACTCGGGTGAGTGGAAACTCAGGCTGTAATTCACGGCTTTATTGCCTGGATCGAGGATATCCAGGGAAATATGGATCGGTGTCTGCGAAGGCATTTCGCTCACCCCGGCCAGCTCACCACTGAGGTATTCGGCCGGTTTGAAGCGACGACTGGCAATCAGGCCGCCGTTCAAATCGGCAAAGCGCAGCTCCAGCAGCGGGAAGGGCTGCGAGAACGTGGCGCGGTTATAGATGATTGCATCCACCACCAGCGCCCCGGCGAACTCGGGATTGCTGCGCACCACCAGGTTGCTGCTCTTGATGTGGGCAATATCGACCCGTGATGGCACGGTGCAACCGAGGGTTGGACACAGTTGCTGGAACCACGGGCGATAAGCGTCCTGGCGAGCCAGGTCGTCGAATTGATAGGCGATGTACTGGCCCGCCAGGCCCGCGGCGGCCAGCAGCACCAGGACTATCCAGATGAGGCGACGGCCCCAGCTCGTCGGACGTTTCTGCGCATACAGGTGCAGCGGGTCGTCTTCCAGGTCCTGGAGTACATCGTCGTGAACGCTGGTTTCCGTGCGCGCACGCTTGCGCCGCGGTTGCGGGCGGTCTTCAGGGTCCGGCGCGTCCGCTGCCGCCGTCAGCGGCGTGAACGGCGGGTCGAGGTCGTCATCGTCGTCATCAGGTGAAGAACGCAGCGGGGGCTCATCGTCGATATCGTCGATGTTGAACGACATCGACGGCTCGGTGCGTTGCTTGGTCGCAGGCGTCTTGGCCGATTCAGGTTCGTCTTCGCTTGCCTGGGTGCGCTCTTCGGGTGGCTCGCTGAACAGGCTGGCGGCCCATTTTTCTTCTTCGGCCTTGACGGTGTCGCGGCTGGCGCTGAGGGCATCTTCTTTTTGCCGGCGCTCGCTGCTGGCCTGGCGACGCTCCGCGCCGAGCGGTTGCGTGTGTTGAATCTCGCGGCGTTCGAGCTTGGCCAGTTCTTCGTCCAGGTCCAGGTTGTCCAGGTCCAGCTCCTCGGCGGTCCACTGTTTCTGGCTGATGGCCCGCGGTGCCTGCGGCGCTGGCTCAACGGCGTGTTCGGCGACGCTTGGCTGCTCGGGTTCCGGCGCCGAGGTGCTGGCGCGCTGCTCCAGCAATTGGCGCGCGGCGTTGAACACTTGCAGGCACGAGCCGCAGCGAACCACGCCACGGGCCACGCTCAGTTGAGCGTGGCTGACGCGAAAGCGCGCTTGGCAATGCGGGCACTGGGTGACGAAACTGTCGGTCATGCGGCCATCCGATTCAGGCAAGCGCTCATTCTAGCGCCGACGACCGCTGATGCGTACCCAGCCATCACGGTTGGCGATCGGATCCAGATCGAAATCCGCGGCATAGGCTGCAGCCACGTCTTCACCTTGCTCGGCAAGAATGCCCGACAGCGCCAGGCGACCGCCCGGCTTGACCAGGCTCGACAACTGCGGCGCCAGCGAGACCAAAGGCCCGGCGAGGATATTCGCCACCAGCACATCGGCCTGCACCTGGGGCAATTGCTCCGGCAGGTAGAGGGGGAATTTGCCCTCAGGGATGTTGTTGCGCCCTGCGTTATCGCGGGAGGCCTCCAGGGCTTGCACGTCGATGTCGGTGCCGACGGCTTCCTTGGCGCCCAGCAGCAGGGCGGCAATCGCCAGAATCCCGGAGCCGCAACCGAAGTCCAGCACGTTGCAGTCGGTCAGATCCTGGCCGTCCAGCCATTCCAGGCACAGTGCGGTGGTCGGGTGGGTGCCGGTGCCGAACGCCAGGCCCGGGTCGAGCAGCAGGTTGACGGCGTCCGGCTCAGGTGCGGCGTGCCAGCTCGGTACGATCCACAGGCGCTGGCCAAAGCGCATCGGCTGGAAGTTGTCCATCCAGCTGCGTTCCCAGTCCTGGTCTTCGATCACTTCGCTGTGGTGCTCGGGCAGCGGGCCGCCGGTGAGCAACTCCATATGGGCCAGCACGGCGGCGGCATCGGTGCCGTCTTCGAACAGGGCCAGCAAGTGGGTGTGCGACCACAGCGGCGTGGTGTTGAGTTCCGGTTCGAAGATCGGTTGGTCTTCGGCGTCCATGAACGTCACCGAGACGGCGCCGACTTCAAGAAAAGCGTCTTCGTAGGTTTCGGCTTGTTCTGGGCTGATGGCGAGACGGACTTGCAGCCAAGGCATGGCGGGCACCTTTGAAAAAATGAGTGTGCGACGGCGGGGTCGCGAAAGCGCGCAAGTTTACGCGAGCGAACAGCAGAAGACGACTGTGCTGAATGAACACGGACCGAATGTGGGAGGGGCTTGCCCCCGATGGCGGTGGGTAAGACACGGATGCATTCACTGGCGCTACCTGATCGGGGGCAAGCACCCTCCCACATTTGAACGAGGGACATCTTCAGAACAGAGGGCTCAGAAACAACAAAGCCGCCCGAAGGCGGCTTTGTTGGGTGGAGCACTTACTGGTTGGCCAGCTTGTGTTCCAGGTAGTGAATGTTCACACCACCTTCGCAGAAGCCTTCATCACGCACCAGGTCCCGATGCAGCGGGATGTTGGTCTTGATGCCGTCTACCACGATTTCGTCCAGGGCGTTGCGCATGCGGGCCATGGCCTCGTCGCGCGTGGCGCCCCAGGTGATCAGCTTGCCGATCAGCGAGTCGTAGTTGGACGGAACCTTGTAGCCGCTGTACAGGTGCGAATCGACGCGAACGCCGTTGCCGCCTGGAGCATGGAAATGCTTGACCAGGCCTGGACTCGGAATAAAGGTTTTCGGGTCTTCGGCGTTGATCCGGCACTCCAGCGAGTGGCCGTGGATCTTCACGTCGTCCTGGGTGAAGGACAGCACGTTACCGGCGGCGATGCTCAGCATCTCCTTGACGATGTCGATACCGGTGACCATCTCCGACACCGGGTGCTCTACCTGCACACGAGTGTTCATCTCGATGAAGTAGAAGCGGCCGTTCTCGTAGAGGAACTCGAACGTACCGGCGCCACGGTAGTTGATGTCGATGCACGCCTTGACGCAGCGCGCCAGCACTTCCTGGCGAGCGGTTTCGTCCAGGCCCGGTGCCGGAGCTTCTTCCAGTACCTTCTGGTGACGACGTTGCAGCGAGCAATCGCGGTCGCCCAGGTGGATGGCGTGGCCCTGGCCGTCGGACAGTACCTGCACTTCCACGTGACGTGGGTTGGTCAGGTACTTCTCCAGGTAGACCATCGGGTTGCCGAACCAGGCAGCCGCTTCGGAGCGGGTCTGCTTGGCGGCTTCGATTAGGTCTTCTTCCTTGTGCACCACGCGCATGCCGCGACCACCACCGCCACCGGCGGCCTTGATGATCACCGGGTAACCGACTTCGCGACCAATGCGCAGAGCGGTTGCCTCGTCTTCAGGCAGTGGGCCATCGGAACCTGGAACGGTTGGCACGCCGGCAGCGATCATGGCGTCCTTGGCCGATACCTTGTCGCCCATCAGGCGAATGGTTTCGGCTTTCGGGCCGATGAAGGCAAACCCGGATTTTTCCACTTGTTCGGCGAAGTCGGCGTTTTCCGCAAGGAAACCGTAGCCTGGGTGGATGCCATCAGCGCCGGTCACTTCAGCGGCCGCGATGATGTTGGAGACCTTCAGGTACGAGTTGGTCGCCAGTGGCGGGCCGATGCAGATGCTCTCGTCCGCCAGTTTCACGTGCATCAATTCGGTATCGGCCGTCGAGTAAACAGCGACGGTCTTGATGCCCTCTTCCTTACAGGCGCGCAGGATACGCAGCGCGATCTCGCCGCGGTTGGCGATCAGGACTTTTTGCAGTTTCTTCGCAGGTTTCAACATCGAAGGCGCTCCGCGGTTCAAACGATGGTGAACAGCGGCTGGTCGTACTCAACCGGCTGACCGTTTTCTACCAGGATGGATTCGATGACGCCGGCTTTTTCAGCGGTGATGTGGTTCATCATCTTCATCGCTTCAACGATGCAGATGGTGTCGCCCACTTTCACGGTTGCGCCGACTTCAACGAAGGCTGGCGAGGTCGGTGCCGGGGTGCGGTAGAACGTACCGACCATTGGCGACTTGACCACGAAGCCGTTCAGTACAGGCGCGGCAGGTGCGGCTGGAGCAGCGGCAGCAGGTGCGGCGGCTGGAGCAGCAGCGGCCGGAGCCGGTGCTTGCATCTGTGGTGCGTAGAACTGTTGAGCCGGGGTCTTGCTGTGACGGCTGATCCGTACGGACTCTTCGCCTTCCTTGATTTCCAGCTCGTCGATACCGGATTCTTCCAGCAGTTCGATCAGTTTCTTAACTTTACGGATATCCATGAATCATCAACTCCCAAGGGTCGGTCAGGGGCGCTTGGCCGGTTGTTCAATGTGTTCCAGGGCGGCCTCCAGGGCCAGTCGGTAACCGCTGGCGCCAAGGCCGCAGATCACGCCTACCGCTACGTCGGAGAAGTAGGAGTGATGGCGGAAAGCTTCGCGTTTGTGCACGTTGGACAAATGCACTTCGATGAATGGGATGCTCACCGCCAGCAGCGCGTCACGTAATGCAACACTCGTGTGCGTAAAAGCGGCGGGATTGATCAGGATAAAGTCCACGCCTTCGCCGCGCGCGGCATGGATGCGATCAATCAATTCGTACTCGGCATTGCTTTGCAGGTAGAGCAAATGGTGGCCGGCTTCACGCGCCCGTCGTTCAAGATCGAGGTTGATCTGATCGAGGGTGACTGCCCCGTAGACGCCCGGTTCGCGGGTGCCGAGCAGGTTCAGGTTGGGTCCGTGAAGAACCAGTAAGGTCGCCATCGGCTGTTCCTTGTTATTGATGTGGGTACGTCAGAACCCGGCGACTATGCCGCAAAGCCTTTGTGACTGTCCAGTTCTATGCAGTAGGCAGCACGATTAGCGAGGATTGCGCAAAATTTGTGACTGGGGTGCAGTATCCAGTCATTGGCAACACTGTCTTGAATACTGTGGATGTCAAATGTGGGAGGGGGCTTGCCCCCGAGGCGCTGCATTAGGCACACATGCAGTGAGTGACACACTGTCATCGGGGGCAAGCCCCCTCCCACTTTTTGCTCTCCATATGGCAGGAGATGGGCTCAAACCCGGAACGCCTGAACTGCCGTGTTCAGCTGCCCACCCAGCACCAGCAGGTGTTCGCCCTGGCGGCGGCCCTGGCCGATGCGCAGCAGATTATCCTCACCCAGTTGGTGAATCCGCTCGCTGTTGTCGCGAATCTCACTGACGGCGCCACTCTGCTGCGCGGTCACATCGGCGATGCGCACCGCTGTGTCGGAGATGGTCTGGATTGCCCCGACGATTTCATCCAGCGCGCCATCCGCCGCCTGGGCTTGCTGGGCGGTGGCCTCGGCGTGTTCGACCTGGGTGCGCATGCCTTGAACTGACTGGTGGGCGGCGGTTTGCAGGCCGGCGATCAGGCTCTGGATTTCGGCCGTGGCACCGGCGGTGCGTTGCGCCAGCGAGCGGACCTCATCGGCCACCACGGCAAATCCGCGTCCGGCCTCACCGGCCCGTGCAGCCTCGATGGCAGCATTGAGCGCGAGCAGGTTGGTCTGGTCGGCAATCGCGCGAATCACCGTCAGCACGCCGCCGATGGTGGCAGACTCTTCGGCGAGTTTTTCGATCATCTGCGCGTTTTGCTGCACCTCGCCCACCAGAGCATGCAGCCCGGTCAGGCTCAGGCCGATCACCCGTTGGCCCTGTTCCACGGCCTGGCCTGCACTGCGGCTGGCGCCAGCCGCCTGGCTGGCATCACCGGCGACTTGCTGGATGGTCGCTTCCAGTTCACCCAGCGAATCACGGATCTGCGCCGTATCGCCGGCCTGGCGCTCAGCGCCGTCGTGCAACCCGCTGCTCAGTTCGGCGAGGGCGCGGCTGCTGCCGGCGACTTCTTCGGCATTGCCGCGGATGGTGCCCACCAAGTCCACCAGGTAAGCACGCAGGCGGTTAAGCGAGGCCTCGATGTCGTGGAGTTCACGGTTGGTCTTGCCCAAGGCAATCGACTGGCTGAAGTCGCCTTCGGCCCAAGTGGACAAAGCCGGTGCGAGGTTGGTCAGTACCCTTGCCAGCCGTCGTTGCAGCGTGTCGATCAGCAGTGCGATGAGCAAAATCAACCCGATCATCACGCCTTGCATCAAGCGCACTTCGCCCTGGATTCTAGCGTGTTGGGCGCGAACAACGGGTTCCAGGCCGGCGATGGCTTGCTGCACGGCAGCAATCTTCACATGGGTGCTGTCGGCCAGCGCAGTGCGCAGCTGGATCTGATCGCGAGTGCGCTTGAGTTCGGCAGGGTAGCGGGTCAGCAGGCTGTTGAGTTCGCGTTTGAGGTCCACGCCGGTGTCCTGCACTTCGGCTTTTTCGCTGCTTTCCAGGCCCAGCATGGCGGAGAAATCATCCGCGCTGGACTCGGCGCTGGCCTTTACGCCCAGCAGCGGTAACTGCGCCAACAGGTCGGCCTGCGTGCGGATGCTGGCAACTTCGCGCTCCACCTCATCGGCCAGCTCTGCGCGCCCGCTGCTCACCAGCTTGTCGCGGGCCAGTGACAGTTTGCCCAAGTGCTGGGACGCGGCCAGCAGCGGCGGCAAGTAGTGTGCAGCGTCGGGTGAAGTGACGCCCGTGGCGTACTGGCTCAACTGTTCCAGGTTCGCGCCCAGCTCACGTTCGGCTTGCAGCAGCAGCGCTTGTGGGTCGCCGGCCAGTTTGCCGGCGGCCAGCAGGTCGGTTTTGCTGAAGGTGTCCAACTCGACCAGGCTGGGGCGCAGGTTCTGCGCGAGGTCCGCCGGCAGTTCATCGAGGTGCTGCAGGAGGTTTTCCAGGCTCTGACCGGCACTGCTCAAACGCAATGCGTCGCCGCTGGCCAGGTAGTCGTCGATATTGCGCGCGGCCTGATTCTGAAACGCCTGCGACAGGCCAAGGTAGCGCTCCATCAGCAAATAAGGCCGTTCCAGTGCGCGTTGCGACCACCATAGCGTCGCGCCAAGTGCCAGACACACGGCCACCAGCAGAAGGGTATTCAAATTGGTCAGCAGCTTCAGGCGCATGCGTGGTTTCAACCGACAGCAAAAGATAAGTGCCTGAAGTTATTGCGTTTCCGTTACAGAGTTATGACGGAATCGGTGGATTCCGGTGAAAAGATGGCACTTTGCTTTGATGTGCGCGCAGCCTGCACGCGGTTGCGCCCGGCGTGCTTGGCGCGGTACAGCGCTTCATCCGCTTGGGCAGCCATCATCAGGCTGTCGGAACCGTCGCACAGCTCCACCAGCCCGGCGCTGAAGGTGCACCACAAATCCTGCGGCTGGGCCGGGTAGTGAATTTCGGCAAACCGCCCACGGATTTCGTCCAGCACTTTGCAGGCCGATTCCAGGTCGGTGTCGGGCATCACGATGGCAAATTCTTCACCGCCGTAGCGGCCGATGTAGTCGGTCTTGCGCAAGCGCTGCTTGAGAAACAGGGCCAGGCTCTTGATCACGCGGTCGCCCATGGGGTGGCCGTGGCTGTCGTTGACCCGCTTGAAGTGGTCGATATCGAGCATGGCAAAGCTCAGCGGCTTGTTCTCGCGGCGCGCGCGAAAGCTGCAGTCTTCCAGCAGTTGCAGAATATGGGTGTGGTTGTACAGCCCGGTCAGACTGTCGCGTACCATCCGCGCCTTGAGGTTGCGTGCGCGGGCGGCGCGGTTGCGCACGGTGGTGATCAGGTGGCGTGGCTTGATCGGCTTGGTGAGGAAGTCGTCGCCGCCTTCGCTCATGGCGTCCAGCTGCTTGTCCAAGTCGTCTTCGGCTGACAGGTAGATGATCGGTACGCTGACGTAACGGTCGTTGTGGCGAATCACCTTGGCCAGTTCGGTACCGGTACAGGCCGGCATGTACATGTCGAGGATGATCAGGTCCGGTTGGAAATCCGCCAACTCGGCCATCGCCTGGATCGGCTCGATTAAGGTGCGCGTGACGATACCGGCACTGTTGAGCAGGCGTTCGGTGTGCAGGGCCTGGGCGCGCGAATCGTCGATGATCAACACCTTATACGGCTCGTATTGGGCGATGCAGGTCAGCACTTCGATTTTTTCCAGCAGGCTGGAGGCTTCCAGCGTGCCGGTGAGGAACTCCTGGCCGCCGGCGCGCACGGCGGCCAGGCGCGTCGGCGTGTCGGTTTCATGCAGGCTGAAAAACAGCAGCGGCAGCTTTTGTTCCAGGCCTTCCTGGGCTTCGGCGGCGAGCGTGAGGCCCAGGCCGGGGCCGCAGAAATCCACGTCCATCACGATCGCCGAGGGCAGACGCTCGGCCAGGGAGGCACGAAACGCCGCCACGCTGTCGAGAGGCTGGGCGCTCATGCCAAAGAATTCCAGCTGCTTGGCCAGGCGCTCAGCGCGGTCGTGATCGGCCAGCATCACGTAGATCGGCTTGCGCATCGGCGGCAGGAAGGTTTGTTCGAGCTGGTCGCCCTGGCGCAGGCCGGTGCGGGACAGGCGCTGCATCAAGCGGTTGAGTTCGGTGATCACCTGGCTGCTCAGGCGGCCGCGATTTTCATCGACTACCTTGAGCGATTCGCCAATGTGCCGCGCCAGTTGGCCATGCTCGGGCTGTTCGAAACGCTCGGCAAAGCGCAGCAGGCGCAAATTGGCCTCGCTGAGTTCGGACAAATCGGTGTTCGACCATTCGCTGCGTTGCAGACGTTGCCAGATCTCAAGAATTTGACGTGCCTGATGAATTACCCGCTGGGCAAAATGGTGCTTGAGACGCTCACGGCTGGGGTCTTCTGGCTCGGTCATATCCTGACTACTAGTTAGGGTGCATGCTGAGGTCGACTGATGGCGCTATGCTAGCACCTCTTTTCTCCCATATGAGTGTCATACGTCAATTAAGTAGCAGTCTGGGCCATTCAGTTTTGACCTGATGGTCGCGCTGCGTAAAAAGCGTGCTTCATTTATAGTCGAACATCCCCTGTGCGCCACTTTTGGTTAAAAGCCCCGCGCGGATGGGCACGATGGGGTAGGGTTGTGGTCGGAGTGTTTGAACGCACCCGGACAAATGACGTGCATGAACTCAAGTGATTGAAAGGATATCGCCATGCTGGACTGGAAAAACCGCGCAGGCAGTGCCAAAGGCCCCGCCCCTGAGCCCAAGTCGGCCAACCGTAGTTACTTTCGCAACCTGCTGATGAGCAAAGCCTTGCTCAGCGTGCTGGGTTTGTACCTGTTGGTCACCGGCGCCCTGGGTTGGTACTGGAGCGAAGAGCCGGCGCTGTTCCCGGTCCAGCAAAATGCCCAGCTTGCCGCAGAGAAGGAAGGCAAACAGATGGTGGTGGGCTACACCACTGTCGAAACCCTCAAGACCGTGGTCGGCACCTTGCTGAACAAGCCCGGTGGCTACATTTCCAACGACCGTTTCCCGCCGGGCCTTTGGATGGACAACATGCCGAGCTGGGAATACGGCGTGCTGGTGCAGGTGCGTGACCTGACCCGTGCCCTGCGTAAAGACTTCGCCCGTTCCCAGTCGCAGTCGGCCGAAGACGCTGACTTGGCCAAGGCCGAGCCGCGTTTCAACTTCGATAACAAGAGCTGGGTGCTGCCTTCCAGCGAGTCGGAGTACCAGGAAGGCATCAACTCCCTGAGCCGCTATGAAGCGCGCTTGTCGGACCCGAACCAGCGCGGCGCGCTGTTCTATGCGCGTGCCGACAACCTGAACAACTGGCTGGGCGATGTCGCGACCCGCTTGGGTTCGCTGTCGCAACGCCTGTCGGCCAGTGTTGGCCGGGTGAAACTGAACACCGCACTGAAAACCGAAGCCCTGGCGCCGGGTGAAGTGCCGCAGGTCGACGAAGAAGTGGTGGAAACCCCATGGATGCAGATCGACAACGTGTTCTACGAGGCCCGTGGCCAGGCCTGGGCCTTGTCCCACCTGCTGCGCGCCATCGAAGTCGACTTTGCCGACGTGCTGGCCAAGAAAAACGCCACCGTCAGCGTGCGCCAGATCATTCGTGAGCTGGAGGCCTCGCAGGAGCCGGTGTGGAGCCCTATGATTCTGAACGGCAGTGGCTTTGGCATCCTCGCCAACCACTCGCTGGTCATGGCCAACTATATTTCCCGGGCAAACGCTGCAGTGATCGACTTGCGTCAGCTCCTCAACCAGGGGTGATGATGGACGCTACTCAAAAGGAGGCCGCGCATCGCGCGGCCTCCGACGCTGAACTGATCGCCTGGGTCGACGAGCAGGACAACCTGCTCGGTACCCTGGTGCGATCCGACCTGCGCCGACGTGGCCTGATCGGCCGTTGCACCTTTATCTTCCTGTTCAATTCTGCCGGTGAGTTGTGTGTGCATCGGCGCACCCTGAGCAAAGCCATGTACCCGGGTTTCTGGGACACTGCAGCGGGCGGCATGGTGGCGGCCGGTGAGAGCTACGCCGATTCGGCGGTCCGTGAGCTGCAAGAAGAGCTCGGCGTTGCGGGCGTGGCGCTGGTCGAGCATGACCATTTCTACTTTGAGGATGGCGACAGCCGGCTCTGGTGCAAATCCTACTCTGCTGTCTGGGATGGCCCGTTGCGCCTGCAACCGGAAGAGGTGATGGAAGCGCGGTTTTTGCCCATTGACATTGTCCTGCAGGAAGCTGAACAGAAGCCTTACTGCCCGGACGCTCAAGAGGGCTTGCGGCGCTATCTGGCCTTGCGTCGCTAAAGTTGCATAAATTGGCGCTATTTGGCTCTTAGCAAGCCGGCTTTTTGCCGTTACACTGCGCGACTTTTCACCCGAACCACCTTTGCGGTTCGGTAGCGCTGCCCCTGCCTGAGTGGGGCTTCGCGGTCGGTAATGCTCCTGGTGAGCGCCGATCAGTCTTTGTCCTCCCAAGAGGATTGCCGGTGGCCAAAAAAGCCGCATCCTTCGCCGCCCTTGGTGGCCTGGTATTTTCCACCGACGCAGGTCGACACTGCCCGGACTGTCGTCAGCCCGTGGATTCGTGCACCTGCAAACAGACCCTGATCCCTGAAGGCGACGGTATTGCGCGCGTGCGACGCGAGAGCAAAGGCCGTGGCGGCAAGACGGTGACCACCATCACCGGCGTGCCGCTGGCCGAAGATGCCCTGAAGGAACTGGCTACCACGCTGAAAAAGCGCTGTGGCACCGGTGGCGCGTTGAAAGACGGCGTTATCGAGATCCAGGGCGATCACGTCGAGTTGCTGTTGGCCGAGCTGATCAAGCTGGGTTACAAGGCGAAGAAATCCGGCGGCTAGCAGCCTCTGTGAAACCCACCCCGATCGCCGGTTTGCTGAACGCGAACTGTCGTCTCCATGGTTTTCACAGAGCCTGTTCCTGACCGGTGTCTAAACTCTGTCCTGCGAGTGGGGTCTACCTTCCTTACAGGCAAATCGTCATTTTCATTCTTTAGACTTCGCCAGCCTTACAAGAAGGGTGTGGTGATCTTCGACTTTATATAGGGGACTTCGATGTCCGTACGACGCACACGCAAAGACGATGGCAGCCAATGGACAGTTGCGGACAGCCGCAGTGTTTACGGGATTCGCCATTGGGGGGCCGGGTATTTCGCGATCAATGAAGCCGGTCGCGTTGAAGTCCGTCCGAACGGCCCGAACAGCACGCCTGTCGATCTGTACGAACAAGTTGACGAGCTGCGCAAAAGCGGCCTGTCCTTGCCGCTGCTGGTGCGCTTCCCCGACATCCTGCAAGACCGCGTGCGCCAGCTGACCGGTGCGTTCGACGCGAACATCGAGCGCCTGGAATACCAGAGCAAGTACACCGCGCTGTACCCGATCAAGGTGAACCAGCAGGAAGCGGTGATCGAGAACATCATCGCCACCCAGGACGTTTCCATCGGCCTGGAAGCCGGCTCCAAGCCTGAGCTGCTGGCCGTGCTGGCCCTGGCACCGAAAGGCGGCACCATCGTCTGCAACGGTTACAAAGACCGTGAGTTCATCCGCCTCGCGCTGATGGGCCAGAAGCTGGGCCACAACGTGTTCATCGTGATCGAGAAAGAATCCGAAGTGGCGTTGGTGATCGAAGAGGCGGCCAACCTCAAGGTCAAGCCACAGGTCGGCCTGCGCGTGCGGTTGTCGTCCCTGGCGTCGAGCAAGTGGGCAGACACCGGTGGCGAAAAGTCCAAGTTCGGTTTGTCGGCGGCGCAACTGCTGTCGGTGGTCGAGCGCTTCCGCGCTGCCGGCCTGGACCAGGGCATCCGCCTGCTGCACTTCCACATGGGTTCGCAGATCGCCAACCTGGCCGACTACCAGCACGGGTTCAAGGAAGCCATTCGTTATTACGGTGAACTGCGCAACCTCGGCCTGCCGGTGGACCACATCGACGTCGGCGGTGGCCTGGGCGTGGACTACGACGGTACGCACTCGCGTAACGCCAGCTCGATCAACTACGACATGGATGACTACGCCGGCGTGGTCGTGGGCATGCTCAAGGAATTCTGCGACGCGCAGAGCCTGCCGCACCCGCATATCTTCTCCGAAAGCGGCCGTTCCCTGACCGCCCACCACGCCATGCTGGTGGTGCAAGTCACCGACGTCGAGAAACACAACGACGAAATCCCGCTGATCGAGAACAAGGAAAACCTGCCGGAAACCGTGCAGTGGCTGGTGGACCTGCTGGGCCCGACCGACATCGAGATGGTCACCGAAACTTACTGGCGTGCCACGCACTACATGAGCGACGTGGCCACCCAGTACGCCGACGGCAAGATCACCCTGGCGGAAAAAGCCTTGGCCGAGCAGTGCTACTTCGCGGTGTGCCGTCGCCTGCACGACTCGCTCAAAGCCCGTCAGCGTTCGCACCGCCAAGTGCTCGACGAGCTCAACGACAAGCTGGCCGACAAGTACATCTGCAACTTCTCGGTGTTCCAGAGCCTGCCGGACACCTGGGCGATCGGCCAGGTCCTGCCGATTCTGCCGTTGCACCGTCTCGACGAAGAGCCGCTGCGCCGCGCCGTGCTGCAAGACCTGACCTGCGACTCCGACGGCAAGATCAAGCAATACGTCGACGAGCAGAGCATCGAAACCAGTTTGCCGGTGCACGCCTTGAACGAAGGTGAAGACTACTTGCTGGGCATTTTCCTGGTGGGCGCTTACCAGGAAATCCTGGGCGACATGCACAACCTGTTCGGCGACACCGACTCGGTGAACATCTACCAGCGTGAAGACGGTTCGGTGTACAGCGCCGGGATCGAGACCCACGACACCATCGAAGACATGCTGCGCTATGTGCACTTGTCGCCGGAGGAGTTGATGACGCACTACCGTGACAAGTGCGCGAGCGCGAAGATCAGTGCGTCGGAGCGTACGCAGTTCCTCGACGCGTTGCGTCTTGGTTTGACGCGTTCTTCGTACCTGTCGTCGTGATCTAAGCTGATAGCAATCTAATGTGGGAGCGGGCTTGCTCGCCAAAGCGGTACATCAGTCACACATGTGTTAACTGACCCACCGCCTTCGCGAGCAAGCCCGCTCCCACATTTGGATCTTCATTTGGCAGTGCCTTGCATGTGGGGTCTGAACGATGTCGAGCAAATGGCTGCAAGCCTTCACCCTGGCATTCGCCGCATTCCTGGCGGCCTGCTCCCCCATCAAAGTGCTCAACGCACTCACGCCCTCCAGCACCTTTACCAAAACCGCCTCCATTGCCTACGGCGATGACCCGCGCCAAACACTCGATGTCTACCGTCCGATCAAGGCATTGCCCAACACCCCGGTCGTGGTGTTTTTCTACGGCGGCAGCTGGAACAGCGGCGCCAAGGATGACTACGGTTTTGTCGGCGAGGCTCTGGCCTCACGCGGCATTGTGGTGGTGATCGCCGACTACCGGCTCTACCCGCAAGTGCGCTACCCCTCGTTTCTGCAGGACAACGCCCAGGCCGTCGCCTGGACTTATCAACACATCGCCGACTACGGCGCTGACCCCAGGCAGCTGTACCTGATGGGGCACAGCTCTGGCGCCTATAACGCGTCGATGCTGGCGCTGGATCCGCGCTGGCTTAAAGCAGTGAACCTGTCGCCCACGATGCTGAAGGGCTGGATCGGCCTGGCCGGGCCGTACGACTTTCTGCCGATTGAAAACCCTGACGTGAAGCCGGTGTTTTTCTTTCCTGACTCACCGCCGGACTCCCAGCCGATCAACCATGTCAGCCACGCTGCGCCGCCGAGTCTGTTGATCGCGTCGGTGAGCGACACGCTGGTCAACCCCACGCGCAACACCGGTGGGTTGGCGAAAAAACTGCGCGCAGCGGATGTACCGGTTGAAGTGTTTTACTTCACCAAGACCAGCCACGCGACACTGGTGGCGTCTATCGCTCGGCCCTTACGCTGGCTGGCGCCGGTATTGGACCGCGTCACGGCTTTTATCCAAGCCACTGATTCTGCCGATTCAAGCGCCAGGCAATCGCCCATAAAGTAAGGCTGCGCAGGGCCATGAACAGCAGGAAGGTTATCCACAGGCCGTGGTTGCCGTACGGCTGCAGCGCCCAGGCGAAGGGCAGCAGCATCGCCACGGTGAGCAGCATGCCGTTGCGCATTTCCCGCGCGCGGGTGGCGCCGATAAACAGGCCGTCGAGCAAGTAGCTCCACACCGCAATCAACGGCAGCACGGCCAGATACGGCAGGTAAATGTCGGCGGTTTCGCGCACGTCGGGGATGTCGGTTTGCATCGCGATAAACAAATGGCCGGCAAAGGTGAACAGCAGCGCGAACCCGACACTGGCGATCAGTGACCAGCCGCAGGCAACCACCAGCGAACGGCGCAGCGCCTGCCGATCATGGGCGCCGATGGCATGCCCGCACAGGGCTTCGACGGCATGGGCCAGGCCGTCCAGGGCATGGGCGGTCAGCAGCAGGCCATTGAGCAGCAGCGCGTTGGCTGCCACGGTGGCGTCGCCCAGGCGCGCGCCTTGCACCGTGATCATGAAAAACACCGATTGCAGGGCGAGGCTGCGGATGAAAATGTCGCGGTTCACCGCCAGCAACGGGCGCCAGCTTTGCCAAACTTTGAGCGCGGCCCAGGCGATTTGCCCGGGGTAGGCGCGCAGGGCGTTTTGCGTCAGGGCCAGGCCGAGCAGGGCGCCGGTCCATTCGGCGATGACTGACGCACGTGCGGAGCCGACCACGCCCCACTCCAGGCCGAGAACGAACCACAGGTTCAAGGCGATGTTGACCAGGTTGGTGGTCAACAGAATCGCCAGCGGCGCGCGGGCGTTTTGCGTGCCCAGGAACCAGCCCACCAACGCGTAGCTGGCCAGGGCGGCGGGCAGGCCGAACAGGCGCGTGTGGAAAAACTCGCGGGTCAGCTGATTGAGTTCGGGAGAGGGTTGCATCCACTCCAGCGCCAGGTGGCTCAGCGGAATGCCGATGGTGCCCAGCAACATCGCCAACCCCAGTGCCAGCAGCAGGCCTTGCAGCAGGATTTGCCGCAGCGCCGCGCCGTCATTGCGCCCGGCGGCTTGGGCAGCGAACCCGGTGGAGCCCATGCGCAGAAAGCCCATGGCCCAGGCGAGGAAGGTGTACAGGCTGGCACCGACGGCCACGGCGCCCAACTGGTGGGCGTGGGGCAGGTGGCCAATGACCATGCTGTCGACCAGGGCCACCAGCGGCACCGAAATATTTGACAGGATCATCGGCGCGGCCAGCGCCCATACGCGACGGTGGGTGGGGCGGTGGCGCCAGTCGGTGAGCAGGGTAGTCATGGAGGCTCCTTTGGGGGAGCGGCATTGTAACTGGCCCCCCGCTGCACCGCAGAACCAATGTGGGAGCGGGCTTGCTCGCGAAAGCGGTGGATCAGTGAAGGGCATGTTGACTGACCCACTGCATTCGCGAGCAAGCCCGCTCCCACAATTTGAGCTGTGTTGCTTGTGGGATTTGGCTTGGAGTGATCAGGGGCCAGAACCAAAGCACCCTCCGTCGGTCAATGTGACCAGCACCTCATCGGCCCCTCGCAGGCTGATATATAGTTCACCCCTCGGACCCCTCTCACGACGAGTGCCCCATGCTTAACAAAGGACTGTTCCTGGCCTGCGCGCTGGCCCTGCTGAGCGCCTGCGATTCCTCCGATAAACCGGCTGCCCCGACCGCTCCTGCGGCGGCGACGGTTGCACCCAAGCCGGCGAAAGCGGCGGTGGATGTGGCAGCGCTGAAACAGCGCTATGCCGGCCGTGAGTTGAGCGTGGTGGACGTGTCCGAAGTCCAGTTGGACGGGGCCAGCACGCTGTCGGTGAGCTTTTCCATCCCGTTGGACCCCGAGCAGAAATTCGCCGACAAAGTCCACTTGGTGGACAGCAAGTCCGGCAAGGTCGATGGCGCCTGGGAGCTGTCCGATAACCTGATGGAGCTGCGCCTGCGCCACCTCGAGCCGCAGCGCAAACTGGTGCTGACCGTCGACGCCGGAGTCAAGGCGGTCAACGACAACAAGCTCGCCGCCGAGTACACCGCGCGCCTGGAAACCCGTGACCTGCAAGCCACGGTCGGCTTTGCCAGCCGCGGCACGTTGTTGCCGACGCGCCTGGCCGAAGGCCTGCCGGTGATTGCGCTGAACGTTGACAAGATCGATGTCGAGTTTTTCCGTATCAAGCCCGAATCGCTGCCCTCGTTCCTCGCGCAGTGGGGGCGTAACACCAGCCTGCAGAGTTATGAGTCGCGCGAACTGTTACCGATGGCCGACTTGGTCTACGGCGGCCGCTTCGACCTGAACCCGGCGCGCAATACGCGCGAAACCCTGTTGCTGCCGATCGCCGGCCTCAAGCAATTGCAGCAGCCGGGCGTGTACCTGGCGGTCATGCGCGCCACGGGCACCTACAACTATTCGCAACCGGCCACGCTGTTCACGTTGAGTGATATCGGCCTGTCGGTGCACCGCTATGCCAATCGCCTGGATGTGTTTACCCAGGCGCTCGAAGGTGGCAAGGCGCTGGAGGGCGTGGACCTCGAAGTGCTGGATGCCGAAGGCCGTGTGCTGGGCCAGGGCAAGACCGAAAAGGGTGGCCATGCCGAGTTGCCGCTGCCGAAAAAGGCCCAGGTGTTGCTGGCCAAGCTTGGCGAACAGACCAGCCTGCTGCGTCTGGACAGCGCTGCGCTGGACCTGGCCGAGTTCGATATCGGCGGCCAGCCGGCGCACCCACTGCAGTTTTTTGTGTTCGGCCCACGTGACCTGTATCGCCCCGGTGAAACCGTGCTGCTCAACGCTTTGTTGCGCGACAAGGATGGCAATGCCGTCAAGCCGCAACCGGTGAGCGTGGAGGTGCGCCGGCCGGATGAGCAGGTCAGCCGCAAGTTCGTGTGGGATGCCGATGCGTCGGGCCTCTATCAGTATCAATTGCAGTTGGCCGGTGAAGCGCCGACCGGGCGCTGGCAACTGGTGTTCGACCTGGGCGACGGCAAGCCGCAGCTGTATGAGTTTCTTGTCGAAGACTTCCTGCCCGAGCGCCTGGCGCTGGAACTCAAGGGCAGTGACACAGCCTTGAGCCCGGCGGATAACCCGGTGATTCACGTCAATGGTCGCTACCTCTACGGCGCACCGGCATCGGGCAACCGCGTCAGCGGGCAAGTGTATGTGCGCCCGTTGCGCGAGGCCGTCAAATCGCTGCCGGGCTACCAGTTCGGCTCCGTCACCGAAGAAGAACTGAGTCAGGATTTCGAGCTGGACGAAAGCGTGCTCGACGCCAAGGGCCAGGAAGACCTGACGCTGGAAAGCAAATGGGCCGAGGCCAAGTCACCCCTGCAACTGATCGTGCAAGCCAGCCTGCAAGAGTCAGGTGGGCGCCCGATCACTCGGCGCCTGGTGCAGCCGATCTGGCCGGCCGAGCAACTGCCGGGCCTGCGTGGTTTGTTTGATGGCAAGGAAACCAACGGCGATGGCCCAGCGGAATTCGAAGTGCTGCTGGCCAACCAGGACGGGCAGAAACTCGCCGCGCAAAACCTCAAGGTGCGCCTGGTGCGTGAGCGCCGCGACTACTACTGGAACTACTCGGAAAGCGACGGCTGGAGTTACCACTTCAACGAGAAATTCCTCAACCTCGACGAGCAGACCCTGAATATCAAGGCTGGCGACACCGCCAAGGTCAGCTTCCAGGTCGAGTGGGGCCCGTACCGTGTCGAGGTCGAAGACCCGCAAACCGGGCTGGTCAGCAGCCTGCGTTTCTGGGCCGGTTACCAGGCCCAGGACAACACCGAAGGCGGTGCCGTGCGCCCCGACCAAGTCAAATTGGCGTTGGATAAACCGGCGTATGGCGATGGCGATACCGCCAATGTCACCGTCACGCCACCGGCAGCCGGTAAAGGCTACCTGCTGGTGGAATCCAGTGAAGGGCCGCTGTGGTGGCAGGAAATCGATGTGCCGGCCGAAGGCAAAAGCTTCGCCGTGAAGCTCGACCCGAAATGGTCGCGCCATGACCTGTACGTCAGCGCGCTGGTGATTCGTCCGGGTGAGCGCAAGGCCAATATCACGCCTAAACGGGCCGTGGGTTTGCTGCACCTGCCACTGGATCGCACCCAGCGCAAACTCGGCCTGACCCTCACCGCGCCGGAAAAAATGCGCCCCAAACAACCGCTGACGGTGAAGATCGCCGCCAGGAACGCTGACGGCAGCGTGCCCAAGCAGGTGCATGTGCTGCTGGCGGCCGTGGACGTGGGCATCCTCAATATCACCGAATACCCGACACCGGACCCATACTCCAGCCTGTTTGGTCGCAAGGCCTATGGCGTGGACCAGTTCGATATCTACGGCCAGTTGATCGAGGCCGGCCAGGGCCGTTTGGCCAGCCTGGCCTTCGGTGGTGATGCGGCGCTGGCCAAGGGCGGCAAGCGCCCGGACACCAGCGTGACCATTGTGGCGTTGCAGAGCGCGCCCGTGACGTTGAATGAACAGGGCGAGGGCGAAGTCAGCGTCAATATCCCCGACTTCAATGGCCAATTGCGCCTGATGGCCCAAGCCTGGAGCGATGATCGTTATGGCATGGCCGAAGGCAAGACGGTGATTGCCGCGCCGCTGATTGCCGAGCTGTCGGCGCCGCGCTTTCTCGCCGGTGGTGACCAGACCACGTTAGCGCTGGACCTGTCCAACCTGTCGGGCACAGCGCAGAAGCTCGATGTGCAGTTGAGCACTGAAGGGCAACTGGAACTGGTCAACAGCGGCGCGCAGTCTGTTGAACTCAAGCAAGGCCAGCGCACCACCTTGCGCATCCCGGTCAAAGCCTGGGGCGGCTTAGGGCAGGGCAAGGTCAAGGTCACCGTAAATGGCCTCGACCTGCCGGGCGAAAACCTGCCGCCGTTCAGCCGCGAGTGGACCCTGGGTGTGCGCCCGGCCTACCCGGCGCTGCTCAAGCATTACCGCGCAGTGCTCAAGGATCAGCCGTGGAGCTTGCCGGTCGGCAGCCTGGACCTGTTCGATGCCTCGGGGCGCGAGGCACTGTTGAGCCTGTCGAGCCGGCCGCCGCTGAACCTCGGCGCGCAGATCAGTGCACTCAAGGCTTACCCTTATGGCTGCCTCGAGCAGACCGCCAGCGGCCTGTATCCGTCGCTGTATGCCGACGCCGCCCTGCTCAAGCGCCTGGGCGTCAAGGGCGAGTCGGACAGCGAACGCAAACGCAAGATCGAGCTCGGCATCGAGCGCCTGCTGGGCATGCAGCGCTACAACGGCAGCTTTGGTTTGTGGGGCGCCGACGGCGAAGAGGAGTATTGGCTGACTGCTTATGTCACCGACTTCCTGCTGCGCGCCCGCGACCAGGGCTTTGCCGTGCCGCCTGAAGCACTGAAGAAAGCCAGCGAACGCCTGTTGCGCTACGTGCAGGAACGCAACCTGATCGAAGTGGATTACAGCGACAACGCCGACCACACCCGTTTTGCCGTGCAGGCCTATGCCGGCATGGTGCTGGCGCGCAGTCAGCAAGCGCCATTGGGCGCGTTGCGCAGTATCTTCGAGCGCCGCAGCGAGGCGCGCTCCGGGTTGCCGTTGGTGCAGTTGTCCATTGCCCTGCAAAAAATGGGCGACCAGCCACGTGCCGATCAAGCCTTGCTTGCCGGCCTGGCGGCGCAACGCAATGCCAACGAGTGGCTGGCCGACTACGGCAGCCCGCTGCGTGATCAGGCGATGATCCTGGCATTGCTTGAAGAAAACGACTTGGCCAAGGGCAAACGCGAGGAGCGTTTGTTTACGCTCTCGGACCAGTTGGCCGCCAGCCCATATCTCTCGACCCAGGAGCGTAATTCACTGTTCCTTGCCGGGCGCCTCGGGTTTTCCCAGCCGGAGTCGAACTGGCAGGTGTCGCTGACCGGCAGTGGCGGTGTGCAAACGTTGAATAACCAACAATCGACGCTGGCGCTGGATGGCAAGCAGCTGTCCAGCGACCTGACCCTGAGCAATCAGGGCGAGGCGCCGGTTTACCAGCAACTGACGATCTCGGGTTACCCCCAAGTGCCACCGGCACCGGGCGGCGACAACCTGAGTATCCGCCGCGAATACCTGGGCATGAATGGCCAGCCGTTGAACCTGCATAACGTCAACAGCGGTGATTTGGTGCTGGTGCATGTGGCGGTCAGCGCCAAGCAGCGTGTACCGGACGCGTTGGTGGTTGACCTGTTGCCGGCTGGCCTGGAGCTGGAGAACCAGAACCTGGCACAAAGTGCAGCCAGCCTGGAAAACGCCAGCAGCCAGGTGAAGGAGTGGCGCGAGTCGATGCAGAACGCGTCGCTCAAGCACCAGGAGTTCCGCGATGACCGCTATGTGGCGGCGATGAACCTGGAGGGTTATGGCGCCACCACGCACTTGTTGTACCTGGCGCGTGCGGTGACGCCGGGGACTTATCGCGTGCCGCCGCCGCAGGTGGAGTCGATGTATCGGCCGAACTGGCAAGCGGTGGGGGAGACGCCGGCGGATCTGGTGATCAAGGGGCGCTGATACCTGGCGGTAGGCACTCGGTTCAAATGTGAGAGCTGGCTTATCCGCGATGGCGGCGGGTCAGCCGGCACATTTTGGTGGCTGATAGATCGCTATCGCAGGCAATCCAGCCCCTACAGGGGAGTGGGGGGTTGTGAGGTTAGTGGACGACCCAGCTGAGTAGCCAGAGGCCGAGCATTAGCCAGATGACGCCCAGGATGATCGAAGCGCGCATGAAGGCGCGAACGGCCGAATACAGGAAGAGCAGGCCGATGATCAGGGTGATGATGCTGATGATCGAGGTGTCCATGCCCAGTGCGCGGGACATGCCACCGACGAAGTCGCCACCGGCATGGGTGAGCATATTGAACAGCCCACTGAAGAATTCGACGATGTAGTGGATGATCAGGCCAATCGTGTTACCCAACCATCCGAAAAAGTCTGCTTGCATAGGTGTGTCTCGATGAATAAGTGGACGAAATTGCCAGCACTGGGCCTTTGGTCGAAGGATCGCGGCTAGTTCCGTGAAGCATAGAGGTTTGCGGGGTTGAATTTGCGATTTGTTGTGGGCGGGGTGGGGCCGTTGTGAGTGAGGCGACTGATAGACCGTCATCGCAGGCAGGCCAGCTCCCACATTTACTGCGCGTGGGCGTGGGTTTGGTGTTGTTGGTGATTGCGCTGTTGTGGCTGGCGGATCGTATGTGGCCGCTGCCTTTGCCCAAGGATGATTTGGCGCGCGTGGTGCTGGCCGAGGATGGCACGCCGTTGTGGCGCTTTGCCGATGCCAATGGCGTGTGGCGGTATCCGGTGCAGACCCGTGAGGTGTCGCCGTATTACCTGGACGCGCTGCTCACCTACGAAGATCGCTGGTTTTACGAGCACCCCGGCGTGAACCCGCTGGCGCTGCTGCGGGCGACGTGGCAGAACCTGACCGGCGCGCGCGTGGTGTCGGGCGGCAGCACCTTGTCGATGCAGGTGGCGAGGTTGCTCGACCCGCATTCGCGCACTTTCCACGGCAAGCTGCGTCAGCTGTGGCGCACTGCGCAGTTGGAATGGCATTTGTCCAAGGACGAAATCCTCAATCTGTACCTGAACCGCGCGCCCTTTGGCGGGACGTTGCAGGGCGTGGCGGCGGCCAGTTGGGCGTATTTGGGCAAGTCCCCGGCGCAGCTGACCCATGCCGAAGCCGCGTTGCTCGCCGTATTGCCCCAGGCGCCGAGCCGTCTGCGTCCGGATCGCCACCCGCAACGTGCCCAGCAGGCCCGCGACAAAGTGCTGCGCCGCCTTGCCGAATTCCAGGTGTGGCCGCAGTCGGCCGTTGATGAAGCCCTGCAAGAGCCGCTGCTGCTCGCCCCTCGGCTCGAACCCAGCCTCGCGCCGTTGCTGGCCCGCCGCCTCAACCGTCCGGACAGCCCGCCGCTGATCCGCACCACCCTCGACGCCACACTGCAACGCCGCCTCGAAGACCTGCTGCTGGGCTGGCGCGCGCGGCTGCCGGAACACACCTCCGCCGCCATCCTGGTGGTGGAGGAAGAAACCATGGCCGTGCGCGCCTACCTCGGCTCGGTGGATATCAATGATGCCAAGCGCTTTGGCCATGTCGACATGATCAGCGCGCTGCGCTCGCCCGGCTCGACCTTGAAACCCTTTCTGTATGGCATGGCGCTGGACGAGGGGTTGATCCACTCCGAGTCGCTGCTGCAGGACGTGCCCCGGCGTTATGGCGATTACCGGCCAGGCAACTTCTCCATGGGTTTCAGCGGCGCAGTGCCGGCGAGTACGGCGCTGTCCAGTTCATTGAATTTGCCGGCGGTGCAGTTGCTGGAGGCCTATGGGCCGAAACGGTTTGCTGCGCAGATGCGCATCGGCGGCGTGCCGCTGGCATTGCCGGCGTTGGCCGAACCGAACCTGGCGCTGATTCTGGGCGGGGCGGGCAGCCGTCTGGAGGACTTGGTCAGCGGTTATAGCGCCTTTGCCCGCGACGGCAGGAGTGCTGCTATCCGATTACAGCCGGACGATACGCTTAAAGAACGGCCGTTACTGTCGCCAGGGTCCGCCTGGATTGTGCGGCGCATCCTCAGCGGCCAGGCGCGGCCCGACCGTGACCCGCGTGCCGAGCTGGTGCAGCGCCCGGTGCTGGCCTGGAAAACCGGCACCAGCTATGGCTTTCGCGATGCCTGGGCGCTGGGTGTGGGGCCGCGCTACCTGATCGGCGTGTGGATTGGCCGGCCCGACGGCACGCCCGTACCGGGGCAGTTCGGTCTGGCGTCGGCGGCGCCGTTGATGTTGCAGGTGCATGACGTGCTGACCAACCGCGACAGCCAGCGCGGGATCAGCGCGCCCGTCAGGCCGGTGCCTGCCAATGTTGGCGTGGCCGCGATCTGTTGGCCGCTGGGCCAGCCCATGAGCCGCAGCGACCCCAATTGCCGCCGTCAGCGCTTTGCCTGGACGCTGGACAACACCACGCCGCCGACCTTGCAGGCCTTGGATCAGCCGTTGAGCGTGGGATTGATGGAAAGCGTGTGGGTCAATGCCAAAGGCTTGCGGGTGGACGCGCATTGCCCTGGCGCAGTGTCAAAAAATATCGCCTTGTGGCCGGCTCCGCTGGAGCCCTGGCTGCCCAGGGGGGAGCGCCGCGAGGCGCGCATCCCGGCTGCCGACCCCGATTGCCCGCCGCCAGCGCTGGCCGCCTCGTCGCCGCTGTCCATCGTCGGCGTACGCGAAGGCGACCAACTGCGCCTGCCCGCCGCCAGCCAGCAGGCCCTGCACTTGAAAATCTCCGCCCTGGGCGGCAGTGGCCGGCGCTGGTGGTTCCTCAACGGCGCGCCACTGGGCGACAGCGCCAATCAGGACAGCATCAACGCCAGCTTCGAACAGCTGGGCCGCTACCAGCTCAGCGTCCTCGACGAAGCCGGCCAAACCGCCCGCCTCGAATTCAGCGTCGTCGATTAGCCAACCCACCCCACCCCATTGTGGCGAGCGGGCTTGCCCCGCGTTGGGCTGCGCAGCAGCCCCAGAAGACTCATGTCTCGCGTCGTCAGATTTCAGGGCCGCTTCGCGCTCCAACGCGGGGCAAGCCCGCTCGCCACAACAAGCCCGCAAACACCTATCAAATGCAGGCGCAGCCTCACCCGCGATAGCGCTCCCAGCAACCCCTCCCAAGTTTGATCTACACCCGATTCAAATGTAGGAGCTGGCTGGCCTGCGATGCGCCCTCAGCACCCCCCCCCAAGTTTGATCTACACCCGATTCAAATGTGGGAGCGGGCTTGCCCGCGATAGCGCTCTCAGCAACCCCTCCCAAGTTTGATCTACACCCGATTCAAATGTGGGAGCGGGCTTGCCCGCGATGGCGCCCTCAGCAACCCCCCAAGTTTGATCTACACCCGATTCAAATGTAGGAGCTGGCTTATCCGCGATAGCGCCCCCAGCAACCCCTCCCAAGTTTGATCTACACCCGATTCAACTGTGGGAGCTGGCTTACCCGCAATGGCGCCCTCAAACACACCACCGGGATTCACTTGCCTTCATCCCTGATCCCCCCGAAGCTATACACCTTCAGGAGCCCCCGCATGAACCTCGAACACCTCACCGAACGCCTGCACCGCATCCGCGATAACAACGACTGGAAGCAGTTCCACAGCCCGAAAAACCTGGCCATGGCCGCCAGTGTGGAAATGGCTGAGCTGGTGGAAATCTTCCAATGGCTGAGCGAAGACCAATCGCGCCAGCTACCCGCCGACACACTCGCCCACGCCGGGCAGGAAGTCGGCGATATCGTGTTGTACCTGCTGTTGCTGTGCAGCGAGTTGGGCCTGGACATGAACGAGGTGGTACGCGCCAAGCTGGCCGACAGCGAACGGCGGTTTGCCCATGAGTGATCGTCATTTCGACCAGTTGGCCACGCGCTTTGCCGAGAAAATCTACGGCGGTGCCAAAGGCGCAATTCGCCTGGCGGTGCTCCAGGCCGACCTGATCGAAGCGCTGCCGGACCGTCCATTGCGGGTGTTGGATATCGGCGCAGGCCTGGGGCATATGTCGCTGTGGCTGGCCGAGCGCGGCCACCAAGTGACCCTGGCCGAGCCCGCCGAGCCGATGCTCGAAGGCGCGCGCCAACGCTTCGCCGACGCCGGCCAAAGCGCAACCTTTATCCACGCACCCTGGCAAGAACTGCTCGGCCAACTCACCCAGCCCTACGATTTGGTGCTGTGCCACGCCGTGCTGGAATGGCTGGCCGAACCCCATGCGATCCTGCCGGTGCTGCACCAGCTCACCGTGCCGGGCGGCTGGCTGTCGCTGGCGTTCTACAACCGCGATGCGCTGATTTACCGCAACCTGCTCAAAGGCCACTTTCGCAAAATGCGCAAGAACGACATGGCCGGCGAGAAGCAGAGCCTCACCCCGCAGCAGCCGCTCGACCCGCGGGAGTTGGCGGCGCAACTCGAGGGGCTTTGGCAGGTCGAAAGCCAAAGTGGCGTGCGGGTGTTCCACGACTATATGCCGGTGGAATTTCAGGCCCGCGCCGATGTGCAGGATTTGTTGGAGATGGAACTCGCTCACCGTCGTCACCCAAGCTTTGCCGGACTTGGGCGTTATTTGCACTGGATTTGCCGTCCGGTTTAAGCGGCCCAGTCTGCGGAGGTCGAAATGCGTCGTCTCTGTTTGATCCTGTTGTCGGTGGGCTTGAGCGCCTGCTCCAGCCCCAATCCCTACGTGGCCGCTTCCGCGCCGATGCCCCCGGCACCGGCCCAGGCGGCCAACACCTTTGATGCCAGCGCCTACCCGGCGCCGGTGCGCGACTATGGCGCCTACCGCAGCTGGGGCTGGCTCAACGGCCAACTGCCGGCGGGCACAGCCTGGGCCGACTCGGCGCAGATTGCCGAGGCGGTCAGTGGCGCGCTCGACCAGCGAGGCCTGCGACCCTTGCATGACAACCGTGCGCCCGACCTGCTGGTGAGCGCCGATGTGCGTCTGGAAAAACGGCTGCGCCAGGTCCAGGACGACTATGGCTACGGCTACGGCGGCTATAACCGCTATGGCAATGGCTACGGCATGTACAACACCGTGCCGGTGGTGCGCACGTATGAAGTGACGGTCGCCGTGGCGCGCATCAGCCTGTTCGATGCCCGCACACGCCAGCCGGTGTGGAGCACCAGCGCCGAAACCGCCAGCCAGGGCAGCCTGAGCCAACGGGCCGATGCCTTGCGCGAAGCGATGCAGAAGGCAATGAGCGCCTATCCACCCAGTTAGCAGCTATTCTCATCTCAGGCTGAATTGTCTTTTGGAGATAAACCATGTTTCGTCGCATTGCTGCACTTGCTGTTGTCGTGTTGCTGGGCGGTTGCCAGTCCAACCAGGTCAACCACGACTTTGACGCCAGCCGCGACTTCGGCGCCTACCGCAACTGGGCCTGGAAAGACCCGGCGCTGCAATATCGCCCGGATGATCCGCGGATCAAGAGCGACCTCACCGAGCAGCGCATCCGCCAGGCCGTGGGCGAACAACTTGACCAACGCGGCCTGCGTCCCGCCGCAGCCGGCACCAAGGCTGACCTGAACGTGCAGGCTTACTTGATCGTCGAAGACCGCCAGCAACAAGTCACCACCAACTACGGCGGCGCGTGGGGTGGTCCATGGAATGGCTATTGGGGCGCGCCGATGTACAACGAAACGCGCAACATCACCTACAAAGTCGCAACCATCCAGATCGACTTGCTGGACGGCAAGGACGGCAAGCTGGTGTGGCGCGGCAGTGACGAGCAGATGATGGCCAGCAGCCCAAATCCACAGGACCGCAACAACGCCATCCGCACCACCGTCAGCAAAATCCTCTCCAACTACCCGCCGCACTAAACCTTTCCCCAATTCCCTGTGGGAGGGGGCTTGCCCCCGATAGCGCAGTGTCAGTCAATAATGCTGTGACCGACCCACCGCCATCGCGGGCAAGCCCGCTCCCACATTGGATCTCCTGCAGCCTTGAGTCAGCGCATCCCTCAGCCCTTGTCTACACTCAAAGACACCCCAGGAGAGTAAGCGCTCG
Source organism: Pseudomonas sp. MF6747 (assembly GCF_963890955.1). Taxonomy (NCBI): domain Bacteria; kingdom Pseudomonadati; phylum Pseudomonadota; class Gammaproteobacteria; order Pseudomonadales; family Pseudomonadaceae; genus Pseudomonas; species Pseudomonas sp. MF6747. The sequence goes on from NZ_CAWPSZ010000052.1 coordinate 303,938, forward strand.
GCGACTCGCCGGCACAGGAGTGCTCGATGTCTCCCCGATTTCATTGCAAGCAGCGCGGCGCCATTGGCTTGATGGCCGCCGGCGTATTGGCGGTGGTGTTGGCGTTTACCTTGCTGGTGATCGACAGCGGCCGTTTGTACCTGGAAAAGCGCAAGTTGCAAGGCGTGGCGGACACGGCAGCGCTGGAAGCTGTCAGCCGCAATGGCACCTGCCTGGCAGGGTTGAGTGCGGCGGCCTACGCCGGGCAAAGCGTGGCGCGCAATTATTTCGTGGTGGGCAACGGCAACACCCTGGTGACCAGCTGTGGCTCCGTCACCACTGGCGCCTCGGGCCAGCGCACGTTCAGCGCAAACCCCGCGCTGTCGTCAGCCATTCAGGTAGTGGCCAGCAAAACCGTCACGACCAGCGTGGCCGGCGGCGTGTGGGCGCTGTTTTCCGGCAACCCGGTCAGCCTCAACACGGTCCTGTCAGCCACGGCGGTGGCGGCCAAGCCCACGCCATCCTTGGCCCAACTGACCATCAACAGCACGTTGGCCAGCGTCAACACCGCCAGCGCAAGCCTGTTGAACCCCTTGTTCAGCGGCTTGCTCGGCGGCAACCTCAACCTGACACTCGCCGGCTGGAATGGCTTGCTCAATACCAATATCAGCCTGCTCAGTTACCTCGACCAACTGGCGATCAACCTGGGCGTGACCGCAGGTAACTACACCCAACTGCTCAACACCAATGTCACCGCCTCGCAGTTGATCCAGGCCGCAATCACGGTGCTCACCGCCAACGGCGCGACGGCGGATGTACTGACGGCCCTGGGCAGCTTGAAAATCGCCGCCATCAACCAGGCCCCGCTGACCCTCGGGCAGATCCTGCAGTTGCAGACGGGCACTACCGCCGCCGCGCTGAATGCCAACCTGCAGGTGTTCCAGCTGATTCAGGGCGTGGTGCAGCTGTCCAACAGCCAGAGTGCGGCTGCCGCGACCTTACCCGTCAGCCTGCTGGGGCTGGCCAATATCACCACGCAGGTCAAAGTGATCGAGCCGCCGCAACTCTCGGCGATTGGCGACCCGGCGTTGGCCGCGGCCAACCCCCAGGGGCCGAATGCGATTTATGTGCGCACTGCCCAGGTGCGCACCGAGGTGACGGTCAGCCTGCCGGTGCTGAGTAGTTTGTCGGGGCTCACCACGGCTGTGAATAACCTGGTGGGGCCGCTGACGCCGGTGATCAACAGCCTGTTGAGCCTGAACCTGGTGAGCACGATCAACTCGGCGCTGTGTTTGCTGGGGGCCGGCTGCCAACAACTGGACCTGCTGGCGTTGCCGGGCAACCTGCCGCTCAATATCGTGCTGGATGCCGGCGGCGCCAGCAGCTATGTCACCGCCTACAGTTGCCCGACGGGCAGCGCTGGCACCAAGAGCCTGACGGCCTACACCACCACCTCGCTGGCGTCGCTGAATGTGGGCGCTATCACCAATGCGTTTTCCAGCACCTTGCCGATGACCGTGGCGCCTTTGGCGCTGATCGATATCGGCACCAAGACCTGCCATGAAATCCTCGGAATCGGCACTTGCGGTACGCGTGTACCGTTCGCCGGCGGTGGCGTCGCGATCAAGGTGCTAAGCCCGATTGCGGCGAGCAATCAGACCCTGGTGTTCTCCAGTACTGCGCCGTTCGCCACGCCACCTAACGTGGGCCTCACCCCGACCTATCAGGCTGCCGCGCCGGCAACCAATGTGGTCAGCAGCCTGTCGACCACGCTTAATGGCGTAGGCATTACGGCGTACCAGCCGGTCGGCAGTAACCCGTTGGGCGCGCTGGCGGCAAGCGTCGTGTCGCTGCTCGGCGGCGTCAGCGCCATCGTCACCCCGGTGGTGGACAGCCTGCTGGGGCCGCTGCTCAACCCGATCCTCAACAACCTGTTGAACATGTTGGGCATCAGCCTGACGAATGTGAACGTGGGCGCCAACCTGACCTGCGGCCAGACCGGCGAGGCCTACCTGGTGATCTAAACGTCGGTGGCCCTGGGCAGTTCCACACAAAACCGCGCGCCGTGTTCGCCATTGCTGACGCTGAGGCGTCCGCCCATGTTTTCAACGATGCCGTAGCTCACCGACAGGCCCAACCCGGTGCCCACGCCAATCGGCTTGGTGGTGAAGAACGGTTCGAAGATCCGCTCGAGCAAGCGCGGGTCAATGCCCCCGCCGTTGTCCTCGACCCAGATGCGCACGTGGCGGCTATCGTGTTCGGTGTGCACGGCAATCCACGGGCGCAGCTCAGGGTTTTTTTCGCGCTGGCCCAGCAGGGCATCGCGGGCGTTGACCATCAGGTTGATCAGCACCTGTTCAAGCTGGTCGACGTAACCTTTGACCTGCACGGGAACGTCCGCCTGGGTCAGGCGAACTTCCACGCCTTTGCCGCGCAGGCCTTCACTGAGCAGCGACAGGGTGCCCTCAACCGCCTGCGCCGGGTCGAACGGTTGCTGCTCGACCTCCGAGCGGCGGCCAAACACGCGCATATGGTCCACCACCCGGGCTGCGCGTTGAACCTGGGCGTCGATGCGCTGGAGTTTTTCGGTGAGGTAATCGACCTGCACGTCGCCATTGCCCAGGCGCTTGAGCACATTGACGACGGCCATGCGCATCACGTTCAGCGGCTGGTTGATCTCATGGGCCAGGCCGGTGGCCATTTCACCGAGGGTGGCCATTTTTGCGCTTTGCGTCAGTTGCTGCTGCGAGCGACGCACTTCGGTGTTGTCGCGGCCCACGGCCTGCACCTCGACCAGGGCACCGTGCTCATCGAACACGCCGCGGTCCGACCAGACCCACCAGGCGTGTTCGCGCCCGGGCAGTTGCAGGCTGATTTCGGCGGTGCTGACTGGAAACTCCGGGGTCAACTGCCCGATACGCTGCACAAACGCCTCGCGCTGTTCGGCTGAGAGCCAGTTGCCCAGGTTCAGCCCGCGCAACTGTGCGGGCCGGCATTCGAGGTAGTTGGCCAATGGCGTGTTGCCGAAGGTCAGGGTCAGGTCCGGGCGGTAGCGGCAGATCATCGCCGGGGAGTCTTCCACCAGAATTCGGTAACGCTCCTCGCTGTCCTTGACCTGTTGCGCGGCCAAGGTCGCGTCGGTGACGTCCAGCCACAGGCCAATTGCTTCCACCGGCAGGCCCAGGTCGTCGCGCAGCAATTTGGCTTCGTCGAGCAGCCAGTGGTAATCGCCGTGTGTGTCCTGCACACGGTAACGACTGCGCACGCTGCCTTCGCGCAGCAGTTGGCGCGTGCGCTGAAAGTACAGGTCGCGGTCGTCGGGATGCACCCATTGCACCAGGCTGTCGTGGCTGCACTCGGCCAGGGTGCGGCCCAGCAACGGCAGCAGGCTGTCACTGAAAAACACCGGCAGCAGAGCGCCGTTCACGTAGCGCTGCACGTAGATCACCGCCGGTGAGCTGGCAATCAGGTTATCCAGGCGAGCATGGGCGGCATCGGCTTGCACCTGCTGGTTCTTGATGTCGCTGATGTCGAGCATGAACCCGACCCAGCGGCGTTGCTCACCCACGCCCAGCACTTGGCCCTGCACGCGATACCAGGTGGGCGGTTGGGCGCTGTCGCCACGGTTGAGGCGTACGCTGGCGAGCAACGGCTTGCCCAGGGTCTGCAGGTCGCGCAGGCGGCTGTGCAGTTCCTCCCGGTCGGCGGGGTGGATGAACGCCAGCCAGGTGTCGAGGGCTTGCCGGGTTTGGGCTTGCTCTGAGCCGATGTTGCGCATCAATTGCGGCGCGAGTTGGATTTCAGAACTGGCCGGCAGCAACTCGAACCAGCCGGTGCCCAGCAGGCCTTGCAGGGCTTCCAGGCGCTCCAATTGTTGGTGGTGGCGTTGCTCGCGCAGGCGGCCGAGCAACGGCGCGGCGAGGGCGGCGGCGAGGTTCAGCCAATCGCGGTCGCGCATGTGCGGCTGGCCGTTGTACGCGCCGCACAGTAACCACGCGGCCACGCCCTGGCCATCGCGATACGGCACCAGAAACCCGTCGGCATTGCCGAATACGCTGTGCAACCGCGGGTGTTCTCCGCGTCCATAAGGTGCCTGCAAACTCAGCGGGGCAGTGCCGTTGAGGCTGTCCAGGCAGGTGCCGAGGCGCTGCCCGTCGTGCCAGAACAGCGGCGCATCATGGTTGGCATACTGGCTGTAGATCACCCAGTCCTGGTCCTCTTGATCGAGCAGCGCGAGGGCCACGCACGGGATGCGCCAACGCTGCGCCACGCTGGCCAACTGTTCGTTGAACACGTCGGGCAGCCGGCTGAGGCTGCACACACTCAGGTGTTCACTCACAAGGCTGGCCAATTGCTGATTCTGTTCGCGCTGCTCTGCCAGGTGCCGGCCATTGAGCAAATCGCCGATGTCCACGGCATGCAGCAGCCAGCCGTTATCCTGGGCTTCAATCGTGCCTCGCGTTTGCAGGACTTGCCCGGCGACGCCGCGAAAATCCAGGTCGAGGCTGTGGCGCTGCCAATCGGCAGGAACGCCTTCTACCACCCTCGCGCTGTGGGCACACAACAGGTCCAGGAGGGGCGGTGAACCCGTGTACTGCGCCAGATGTGGACGCAGTGCACCGCTGATTTCGAGCACGCGGCCGTGCGCGTCCAACCACAGGTGCAGCCCGGCGGCATGCGGCGCAGGCGTGTCCAGGGCCAGCGCGCTGCTTCGGCCGAGCAGGCGCCCGAAGAATTTGTCCCCCGAGGTCAAAACTGCAGGCTCGAGGTGGCCTGCAGCGTCGTCGGCAGCTGCGGTACCGTGCCGATGCCGGGCAGGACAATAAACGGCATTACCGCCTGCAGGTTGGCTGTGGGGTAGTTGATCTTCACTAACAACAAGCCGCTGTTGAAGGTGGTGGTAACTTGCGTGGCGGCGTCGAATTTGTAGGCGGGCGGGATCCACAGCAAACGGTTGGCGACTGCGGTTTTGGCGGTGTTTTGCACGGCGGCGGCGTAGCCCTGCATGTTGGGGTCCAGCGCCACGCTCAGCCGCACGGCTTCTGCCGTCGCCTGGTTGAACGACTGCAACAACAGCAGCGGCAGGCTATAGCTGACCATGCCGTAGAACACGGCAAAAAAAATCACGAACACAGCAATGAATTCGATTGCTGCCGCGCCTTTTTGCTTATCCGGGAGGCTTGTTTTCATCACCGCGTCTACCCTGACGGCTACTACTTGATATCAGCATAGAATCAATCGGCAAAAAGGGATGTTTTTTACGTGATCCATGGCGCAGTGGTGATGGTGTGGTTGGTGCTGTGTGCAGCGCAGGATGTTCGGCAGCGGTTACTCGCCAATCGTCTGACGCTGGGCGTTGCCTTGTTGGCGATGATCTATCTGTTCTGGACGGGCACCACGTGGCTGGGGGCGTCGACCGGGCAGGGGCTGTTGGCGTTTTTTCTGGCGCTGCTGCTGACCTTGCCTGGCTACGCCGTCGGTCGTCTGGGCGCGGGGGACGTAAAGCTGCTTGCAGCATTGGCGTTGGTGTCGGATGCGAAGTACTTGCTGTGGTCGTTTGTAGGGGCGGCAGTCGCCAACTTAGTCTGGCTGATCGTTGCGCCAACGCTTTGGCCGCATATGAATCAACATCTTAAAAAGCACATGGGCTATCTGGCGCCCGGTGTGTCAAAAAAGCAGCCATTCGCCCCGTTTTTACTGGTGGGTTTTAGTGTTGCGTGGTTTTGGATCCATTAGTCGTCAGGGGGGATTAACGCTATGTACATAGTCAGAAAGTACGTCTACGTTTAATGAGTAGATATACGGGAATATGTGTCGTAAAGGGATGGTCAATCTTTTGGCTTGAAATGCATGGAGTAGCGCGTGAACAAGCTTACCTCTGCGGTAAAAGTGCTCGTTGTCGATGATCAGCCGCTGATCGTGGAAGAGCTCTGTGAATTTCTTGAAAGCAGCGGTTACCGCTGCGTCCCATGTGAATCCAGCCAACAGGCCCTGAAGCGTTTCAGCGAAGATGCCGACATCGGCCTGGTGCTGTGCGACCTGCATATGCCGGAGATGGATGGTATCGAGTTAGTGCAGGCCCTGCAAAAAATCGCCGGTAAGCAGCGCGCGTTCGAAGCCATTATGTTGACCGGTCGTGCCGACAAGCAGGACGTGATCAAGGCCCTGCGCGCAGGCATCGCGGACTACTACCAGAAACCGATCAACCTGCACGAGTTGCTCGAAGGCTTGCAGCGCCAGGAAGCCGCGCTGCAAGAGCGCAAAAAGGACCTGCAGCTGGGTAACTTGAACCAGAAACTGCAGTTTCTTTCCGAGTCCATCAACGACCTGTATCAGGACCTCGATAAAGTGCGCAGCAGCCGGCCTGGGGGGGAAAGCGACGAGGTGTCGGCCGAGGACGCCGGGCCGGTGGAAATCCCGGCGATCTTCAACCAGTTGTCGCCACGCCAATTGGATGTCGCACGGCTGGTGGGGAAGGGGCAGACCAACTATCAGATTGCCTGCGAATTGGGCATCACTGAAAACACGGTGAAGCTGTACGTGTCCCAAGTACTGCGCCTGACGCACATGCACAACCGCACGCAATTGGCATTGGCGTTATCGCCAAATAATTCAGCGCTGCGCCAGCGAGTGACGGCGCACTGATCTGCCCGTTTAAACTCGGTCAAAATGTGGGAGCGGGCTTGCCCGCGATGGCGGTGGATCAGTCACGGCTGTATTAGCTGACACACCGTCATCGCGGGCAAGCCCGCTCCCACCTGTTGATGGAGACCTGGCAGGTTTTTTCTCAATTACTCCCTTGAGTTTTGCCCCCCACCTTCTGATCGAAATATTCCGGAATCGGATACTTGTAGCTGTCCAGTAAACGCTGGTGCGCCTTGTCACGTTCGGCCGCAGAGGCCTTCTGAGGCGTTTGCGACGCCGCGCTGCCCGTGACCTGCAGCGTCAGCCATTGCTCGGTCAAGGCCTGCTGCGGCGACGACGGGCCGGGCTCAATGGCCATGGCGCTGAAGGGCAACACGAGCATGGCCAGGCTGGCGAGATAAGGTGTTTTCATCATCAATTCCTCGGGGTGCTTGCGGCATCACTGACGGCGGCGACTTGATCCTTGGCTTTGGCGACGGGCGTGCCTGAGCCTTTGAGTTTCTCGGCGCGGGCCTGGGCCTCAGTGACTTGCTCGGGGCTCAGGCCCATCTGGCTGACCAGTTGCGCGGCCTGCTTCCAGTTGTCCTGATAAATCAACAGCGTCACCAGGTTGACCGCCGCCAGCGGGTCGCTTTGCTTGAGTTCCATGGCGGTCATGAATTCAAAGCGTGCGTCTTCCAGGCGCAGTTGGTTGAGGTACACCACGCCCAGGTCATTGCGGATTTTCTCGTCGGTAGGCGCCAGCCGGGCGGCGCGTTGCAAGTGGGCCATTGCTTGCCCGTTATCGCCCTTGGCCGAAGCGATCTGCCCCAGGCCGTGTTCGCCTTCGGCGGCCATGCAGGTGCCGATCAGGCTGCGGTACAACGGCTCGGCTTCGCTGCGCCCGAGCAGGCGATAGGCCTTGGCCTGGCGCAGGCGCACCTGGGGCAGATTGGCCGGCAAGCTTTGCAGGTTGGCGAGGCTGGCGTGCAGCTTGCCGTCGCCGGCCATTTCATCGGCCAGGTTCAGCGACAGCTCCTGATCGGAACTGGGCTTGGGGCAACTGCCGGTGCCGGTAAACGCGCCCCACGGGGTTTGGCCATTGGTGGCGCAGCCACTCAGCAGCAACAGGCTCAAACCGGCTATCAAGGCTTTCATCGGGCGCTCCTCATAAGTTACTCAAGGCCCGGGTGATGCCAATAAAGGCGGGCCCCCCGAGCACGATCAGCAAGGCGGGAAACAAAAACACCATCATTACCACGGACATTTTTGCCGACATCTTCGAGACGAATTCCTGAATCCGCGTGAGGCGTCGGTCGTCGAGCAATTGCTTGAGCGACAGCAGCGATTTCATCGCGCCGCCGCCTTGCTGAACCAGTTGCTGGAGGATGGTGCAGGTGTCGGTGAATTCATCCACGGCCAGCAGCCGAGCGGTCTTGCCCAGTTCCTCGCTCAGCTCAAGGCCCGAGTCGACCCGTGTGAGGATCAAGCGCAACTCATGGGTCAGCGCCGGCAACAGACGTTGCGCTTCAATGCTCAGCACGCGCAGCGCTTGTTCAACCGCCATGCCGGATTCGAACAGGATGCGCAGCAGCGGAATGAAGGTCGATACCTCGCGGGAGATGCGTTGCTGGCGCGCCTTGGCGGCCCTGGCCAGAATGCGCTTGGGCAACAGATAACCGATGCCGAGCGCCAGCAACGGCGCCAGCCACGGCGAGCCGGTCGCGGGGTACATCACCTCCTGGACCACCAGGGTAATGATCAACAGCAGCAACGGCGTACCGACCTGGAAGGCGGCGAACATCGAGCGCTGGTTGGCTTTGCGCCAACCGACACGGTTGAGCAGGATCTGGGTTTCGTTGTCCAGGCTCACCGAGCGTTGCGCGAGCGGGCTGCTACCCAGCTGGCGCATCAGCGTGCCGAACGTGTGTTCGCGCGCCATCTGGCCCTGCAAACGTTGGGCAACCAGGCGCTGGCCGCGCCGGTGTTTTATCAGGTTGGCCAGCACCAACCCGAGGGCGGCGATGAACAGTACAGCGCTGATCAGCAGTGCAATCGCCATCTCATACGCTCCGCAACATGCGCCACAAGGTGAAGCAGCCCAACAACTGCATCACCAGCGCCACGAACAACAGAATGCGCCCGGTGCCGTCGTTCCACATGGTCATCAGGTACGCGGGATTTACCGCCAGGAAGTAGCCGATCATCGAGATCGGCAGGGCGGTGAGCACATAGGCCGTGACCCGCGTTTCGCCGGTCAACGCGCGCAGCTGGCGGGCAGCTTGCTCACGTTCGCGGATCATCTTGATCAGGTTTTCCAACAGCTCGCTGGCGTTGCCGCCATAGCGGTGGTTGACCTTCAAACCCAGCGCGAACAGGCGAAACTCATCGCGCTCGTAGAATTCGGCAAAGTCGTGGGCCGATTCCGGCAGGCTCACGCCCAGTTGCACGTTGCGCCGGATACGGCCCATGGCTTGTTGCAGCGGGTCTTCGGTAATCTCGATGCCGCCCAGCACCGCGTCGGCCAGGGTTCGCCCGGCCTTGAGGCTGCGCACGGTGTGGTCGAGCAATTGCGGCAGTTGTTCGATCATGCGCTTGATCCGCCGTTGATAGCGCCAGGCGATGTACAGGCGCAGTAACAGCAGCGGCAACACCAACATCACCAACAGACCGATCCAGCCGGCAACCAGCAGGCCCAGGACTGCGCCCAGCGCCCAGATCGCCAGCCACAGGCCGAGGTTGTCACTGGGTTTGCCCAGGCCTGCGCGCAGGAACATGCGCTCCACGCCGCTCCACTGGCTGTTCTCTTCGACGAGCTGCGGCTGGCCTTCGGCGAGGCGGCCGAGCACGCGTTCGGTCTGGGCGCGGCGCAAACCGATCTGGAAGGAGCGAATCGACAGGCCGATCAGAATCAGGCAGATGAGCAGCAGGATGGCCCCGGTCATGCTTGCGTCCTCTTCAAGGCAGTAACGGTTCGCGGCGCAGTTTTTCACCGGCCGGGTTGACCGCCTCGCGCAGGAAGCCGAAGCCGGTGCGCCGGTCATGGCGGAACAGGGTGTTGGTCACGTACACGTCTTCACGGATGCCCACCACCTCGACCACTTCGCTGACGCAACGGCGGCCGTCCGGCAGGCGGGTCAGTTGAATCACCACGTCCAGCGCCGCACAGATCATTTGTCGCAGGGTTTTCTCCGCCACCACACGGCCGGTCAAGCCCACCAGGGTTTCCAGGCGCAGCAAAGCGTCTGCCGCGTTGTTGGCGTGCACGGTACTCATGGAACCGTCGTGGCCGGTGTTCATGGCGGTCAGTACATCAAGCACTTCCACGCCGCGAATCTCACCCAGAATGATGCGGTCGGGGCGCATCCGCAGGGCGTTGCGGATCAGGTCGCTGGCTTTCACCTCACCATGGCCCTCGGCGTTCGGCGGGCGGGTTTCCAGGCGCACGACGTGAGGGTGACCCAGTTGCAGTTCGGCCACATCTTCGATGGTGACGAGCCGCTCATGCGGGTTGATCAGCTGACTGAGAATATTCAGCAGCGTGGTTTTACCGGTGCCGGTGCCGCCGCTGATGAGGATGTTGCAGCGCTTGCCCACCGCTTCCTGGAAGAAGTCGAAGATATTCTGGTCGATGGTCTGCATGGCCACCAGGTCGCTGCTCTTGAGCATGTCCTTGCGAAATTTCCGAATCGACAGGCACGGCCCGTCCAGGGCAATCGGCGGGATGATCGCGTTGACCCGGCTGCCATCGGGCAGGCGCGCATCCACCATGGGCGAGGACTCGTCCAGACGCCGGCCCAGAGGCGCGAGGATGCGCTGCATGACGCGCTCCACGTGGTGCGAGTCGATAAAGCGCAGGTCACTTTGATGCAGCAAACCGTCACGCTCGATAAACACTCGGTGGGGGCCGTTGACCAGGATTTCCGTCACCGACGGGTCGCGCAGCAGCACTTCCAGTGGGCCGAAACCGGTCAGTTCATCGACGATTTCTTCGGCCAGGCGCTCCATTTCATAGCGCGAGATCGCCAGGTGCATGCGGTTGATGTATTCGGCCACTTTGTCGATGACAAATTGCGCCAGCAGCGGGCGTGAGCCTTCCAGCAGATTCTTGCCCGACTCTTCGATGGCATCGATGATGTACCGATGCAGCACCAACTTGAGCCCATCGTGGTCGGTGTTGCCACCGATGCCGCGAGCGGGGGCGCCGAAGAGTTTTTCGCCGTTCATTTGCCGGTGCCCAGCAGGCGGTCAAGCCAGTTATGAGATTGTTTTTTCATGCCTTCGGAGCGTTTTGCCAGGCGTTCGCCCAGGGTTTTCAGGCCAAGGGTCAGCGGTTCTCGCGGGGCCAGGGCGAATAAGGTCTGGCCCTGGTTTTTCGCATTCAGGCGTACTTCCGGGCTCAATGGCAACACGGCGATTACCTCCAGCCCGAAGCTCTTTCCCAGCGCCTCGGAATCGGGCGCGCAGCTTTTGATATAGCGATCGACCAGCAGCTTGGCGTGCTCCAGTTTCATGCCTTTTTCGCGCCACTGGTTGAGTATCGCGAGGTTGCGACGGCAGTCGAGTACGCTTTGATCGGTGCACCACAGCAGCTTGTCGCAGTGGCTGACAAAGGTGCGCAGCGCTTCACTGTCCTGCTGGCCGGCGAGGTTGACCACGATGTGCTGGAAGTGCTGGCGCAGGGCGCTGAGCAGCATGTACAGCTCGGCAGCGCTGGTCTGCTCCAGGGGCTCATCGTTGGGGGCGTAGGCGAGGATGCGCAGGCCGTCCTCGGCAGAGGTGAAGGCGCTGTTGATCAAGGTCGCGTCCAGCCGCCGCAGGTGGCGCAGGGCATCGCCAAAATTGAACGAGCTTTCCAGCCCCAGCAGCGCCAGGCTGTCACCGCGTGGCAGGCCCAGGTCCAGCAGCAGGGTTTGCTGGCCGCTCTTTTGTACAACCAGCGCCAAGTGACCTGCGAGCAGGGCGCCGTCGGCATTGCTTTGAGTGCCGTACAGCACCGTGAGGCCGCCCAGTTGGGCGTTGGTGGTCACGGGCGGCAGGCGTTTACTCAGGCGGCGCACCAGCCCGGCCACCTCGCTGGAGCGTGAACCATAGGCGACAAAATCCCGCGCCCCGGCGCGCATCGCATTGAGCACCAACTGGTTGTCCATGCCGTCACCGAGGGCGACGATGGCCAGCATCGGCTTGGCTTCCAGCGCGCCTTCGATCAGCGCGCTCTGGGCCACCACATGCTCGCGGTCGAGGCCGACAAACACCAGGTTGGCGAAGGTCACATCGACCAGCGCCAGTAACTCGTCCAGCGTACCGCTGCCGGCACTGACCACTTGGCCAAGCGGTGCCAGCGCGCCCTGCAGCCACTCAAGATCAGTGGTGTTGCGGGTGATTGCCAGAAAGGTCTGGCTCAGGCTATCGCTCATTGTGACAACCCATTGTTGCGGTCGAAATTACCGTTTTCCAGGAAGTACAGGCGGTACCAGTTCGGGTCGTAGTTACGCAGGTTCTCGCCAGGCAACGACGGCAGTTGAGCGTTGGCGGCCAGCGGCTGAACCAGGTGCGGCGTGACGATCATCAGCAGCTCTTTGTCCTGGCGGTTGACCGAGGAATCGCGAAAGAACGCGCCCAGGATCGGGATGTCACCCAGGCCCGGAAACTTGCTGATGTTGGTGGTGTTGTTGCTGCTGATCAGGCCGCTGATCACGAAGCTTTCGCCATCGGCCAGGGACACGCTGGTGTCGGTGCGGCGGATGGTCAGCGCCGGTACCTGGATGTTTTGAATGACCACGGCGTTGGTGTAGTCCAGCTCGCTGACTTCCGGTGCCACCTTGAGGGAAATCCGGTTGCGGTCGATGACGGTGGGGGTCAGGGTCAGGCGAATGCCGAACTCTTTGTACTCGATCGAGATGGTGTCACTGCCACTGCTGGGCACCGGGATCGGGATCTCGCCCCCGGCGAGGAAGGTCGCGCTTTGCCCGCTCATGGCCACCAGGCTTGGGCGTGCCAGGGTGTAGGCAAAACCGCTGCTTTCCAGGGCGTTGATCATCGCCGAGACACGCCCGCCGCCAAAGCCGATGTTGAACTGGTCAGCGCTCACCGGCAGCTTGAAGGTGCTGGGCGTGGGAAATAACAGGTTGGGGCTGCCGAGGAAGAAGTTCTTGCCCATGCCCAGGATCTTGGTGCTGGCTTCCTTGAGTTTGGTGCGGCTGACCTCGACAAAGCGGATGTCGGTCTGCACCTGGCTGGGCAGCGAGGGGTCATCCGCGGGTGCCAGTGACAGGCTGGTCAGCGCCGCTGTGGCCTTGCCTTTGACGAACACCATGCTCTGGCGCGGCGTGTTGGAGCAGGCGGTCCAGACCATCAGGCTGGTGGTGCCGGAGGCGATGCCGGTCAGCAGGAAACCGCGATCGCCGTTGAGGTGCACGTCGGCGATTTTCGGATCGCCGATGGCCAGGCGCGTGATCGCCACCGGTGATTGCAGCTCCTGTTGCAGGCCTTCGCCCACCGAAAGGGCTGCGGGTAATTGGCCCAAGCTACTGCAGTTGCCGGTGGCGGCCACGGCCCCGCCCACCGACAGGTTCGACAGCAGCAGGGCACAGGCAATTTTCAGCGTGAACACCGGTGCGAAACGTCGGCTCATGCACAGCATCCTTGTTCAATCAGGCGTTTGTTGGGTTGCTTGGTTGCCGCGAATCACCTCCACACCGGTGCGGTGCGGAGCGCTCTGGGCGACTTTTTTCGGGGCTTGGGCAAAGGCCAGTTGCGTGAACTGATAGAGGTCGCGGTTGGCGCTTTGCAGCTTGCCCGGTGCGTCGCTTTCGCCGGCCCAGTACTGGCTTAGCAAGCGTTCGTCGGCACTGCGCACGGCCAGGCGCAACGTGCCGGCCTGGGAGGCGAGCATCAGCCGGCTCAACAGTTGCTCGGGCACCGCCAGCACAACCGTGCGTGAGGGCGCGCGGCGTTGGGCTTTTTCTTCGGCGGTCATCGCAGGCGGGGAGGCGGGAGTGCCGTCGTTGGTCAGGCCCATTTGGTCGCCGACGCTGAGCAAGCGCATGGCGGGGACGACCACTTGGGCAGACTGTTCAAGGTTGGCGGTGTCCTGGCGCAGATAGAGCAACACATCCACGTAGTCGCCGGGACTCAACTGGCCGGCTGCGCCGATCACTTCATCCACGGCCACCGCCAGGGCGCGTTCGTCGGGACGGATCATGCGCGCCAAAGGCCCGCCAGGCGTGAAGCTTTCTTCGTTGAGCCAGGTACCGGCCTGCAACGCGCGCCAGGGCGTGCGGCCAATGGCCTGGTCGACACTGGTCATGCTGCCAGCTGGCACCGTGCGCAGTTTTTCTACACTGAGGTCGGCGGCATTCAGGGCGACAAAGGGGGGGACATCGTGGGCCAGCACGACCACCGGCTGGCGGGTCTGGTCTTCCACCACGGCGACGGCCTTTTCGACCGGCGCGGTCTGGGGCGGCGGTGGCGGCGCCGGGGCAGGTTCACGACTGAGCACCAATCCCCAATAACCGGCAAACAGTGCGCCGACCAAAAGCACGCCAGCCAGTATCATACTCAGACGTGTGTTCACGACGGCTCTCCTTTTCCTGTTGCACCACAGCCCGTCTATCCGAACAGGCCAATCACGCAACCGGCTGCTATGAACAGCTGACTAACTATTTCGCTATTTGAAGGTAGTTCAGCTAGGACGAAATGCCATTACTGACAGAAAGATTTCTTCGCCCCGCCATAAGTAGCCTTTTAAATCACGGATTTAAGGCGTCAGTAAGGCGACCTCTACTTTGTAATTAATCCGTTCTTACAGTTGTGAGCGCGGGGTTTGTTGACAATGCTCAGGTGGCACATCGCAATTACTGTGCAGGACACCGTGATAGGGCGCCTGGTCGCCAAAGGAGCAGTACAATGATCCTTGATCTGTTGATTAAACTTCACGTTCAACTCCAGCTGCTTTTTCATCGCAAGGAAGGCGCCACGGCGATTGAATACCTTATTCTCGTGGCAATTGTAGCGTTGGTGATACTGGCAGCCGGTACTACGCTAGGACCGAAGATCACGTTGTTCTTTGGCAAAATCCAGACCGCGATTACCACAACGTAAACAATGACTGTGCAATCCCTTGCTATGGCGTTCAGTCGCCAGAGGAGAAGTACGATGGTGCTTGATCTGTTGATGAAACTGCATGTTCAGCTTCAGTTGCTCTTGCACAATAAAGAGGGAGCGACGGCGATTGAATACCTCATCCTCGTGGCCATTGTGGCGCTGGTTGTACTCGCCGCAGGCACGACACTGGGGCCTCAGATCACGATCTTCTTCGGTAAAATTCAGAGCGCCATTACCACGACGTAAGTTGCAGGCAGCATCCTGTGAGTACGCTCGTTATTGATTGGCAATGCTAGGTAGTACCCATGAATGCTGCATCCGCACCTTTTCGCCAACAAATCCTGTTGGTGGACGACGAAGAAGATGCCCTCGTAGAACTGGCGGAGTCGCTGGAGAACGAGGGCTTCGTTTGTTTTACCGCCACCTCCGTCACCTACGCGCTGCAGGAGCTGACCCTGAACCCCGACATCGCGCTGGTCATCACTGACCTGCGCATGCCTGAGGAAAGTGGCATCTCCTTGATAAAGCGCCTGCGCGAACACACCGATCGCCAACACTTGCCGGTGATCGTGATGTCCGGTCATGCCGAGATGGATGACGTGAGCGACATGCTGCGCTTGCAGGTGCTGGACCTGTTTCGCAAACCCATCTATCTGGTGCGGTTGATCGATACCCTCAACAGCCTGTTTCCGCTGATCAAACACAAACTGTAGGCGCGGGCTTTCTGCGGCGAGAGGCGTGTCCGTGGCGAGCGGGCT